>CAZPMA010000092.1:0-11675 GCA_964587535.1 uncultured Bacteroidales bacterium
GAAACTTTCGAACAAGTTTCATTTCAAAAAGATTTAATTAATGCTCCTGATTTATTAAAAGAAGGACAAGGTGTTGAAGCTGTTTGGCATGCAGATACAGAAACTCCTTTGTATTGCGAATTACCTGCTTATGTTGTTTTAGAAATAACATATACTGAACCTGGTTTAAAAGGAGATACTTCATCAAGCACATCATTGAAACCTGCAACATTAGAAACAGGGGCACAAATTATGGTTCCTTTATTTGTTAATACTGGAGATAAAATTAAAGTTGACACCAGAGATCACTCATATGGTGAAAGAGTAAAAGAGTAATTCTTTTCTTTTACACGTAAATTTATTATATTTATTCAGTATTGAAAATCAGAATTTTACTAAAATATGGATTTATCCAACAAAGCATCAATTAATAGACTAAAACTTTCGACTTTTAAGTTAAATACATTGCTTACGATAACGAAAGCTATTAATGAAAATCTTCCAACTCAAGAATTGTTAAAGCGTTATGAAACAATTCTTCGTGAAGATCTTAATATAGGTAAGATGCTGATTTTTAAATACGATAAAAACTGGGAGCTAATTTTAAGCTCAGGTTGTTCTGAACAAATTATTAAAAGAATTGATGTAGAAAAAGATTTGCTTTCTCATAAGGAAATATCTTTTATTACTGCATCTCCAAATCCAACCTTACGCGTTTTTGATAATATTATTCCTGTTATTAATAATAATGTTCCTATTGCATTTGTTTTAATAGGAGATATTGATGAAGAAAAAGAAGGTGTAAGCCCTACCATTAAACATTTACACTTTATACAAACGCTTTCAAATATTATTATTGTTGCAATTGAAAATATGCGCTTAGTAAAGGAATCTATTGAGCAAGAAGCATTAAAAAGAGAGTTGGAATTAGCTTCAAAAATGCAATCAATGTTGATTCCTGACAGAGCCATATTGCCCCATAATAATAAAATTCTGGTATCAACCTTTTATCACCCCCACTTTGATGTTGGTGGTGACTACTATGATTTTATTCAATTAAACGACAATGAAATTGGTTTTTGTATTGCTGATGTTTCTGGTAAGGGTATTTCTGCAGCCTTATTAATGTCAAATTTTCAGGCTAACCTGAGGGCCCTTTTTACAACAGAAATTCCTTTAAATGAAATTATAAAAAAACTAAATGAAAGAGTAATGGCTAGTGCTAAAGGTGAAAAGTTTATTACGCTTTTTATCGGAAAGTATAGCTATAAAACCCGTGTCCTGGAATATATTAATGCTGGGCATAATCCACCAATATTTTATTGTATAGACAAAAACCATCTTAAGTTTTTACGTGAAGGATGTGTAGGCATGGGAATGCTAGATGAAATACCTACCCTACAATCGGGCAGTTTAAAAATAGAAGGTAAATCAAAACTATTCTGCTACACCGATGGTTTAGTTGAGTTGATGGACGAAAAAGGGGTTAGTTTTGGAACAAAGCAAATAGAAAAAAACCTAGCCAACCCTAATGATATTGATGATAATATCAATACAATAATTAAACAACAGAAAATTCTTGAAGGCAGTACTGCCATTTTTGATGATATTTCAATTTTAGGTATAGAGTTTTATAAGTAGAATTATTTTTACATATTTATCCAATTTACAGGATAATTTTTCTAGACTTTCGAAAATATCTGTTAAAAATTTCCTAATTACTTAATTTTCTATGTAGCATCCTTTCTGTAAGGATTATTTTATCTACTTTTGCGCACTATTTTAAAAATGTTATATGTTTTTGATCGATTATCCTTATGCATCTGAATTATTGATGCAAACATCTTGCGATATAAAAGTTCCAATGATAAAAACGGAATCAGCAATGAAGCTTATTGGCACAACGCCAAGAGTATTAACAGTTGAAGAAAAAGATACGCTTGAGCAGCTAAAAAAAGAAAAAGAACCAAAAATATATTGTAATTCTGAAAACAGTATTGCATGGATTCAAAAGAATCTTAAACACACTCACCTTCCAGATTTAATTGATCTGTGTAAAGACAAATTTAAGTTCCGTCAATTATTAAAACCGGTATATCCTGACTTTAAATTTGCAGAAGAAAGTTTTGACAATCTTCCAAATTTTGATGTAGAACAGTTCGGCTTTCCATTTATCATTAAGCCGGTTACAGGTTTTTTTAGCCTAGGCATACATGTGGTTGAAAATTACAAAGAATGGGAACAAATATTGGTAGATCTTAAAAAAGAAATGAAAGAAGCCGAAAATATTTTTCCAAAAGAAGTATTGGATAGTAATCGGTTTTTACTGGAAGAATTGATTGATGGTAAAGAATATGCTGTCGATGCATTTTTTAAAGCAGATGGAACCCCGGAAATTGTAAATATTTACGAACATGTTTTTGCATCTGGTAAAGATGTAAGTGATCGTTTATATTTCACATCAAAAAAAGTATTTGATGTGGGCTACGATAAATTCATGAATGTTCTAAAAGCTTTATCTAAAGAAGGTAAATTCCGCAATTTTGCAATGCACATTGAATTTCGAATTAATTCACAAGGAGTAGCAATTCCAATCGAAGCCAATCCAATGCGCTTTGCAGGCTTTTGCATGGGCGACATGACTCAATATTCGCATGGTTTTAATCCTTACGAAGCCTATTTTAAAGAAGAAGTGCCAGATTGGAGAGATAGTTTTAAAGGAAAAGAAAACAAACAATATAATGCAACAATTGCCAGTCATGGTATCCATCCTGATAAAGTACTTGAAGTAGATTATGATGCTTTTCAAAAAGGATTTAACAATTTACTACACATGCATAAAATAGATTATCATAAATATCCTGTATTTGCTTTTGCTTTTAGCGAAGTAGATGAAAAAAACACTACAGAAATGGAATATTTCCTGAAATCGAATATGTGTGAGTTTATGAAGTGTAAAAATTAAATTTGAATATAAAAGGGGCTGTCTAAAAAAACTTAATAAAACATAGTACAATGAAAATCAATATTTCCCCACCTCTGAAGAAATCTTGATTTTCAACGACTTCCCTTCAGAGATTAAATGGTAAAAGTCGTTTAAATATTTTAAAAGCTTACTTTTTGAACAGCCTCTTTCTGTAAAATATAATTAACTTACCAGTTTAGTAACCAGGCAAAAATGAGTGGCGCAACAATGGTTGCATCCGATTCAACAATAAATTTAGGTGTGTCGATATCCAGTTTTCCCCAGGTGATTTTTTCATTCGGCACAGCACCCGAGTATGAACCATAACTTGTTGTTGAGTCAGAAATCTGGCAAAAATAACTCCAGAATGGAATATCATGCATTTCCAGATCCTGATACATCATCGGAACAACACAAATTGGGAAATCACCAGCAATGCCACCTCCAATCTGGAAAAATCCAACTCCTTTGCCTCCTGAATTATTCTTATACCAATCTGCAAGCCAGGTCATGTATTCTATCCCCGATTTCATGGTTGATGGTTTAAGATCTCCTTTTATGCAATACGATGCAAAAATATTCCCCATTGTACTGTCTTCCCATCCGGGAACAACAATAGGAAGGTTCTTTTCGGCTGCTGCGAGCATCCATGAGTTTTTAGGGTCAATTTCATAATATTGCTCCAAAACTCCTGATAATAACATTTTATACATATACTCGTGAGGGAAGTATCTTTCTCCTTTTTCTTCAGCATCTTTCCAGATTTTATAAATATGCTGTTGCAAACGTCGGAAAGCTTCTTCTTCTGGTATACAGGTATCAGTAACACGATTCAAACCTTTTTCAAGTAATCCCCACTCTTCTTTGGGTGTTAAATCACGATAGTTTGGAACTCTTTTATAGTGCGAATGAGCTACAAGATTCATAATATCTTCTTCCAGATTTGCTCCGGTACATGAAATAATCTGAACTTTATCCTGACGAATCATTTCGGCTAAGCTTTTACCAAGCTCTCCTGTACTCATTGCTCCGGCCAGGGTAATCATCATTTTACCACCTTCGGCTAAATGTTTTTCGTAACCAACAGCTGCATCTTTTAATGCTGCAGCATTAAAGTGTAAATAGTGCTCTTCGATAAATTTTGATATAGTATTTCTTTCCATAATATTTAATTTTCTTATTTGTTTCTTTTATTAAAAACATCGCTTAATATCCTATAATAAAGCTTTGCAGCTAAAAAATCTGGTGCTTTATTGTTCCCATTCGGACAAAGTTCCATAATGTCAAATCCTACAACATTACTTTTTTTAACTACTTTTTTGATGAAGTTTACCACCTGATACCAATTTAATCCGCCTGGTTCAGGTGTCCCAGTTGATGGCATAATAGATGAATCAAAAACATCTAAGTCGATGGTAATAAATACATTTTCACCGATTTTATCTAATGCATCTTTTTCCCAATTTGGATTTGCAAAAATATTGTGAGCAAAAAAGCAATTCTCTTTTTTTAAATAGGGTTTTTCAATGGAATCCATACTTCGAATTCCAAGCTGAACTAGATTTGTTGTATGCTGAGCTTCATGAACAGCACATGCATGGCTACATTTTGAGCCTTCATATTCAGGACGTAAATCGGCATGTGCATCAAACTGTAAAACCGTAAGATTTTCAACGTTTTCTTTAAATGCCCTAATGGAACCAATACTAACAGAATGCTCGCCACCAAACAAAGTAACAAACTTGCCCATTTTTATGTATCCTGAAGCCACTTTATGCACCTCATCTACCATTTTTTCGGGAGAACTTTTTTCGGTAACTGCAGGCGCCAAAAAAACACCATTTTTATAAACTTCAGAGTCGGTATCAATATCATAAATTTCCATATTCTCCGAAGCTTCTAAAAAAGCTTCAGGTCCTTTATCTGCTCCTTTGCCCCACGTGCTGGTTCCGTCGTATGGTACTGGTATTAAAACGATTTGTGACGATTCCAGTTGTGCAAATTCTTTAGGAATTCCTGCATAAGTTCTCATAATAAAACTTTATTGAATTAATATTCACTATTTGTATCCCAAAATCTTAAGCATCTCTTCGGGTACTTGTTCTTCTGAAAATACTTCGGTAACAAAGTTTCCCTTTTCATCTTTATCAATGATAATTTGTTTTGGACCAGGTATTAAACAATGTTTTATTCCTCCAAACCCCCCTATGGTATCTTGATAAGCTCCTGTGTTGAAAAATCCAATATAAAGTGTGTCATTTGGATTAAATTTTGGCAAATAAATGGCATTACTGTGCTGTTCAGAGTTATAATAATCATCGCTATCGCAGGTTAATCCACCAAGAAAAACTCTTTCATAGGTATTATACCACTTATTAATTGGCAACATAATAAATCGTTTATTAATAGCCCAACTATCTGGCAGTGTAGTCATAAAAGAACTATCAATCATATTCCATACCTCACGATCATTTTGTTTCTTCTGACCAAGCACAGAATAAATAACTCCACCACTTTCGCCAACGGTAAATGATCCAAACTCAGTAAAAATATTAGGTTCTCTTAAATTGTTAGCTTCGCAATATAGCTTTGTCTGCGATATAATTTCATCAGCCATATATTCATAATCATAATCAAATGATAATGAATTTTTGATTGGAAATCCACCCCCTATATTTAAGGAATCCAATTCAGGACAAACCTTTTTAAGTTCGCCATATACATTTAAACATTTTACTAACTCACTCCAATAATAGGCATTATCTTTTATGCCAGTATTGATAAAGAAATGAAGCATTTTGAGCTTAATGTTAGGATTATCTTTAATTTGCTTTAAATAAAAATTTACAATGTTTTTATATCCTATTCCTAAACGGGATGTATAAAACTCAAATTTTGGTTCTTCTTCAGATGCAATACGAATACCTACTTCAAAGGGTACATCTATTAACTCTTCTAACCTGTCTAATTCTCTATAATTATCAATTATTGGAATTGTATTTTTAAAACCATTATTTATTAATCTGGCTATATTTTCAATATATGTGTCACGTTTAAATCCATTACAAATCACATAGGTTGACTTTGTAATCTTCTTATCCTTATACAATTGCTCAACGATATTAATATCATAGGCTGATGATGTTTCGATATGAATGTCATTTGTAAGGGCTTCGTGCAGAACATGCTTAAAATGAGAACTCTTTGTACAATAGCAATAATAATAATTGCTTTTATAATTTACTCTTTCCATCGCATTCTTAAACCAGGTTTTTGCCCTTTGAATTTGATTTGAAATCTGAGGAAGATAGGTAAATTTTAATGGTGTTCCATACTTTTCAATTATATCCATCAAAGGAATCTTGTGGAATAGAAGATTTTCATCATCCAATTCAAACTCTCGTTGTGGAAAATCGAAAGTTTGCTCAATTAAGTCAAGGTATTTAATTTTCATTCATAAAAGATATAAGTTGGTTTAAAAATGCAAATTAAGTATTTTTTATAAATAAATTTTTCATTTTTTAATCTTATCCTTCTTTTTTAGAAAAATATAAAAAAAAGCCGTAAAATTTACGGCTCAAATCTATTTTAAAATTTTTCTAATAATACAAGATCCATGCTTGCAGCCCCTTTTCCTGTGTAATAAATTTATACTCGGCAATGGCCTTTCTTTTATCAGCAAACGAACTAAAACTTACGGCATGCATTCCGTTTCGCACAGCTAATTTTTCTGCATTATATCCTTCTGCTTTAAGCTTATTTAGGTATGAAATCGCATATGTTTCATTTTTAAAGCTGCCTGCGATTATATAATATTTCTTTTGTGGAACAAGGGGTTTCTTTTCTGTAATAACTTCTTGTTTCGCTTGTTGTTTTTTTACTTCTTCAGCTTCTGGTTTTGTTTCTGTTTTTTTAGGTGCAACTTTTTTCTTAGCTACTGGCTTTTTAACAAGCTTTTCCGTTTTATCTTTATCTTTTGTAAGTACTTCTTTAACCGTACTGATATTTAGAATCCCCCATATAAATATTGCCGCTACAGGAACACTTATTGCAATTGTCCAGATTAAGGCTTTATTGACTGGTTTCTTTTCCTTTTTTAAATTATAAACTGGTTTTTCTGCTTTTTTAGTTTGAATTTCCGTCTTTTCTTCTGGTTTAAATTCTTTTAAACCAGTTGATTTCTCTTCCTCTTTCTTCTCTTCTTTAGGCGATTCTGTTTCTTTAACAGGAGTAACAGGTTTTTGTGTTTTCTTTTCCTCTGTAATGGTTTCTTTGGCCTTTTTTGTAGTTTTTACTTCTGGTTCTTTTTTAGTTGCTGCTTTTGCAGTTGTTTCTTTTTTCTCTTCAGGCTTAACTTCTTTGGCTTTACCAACTGTTGTAAAAACTACCTTTCCTTGCTTATCTGCTGTAAATTCACCAAAATTTTCAATTTTAAAAGGCTTATCCTGATCTAATTCTTTTTTAATATCGTCAATGTATTGTTTAATCTTTTCAGCAGCTATTTCCTTTGTTACCCCTTCTTTTTTAATAATGTGTTTTTCTAACAATTCATCATTAAATTTTAAAAAAGGACTAAAATAAATGTCTGCTAACTTTTCCTTTAATGTGTTTGCGTCTTTGCTTTTAGACGTTGCTCTTACTAAAAATGCACCATAATTAGGAATGATAACCCTGTTGTTATTGGCTAGTAATTCCTGAATATAAGTTCCTATCATGACGATAAAATTTTGTTATTCGCTTTTAATGTATAAATGTATAAATTTTAGTTGAAAATCAATAAATTGATTTAATCATTATACAAACATTAACAAATGTAATAAAAATTAAACTATTAGCTTATAAGTCCAATAATTATATTCAAAATATGTATTAAGGCTTAATTTAATTTTTCAAAAAGGCTTGATTTATTACAGATAATAAATCATCTATTTTTATGGGCTTTGAAACATAATTATCAAAACCGGCATTTAAACACTTTTCGCGCTCATTACCCTGTGCATATGCTGTTTGACCAATTATTTTTACTTCCTTTTTTAGTTCTTTTATCTTTCTTGTTGCTTCGTATCCATCCATTCCAGGCATTTTAAGGTCCATCAGTACTAAGTCAATATTGTCATTATTAAGACATAAATCAACTGCTTCTTTCCCATTTTTTGCCCATATTATTTTAGCTTTGGTAGGAATTAAAATTTCTTCAATCAGCTTGTAATTAAAATCAATGTCTTCAGCAACTAAAACAACTTTATTTTGCCAATTGAACGATTTATTTAATTTTTCTGTTTCTTCAAATTTTGACTCTCTTTTTTCGTATGGTAAAGTAAAATAAATATTCGTTCCTTGTTTCGATGTTGACTGAATCCAGATATCACCTCCTAAATGATCAATAATCTTTTTTGCTATGGATAATCCAATACCTGTACCGCCGTATTCTCTGGTAAATGATTCATCAGCCTGACGGAACAAATCGTAAATCATTTCAAATTTTTCTTGTGAAATGCCTATTCCCGAGTCAATTACATAAAACTGTATTTTGTTCTCTTCTTCAATAAGTGTATAACCAAACTCAACAAATCCTTTACTAGTAAATTTAATGGCATTCTCAATTAAATTAAACAGTACTTGTTTTAATCTGGTTGGATCTGTAATAATGGAGAAATCATTTGCTCGAGATCCTTTATTCATTGACAAAAGAATATCTTTGTTAGGATTATTTTCAAGCTGTACACTAAATGCAACATATAAATCAAGAAAAAGCTTGTTTAAGTGACATTCTGTGTTATTTATTTCAATATCTCCTGATTGTATCTTTGAGATATCAATAACATCATCTATTAGTTTTAATAAATTCTGACTATTATCGTTTATTAGATTATTTAATTTCACCTTTTCTTCGTACGACATATCTTCATCAATAAGTAAATTAGAAAACCCGATAATTGCATTCATCGGAGTACGAATTTCGTGAGATAAATTAGCTAAAAAGGCTGTTTTTAATCTATTTGCTTCTTCTGCTTTTTCTTTTGCGTCAATAAGTTCCTTTTCACTTTTCTTTCTAGAAGTAATATCTTCTGATATTACAACAAAATGAGTAATCTCTCCTTTACTATTTTTTACCGGGGATATTGATGCTAATTCCCAGTATTTTTCACCATTTTTCTTTCTGTTCTGGAACTCACCCTGCCAATCATTTCCATCTAATACATTATTCAATACATCTTGATAAAAGACATTAGAGTTAGCGTCTGAATTTAATATATTAATTCCTTTACCTACCACTTCTTCTGGTAAATATCCTGTAATTTCAGTAAAGCTAGGGTTAACAATCTGTATTTCTCCTTTCAGGTTTGTAATAATAACACAAGCCGGAGAATGTTGAATTGCATTAGAAAGAATCTTTAGCTTATGTTCTGTTTTTTTCTTGTCGGTAATATCAAGCGATATGCCGCCTATTTGCCAGGAATTATCAGCGCCCCTGTATCTAAATTTATGTGTTTGGTACAAACGAATTTCTCCGTTTTTACCAGGAAGTTGATCCTCAACTACTAAAACTTCACCATCCAAAACTTTTTTATCTTCTTCCTTCACTCTTTCTGCATATTCTTTAGGAAATATTTCATCTGGTGTTTTATTTTTGCAATCTTTATTAGAAAAAACAACATCCATGTATTTATTCAAATAAATGGATTTTAGATTTTCATCTTTAATAAATACACCCAATGGCAGATTATCCATGAAAATAGAGAACTGTTGCTCTGTTCTTTTTAGGGCTTCTTCTGCTTCCAGACGCTTTGAAATGTCCTTAAAATCTTCAATTATTCCAAGTATTTCTCCTTCTTGATCTTTAAATGCTACACAGTTAATTATACCTGGTATTATTTTACCGTTTTTATGCCGTTTCTGTAGATCTTTTTCTACTCTTTCTTCTCCATTTTTAATCTGATTTAATGGGCAATCAGCAGTATGACAGGAAGGACCTGGAAACACATTAAAACATTTTTTGCCTTCAGCATCTTCTTTACTTATACCTGAGAGTGTTGTAAACGAACGATTAACTCTTAATATATTAAAATCAGTATCAATTAATCGCATACTATTCCCGGTAGTGTTAAATATTTGACTTAGCTCTGCGTTTGCGTCAATTATTTCTTTTGATTTCTGAGCTAATCTCTTATCTAATGAATCCTGAAGGTTAAAAAACTTGTTTATTAACGTATTAAAAGAAAGATGAAGAATAATATAGGTTGTACCAAGAATTAAAATAATTAATAGTAATGATCTGTAAATTGTTGCATGGTATATACTCTGAAGCATTGAAATGTCTCTTGTACATAATATACTTTCAAAACCTTCGGTCAATAACTGATTCTCAACATCAATTTTTTCAATGTAATAATATCTGTTGTCTTTTTTTAGCTTTTGAGATTTTAAATCATATCCATTTTTAAAAATTTCCTGGTAAAAATCCTGATGAAAAACTGAATGGACTAGTTCATCACCCAATACTAAACCATTGTTTAAGTCATGATTAATTTCTCTGTTAACTTCTTTTAAATTAAAAACTGTAGCAATAAGAACATTGTGTTCATTAGAAATTTGGTTTATAATTTCATCTTCGCGAATACCAAACTCTATACAACCAAGATAATTCCCTTTATAAACTACAGGCTCTACAATTTTATAATATAATTGAGCATTTGAAAAGTCAAATCCGGTAATTCTTCGTTTAGTTTTATTTGCCTTTGCGACATATGAATTTGGAGATGCGAAAATTTCCTGTTCGCTAGGTCCAACTTCCATATCTAATGTTAATTTATTATTTGCATCATAAAAATTAATAATAAAATGATATGGATCTTCTGATTTAAGAATTGTATATAAAGGAAATGTTTTTCTGTAAAGATTCTCAATATTATGTGAAACCAGTTCGTTTTTAATAAACGGATTATTAACAAAATACTGAATCTTACTTCTGTAAATCTGATTGGTATTACTTAATAGATTTTTAAGCTCAATATTTAAAATGTCAGATTCTTTTTGTATTTGCCAGTCGGTATACTGCTTCTGGTTTTTTATGCCTAAAGAAAAGTAAATTGTACTTAAAGCAAATAAAACCAACATTACTGTTAGAATCGTCTTGTTTCTTAATTTCTTTTCAAAATCCATCTGTTCCTTAAATCCCTCTTTTTCAAAACAAAGTTGCAAATAAAGTAATTTTTTTCGAACAAAAAAATTACGGTTTATAGGTTTGTGAACAATTTCGTCAAAATTTCGTCAAAAAAATTTTGACATTGTTAATAACTTATTTTTTTATTGCTCGAAAACACTAATAATTAAAGGTTATTTATAAGAATTAAATTAATTTTGGTAAGTGTTAAATTATCTAATATATTTAACAGCATCGGTATAACAATCTAATAACCTGAGCAATATGTCAAATGCAGAACTTACACCTAAGCAAATAGCGGATATAAAATCATTTCAGAAAAATGAGATCACAGAATATTATATCTATTCTCGTTTGGCAAGAAAAATTAAAAATCAGAAGAACGCAGAAACTCTTGAAAAGATTAGTGAAGACGAATTGCGTCATTATATGTTTTGGAAAAACTATTCTGGAACAGATGTTAAACCTAACAAATGGAAAATATTTAAGT
Source organism: uncultured Bacteroidales bacterium (assembly GCA_964587535.1). Lineage (GTDB taxonomy): Bacteria > Bacteroidota > Bacteroidia > Bacteroidales > UBA12077 > UBA12077. The sequence goes on from CAZPMA010000092.1 coordinate 11,599, forward strand.
TTTATTGGATTGCCCGTATTTTGGGAATTACTTTCGGAATAAAACTAATGGAAAAAGGAGAAGTGGGTGCACAAAAA
>CAZPMA010000093.1:0-11649 GCA_964587535.1 uncultured Bacteroidales bacterium
TACTGGATGCCTAAACCGTGTTGGGCAATCATGAAATTTTTAATTGAACCTGCTGAACGTGGAAGTGGTGTGGTTTATAAATCGAAGATTAGTGTTGATGATGTGCATCAGAAATATCAAAACGAAGTGGAGCGAACCATACCGAATGCATTAAAACAAGGAATAAAAGGTTGGGAAGTAACTGATTTAAAAATTACTTTGATTGAAGGTGAAGATCATCAGGTACATTCAAATCCGGGCGATTTTATTGTGGCTACTCCAATGGGAATCATGGATGGACTCACAAATACAGGAACTACTTTATTGGAGCCATTAATTTCTTTTAAAATTTCAGCTACTGAAGATTTATTGGGAGCAATTACCAGCGATATAACTCAAATGCGCGGAACATTTGAAAGTCCTGAAATGGGAAATGGGAAATTTATTTTATGTGGAATTTTACCTGTTGCCACATCATTAGATTTCCCGGTTCGACTGAGTTCACGTTCTGGTGGCAAAGCTAAAATCTCCACTAAGTTTTATGGTTACCAGGAATGTACTGATGAGTTGGGGCAAACAAGAGAATATAAAGGAATAAGTCCTTTGGATACTTCAAAATGGATATTGAAAGCCAGAAAAGCCATACAATAAAAAGGCTGCTTTAGGTAAGTTAACTATGAAAGCACTCAAAAGTTAATATTTTCAAACAAAAATCTGAATCCTAAAACAGCCCTGTATTATTTATTATGCTGCATTAATCAGAATAATAATTTAACATCAAATTTTTTATATTTATTACTATAATTAATAAATCTCTAATTCGAAAGGCATTCTTGCCTGGATACCTTGCTGATTGGTAATCGATTTTAAATTTTCGTAATATTTATATTGATCACCAAGCTCATTTTTAAGAATAGAAACACGAACATTCCCCTGTAATTCTTTCATAAACATTTGAAATGGATCTTCCAGTTTTGGTAAGTCAACTGTTCTATATGTTTCTATATTTGCAGCTTCAGCAGCTAATTTAATAGCATCATCTAAACCACCGAAACCATCAATTAAACCAATTTCAATTGCGTTTGAACCACTCCAAACTCTTCCTTGACCAATCTCGTCAACTTCTTCGTATGTCATGTTTCTACCTTTAGCCACATGATCTACAAAGGTTGAATAAATATCTTCAACACTATATTGAATAATCTCCTTTTCTTGTGCAGTTAATGGACGAGAAAATGTTCCCATATCTGCATAATTGTTTGTTTTAGCAACATCAACATGGATTCCAAGTTTTTCATTTAAAAGTTTTTTCCCGTTAGGTAATACACCAAACACACCAATTGATCCGGTAATTGTATTTGGTGAAGCGATGATTTTTTGAGCAGGAGCTACAATATAATAACCTCCTGAAGCTGCAACGTCACCTAATGAAGCAATTACAGGCTTTACTTCCTGGGCTAATTTAATTTCTCGCCAAATAACTTCAGAAGCTAATGCACTACCACCACCTGAGTTAACTCTGAAAACAATTGCTTTAATAGAAGAATCTTTTCTTGCTTTACGGATAGCACGAGAAATTCTATCAGATCCTATAGTTCCTTCCTGACCTTCACCCATTATTACTGTGCCACTAGCGTATACCACTGCTATTTTATTTTTTTCTAACTTTTTACGCTTTTTATCTGGCACCTTTGTGTATTTAGCAATAGAAATACTTTTTAATTTCTTAGAATCTTTTTGTTCAGTCAGTTCTGCCAATTCATCCAAAATTTCATCTTTATATTTTAATCCATCAATCAAACCATTATCAAGAGCAGATTGTGCATCTTTAATTGTCATATTATCGGCTAAAGCATTTAAATCTTTTAAACTAATGTTTCTTTCTGCTGAAATTCCATTTAAGATATGATCCCAGATTGAACCCATAAAAGTCATAATCTGTAGCCTGTTTTCTTCACTCATTTTTGTATACATGAATGGTTCAACAGCGCTTTTAAATTTACCGTGTCTGATAATCTGTGGTTCAATACCTATTTTTTCCAGTGCTTCTTTAAAGAACATGATTTCAGAGCGTAAACCTACAAATGTTAAAAGTCCTTCAGGATTTAAATACACTTTATCAGCAATACTTGCTAAATAGTAAGATGGTTGAGTATACACATCAGCATAAGCAATAATAAATTTACCAGACTCTTTAAAATCAAGCAAAGCATTTCTTATCTCTTCAACTGTTGCAATACCCGCAGGGATTACTGTAAAATCAAGATATATTCCTTTTATGTTTTCATCATCTTTTGCCTTTTTCAGATTATTAATAATATCATCTAATCCAAGTTGAGCAGTAGGAGAAAAATCCGAGAAATTTATGGTTTCAAAGGGGTTATCATTACTTCTGTCCATAATTGGTTGGGATAACTCCATATGCAAAAAGGTGTTAGGTTCAATTTTCACAACTTCATCTTGAGACGACACCATGGCTGTTATTCCAACAATTGTGATTATAAACATGAGGAAACCAGCAATCATTACTCCTAATACAGATGCCAGTAAGTACTTAAAGAAACTTTTCATTTTTATTATATTTTAGTTATTATTTTTTGAGGAAATGATAAAATTATACTTTTTAATATATTTATCACAACAAATTAGTAGGAGTATAACTAAATTTGTTACAAAAAAGTGAAATTTTTTCTTTGAAATGAATAAAGTGTATCTGTTATTAGGTGGAAATCTTGGAGATAGGTTTAACAATTTGTCTAACGCAAGAAATAAAATTGAAGATGAGATTGGAAAAATCACAAAAGAATCTTCTATTTATGAAACAGTTTCCTGGGGTTTTGAATCGGAAAATGATTTTTTAAATCAGGTTCTTATTGTAGAAACGGATTATAATTCACTTCAGATTTTGGAGAAATGCCACGAAATAGAAAATCATTTGGGTCGGGTTCGTGAATCAGAACAGTACGCATCCAGAACAATGGATATTGATATTTTATTTTATAATGATGAAATTATTGATCTGCCAGAATTAACAATACCACATAAACAGCTACATAAACGCAGATTTACCTTGGAACCTTTGGTTGAGATTGCTCCTGAGTATGTACACCCAAGACTAAAGAAATCAATATATCAATTATTACTTGAATGTGATGATAACTCTAAATTAAAGAGACTATAAGTTTTTAAGATAGTTTATTTAAAGAATGGTTACATTAATTATCTCTACTAGTTTTTTTATGACAAAATAAGTTGATTTAAATCTTGAAGGATCTTTCTTGTAAGATGCTATTTCTTGTTTATCGGACTTAAACAATTTTAAGAAATCGTTAGAATAAGTAGTTATTTCCTTTTCGAGACACATATAATAATCATCCCACCAAACTTGCTCAGCTAACACAAACGATTTTAATATTTTACAGTTGTTATCTTCAATAAAATGAATTTTTTCATTTTGGTTTAGAAATTCATCATGAATTATTATAAAACCATTGCTTTTTAACAATTCTAACATTTTTAGGAAACCTTTCTGGAAACCAACAGCATTTAAAATACCTTCAGCCAGTATTAAATCAAATTGCATGTTCGATTTTAAATCAAACAAAGAACTTGTAAAAGCATTAATTTTGTTACTAAGTTCCAACATTTTGACATTTTCTTTTAATACAGCAATTAATGTTTTATCTGTGTCAACCGCAGTAATTTTACAGTTAAATTCTTGCGCTAAGAATATGGTTGGCACTCCGGATCCACAGCCAGCATCCAGAATTCTTGAATTCTCAGTTAATGGTATTGTTGAAATGGCTTTTTCAAGATATTTTAAAAGACCTTTTCTGCAATTATCTTTTATATTAATATATTCTTTTTCCAAGAGCAGATTTTAAACTTAGGTATAATTTTATAGAATTCTACATTTTGAAATATCTCCGGAATTTATTCATCCTAAATTAAATAAAATAATCAAGGCTTTATTGTTTGAATGTGATGATTTCAATAAAGTATTCAAACTTTAAGTTGTGATGTTACTTGTAGTGATCGGATGACTCGAATTAATCAGATCACTTTCTTCTCTTAATATTCGGCAACCAGCTTACATCTTACTTCCAAATGCCAAATCACCTGCATCTCCTAATCCGGGAACAATGTATGATTTTGAAGTTAATTCGTCGTCCACATCACCGGCCCAGATGGTTACATTTTTCATGTTGATGTGTTTTTTTACAAAATTAATTCCTTGATTGCTTGCAATAATAGTTGCTATATGCGTATGAGCCGGAGTTCCTCTTTCAAGAAGTGCTTTGTAAGCAATTTCCATGGATGCTCCTGATGCCAACATTGGATCTGAAAGGATAAGTGTTTTGCCATTAATATTTGGACTCGATAAATGCTCAAACTGAATGGTAAACGAGCCATCTTTATGGTATTTTCTGTGTGCAGAAATAAAGGCATTTTCAGCATTATCAAAATAATTTAAGAATCCGTTATGAAATGGTAAACCAGCACGTAATATGGTAGCATTTACAATTTTTGATTGTGGCAACGACATGGTTGATGTTCCTAATGGAGTTTGTATATCCATAATTTTATATTCTAGATTTTTGCTTATTTCATAAGCAAAAATTTCTCCAATACGTTCCATGTTTCTTCTGAATCTCATACTGTCTTTTTGAATTTGTTTATCTCTTAATTCAGAAATAAATAAATTCATTAGTGAGTTTTTTTGAGCAAGAATATTTACCATTTTCAATCAATTTTAATTAACAATTTTTTATACCAGGGTAAATGATTAATATAAATCTCTTTATAATTATATTCATGTGCACCTGCACCGCTTATAAAATCAGGGTCATTTATTGTAATAATATTTTCAATATTCAAAGTTACGGTTTTTTCATCATGTGATTCAATAAATTTATCAATTAGATAATGCAAAGGGTAGGCATTTTGTTCATTCTTATCTAAAGCATTAAAAATTAAATAATATTTAAGTTTTGATTTTAGAAAGAATGCTGCTGCACATAAGTTGTTTTGTTTTGTATAGGCTCCATATATTTCTCCTAAGTTAAATCTTATGGCATTTGCCATTATCATTCTTAGCTTTTGATAATCATTATTTTTAAGCTTTGGTGATGTAAATACTCGCTTTTGTTTTGAAAAATTGATCAGATCATTGGGCATTAATCCCTTAATAATACTAACTTGTTTACTGACAGCAATATGGATATTTTTCTGAAATTGATTGCTGTATTTTTCAGCTAGCTTAAAGTAATTCTGGATTAAATCAAGCTCATAAGTTTTTTTTATGTGGCTATTTTGGTTGAAAGATTTATTAAACTTATTTAAAAACAAATGAATAACAGAAAAACCTTTTGGAATATTATTTATGAATTCGTCTACAATTTCTTGTGTAATAAGTTTATTTGAAAATATTCCAAGTTTATTTCCAAGTTTTGAGGAGGAACTGATTGTTTTTTTTTGTTTTGTTTTATGTAGTATGGGCATAACGTATTCATAGTCTCCTGAAACAAGAGCATCCCAGTTTTCACATAATATATTTAAGTACCATGAGTAAGCAAAAACAGTTCCATTGATGGCATTATTGATACAATGATCCCATCGAATTAAATTAATCTCGCTATTTTTTAAGTATTTAATTTTCAAATTGTCATTCTAAAGTTTTCCTTCATCAGCGTAACTAAAATAGTTCTTATTTGCAACAATAATGTGATCTAAAACAGGCATGTCCAGCAATTCTCCACTTGCTTTAAGTTTTTGTGTAATTGAGTCATCTGCTTTACTAGGCATTCGGTTTCCCGATGGATGATTATGGCATAAAATTATTGAGGATGCAAGTTTTTCTATGGCATATTTTAGAATTATTTTAACATCTATAACCGTTCCTGAAATGCCACCCTGACTTATTTTAAATCGTTCCATAATACTATTAGAGCGGTTTAATAGTAAAATCCAAAATTCTTCGTGTGGAAGATCACCAATTATTGGTTGAAAAAGTTCAAAAACATCTTTACTTTGAGTAACTTTCTTTTTAATTAAGATTTCAGAAATTTTTCTTCTTCTCCCAAGTTCTAATGCTGCAATTATAGTAATTGCTTTAGCTTCGCCAATTCCTTTTAGTTTGGTTAAATCAGAAATACCAAGCTTTCCCAATTCATTTAAGTTATTATTGGCATTTTTTAAAATCTTTTTTGATAACTCAACCGCCGATTCATTTTGAGTTCCAGAACCAATAAGTATAGCAATTAATTCGGCATCGCTCAGGCTGTTAATTCCTCGTTTTAACAATTTTTCTCTGGGGCGATCTTCTAAAGCCCAGTCTTTAATTTTTAGAGTAGAGTATTCCATTTCTTTTGATAACAGGTTAACAAGATTAAATGTATAAACCTTATTGGAGATTTCAAATAAAAAAAGGCGTGAAATTATTTTCACGCCTTTAAAATATTTTAATTACTTTTTATAAAAGTGGTTTTAATTTAGCTTCCAGGTTGCTTTTTGGAACAGCTCCCACTTGTTTATCAACTATTTCTCCATTTTTAAAGAAAAGTACTGTTGGGATATTTCTAATTCCATACTTTGATGCTACAGCAGGATTGCTGTCAACATCTAATTTAGTACAAACAGCCTGGTCTTTATAATCTTCTGATAATTCTTCAACGATAGGACCAATCATTCTGCAAGGTCCACACCATTCAGCCCAAAAATCAACGATAACTGGTTTATCTGATTTTAAAACAATTTCTTCGAAATTTGAATCATTAACTTCTACTGTCATAATTTTAAGATTTTTATGTTTTTAGTTTTTTGCCCAAAATTTAAAATATGTGTGCAAATTTATTATAAAAAGTTTAATTTATAGAATATTGTATATCTGTTTTTTCATTTAGATATTTTATTAGCTCATTGGTTAAATCAATTCGTTCTGTTCTGGAGAATAATTCAACCCCTATATTATCTTCTGTATCTATGACTTTAAACTTTAAATTTACTTTTCCCTTTTTAGCACAAATCTTATTTTTAATTTCATTAATAAACTCGGTATTTATTTTATTTAATGGAATAGTTAAAATAAGATTATTTACCATTTCATCCCGAACCTGGCTGAGCATCATCATCGTTTTAATTTTAAGTTCAAGTTCCTGGTCATTGTAAGGTCTGTTCTGCACTTTCCCTTTTATCAGTAATGGATAATCAATATAGCAATACTTTCTATAATTTTCATAATCCTTACCAAATAAAGCCAGTCGATACGATTCCGTATAATCTTGTATAGTTAAAAAACCAAAAGGTTTTCCTGTTTTACTAATTGAATGTTTTACATCAGTAACGATACCCGCCACAGTAACATCTTTATTACGTAAACTTTCAATATCGTTAAGTTCTGATAAAGTTGTATTACAGAAGTTATCTATTTCAAGCTTAAAGTCATCCATAGGATGGGCAGAAAGATAAATTCCGATAATTTCTTTTTCTTTTTTAAGCTTTTCAAGTTTTAACCAATCATTTGTTGTTGGGATAGGTGGTTTTGTAATTTCAATCATTTGAGAATCGCCAAACAAAGATATCTGGCTACTGTTTTGATCATTTTGATATTTATTTCCGTATCGAACTAAATTTTCAATGAATGTAGCATCTCCTTCAACAGATGCAAAGTATTGTCCCCGTTTTATATCATCTAAATTATCAAAAGCTCCTGCTGTTGCCAATGCTTCAATATTCTTTTTATTTACTTGTGTTAGGTTTATTCGCTCAACAAAGTCATAAATGTTTTTAAACGGGCCATTTTTTTCTCGCTCTTCAATAATTGATTCTACGGCTCCTTCTCCTACGCCTTTTATACCAGCCATACCAAATCGAATAGCTCCATTTTTGTTTACAGTAAACTTACGGTAACTTTCATTCACATCCGGGCCTAGCACTTCTATACCTGAATTACGACAGTCTTCCATAAAATTAGTGATTTTGGTAATATCACTAAGGTTACGACTTAAAACTCCAGCCATAAATTCAGCAGGATAATGAGCTTTTAGATATCCTGTTTGATAAGCAATATAAGCATAACATACCGAGTGAGATTTATTAAAAGCATAACTTGCAAATGCTTCCCAGTCGGTCCAAATTTTCTCGATTAACTTTTTAGGCTCTTTTTCAACTTTCTTACACCCTTCTACAAATTCTTCACTAGCAAGACAACCTTCGGTAAACTTAACTTTAAGTTTATCCATCATGTCTTTTTTCTTCTTGCCCATTGCTTTACGTAAGGAGTCAGAGTCACCACGGGTAAAGCCACCTAATGCCCTTGATTGAAGCATAACCTGCTCCTGGTAAACTGTAATTCCATAAGTGTCTTTTAAGAAGGGTTCCATCATTGGATGGTCGTAATTTATTTTTTCCTTACCATGTTTTCTTGCAATAAACGATGGGATATATTCCATTGGACCCGGACGATAAAGGGCATTCATGGCAACCAAATCTTCAAAACGGTTTGGTTGGAGACCTCTTAAATGCTTTTTCATGCCGGGTGATTCAAACTGGAAAATTGCAGTTGTATCACCACGACTAAAAAGTTTAAATGTTTCTTCATCGTCAAGGCCAACAGTATCTATGTCAATGTCAATTCCTTTGGATAGTTTTATATTGCCTAACACCTCCTTAATTATGGATAGTGTTTTTAATCCCAGGAAGTCCATTTTTAACAGGCCAATATCTTCAACAAACCTTCCATCATATTGTGTAGTCAGTAATTCTTCACCTTTGGTTGGCATAACGGGCAAATGCTCGTCAAGAGGATTTCTGCCAATAAGAATTCCACATGCATGAACTCCCGTTTGTCTGACCGAACCTTCTAATTTTTCTGCAAGTTCAATTGTCTGTGATATTAATGGATTGGATGATTTTTTTTCTTCGATTAAGGCAGGCTCTTCTTTATATGCTTTTTCGAAACTCATTTTTGGAGCTTCTGGTACAAGCTTAGCTATCCGGTTAGCTTCTGATAATTCTAATCTAAGAACACGAGCAACATCTTTAATAGAACTTTTAGTTGCCATAGTACCAAAAGTACAGATATGAGCAACTTTATCCTGTCCGTATTTATTGGTCACATAATCTAGCACTTGTTGTCGTCCATCATCATCAAAGTCGATATCGATATCGGGCATCGAAACACGATCGGGATTCAGAAAACGTTCAAATAGCAAATCATATTTTATTGGATCAACATTTGTAATTCCTGTGCAATATGCAACTACAGCTCCTGCAGCAGAACCCCGGCCTGGGCCTACAAGTACTCCATTATCTTTGGCCCAGTTTATGAAATCTTGCACAATAAGGAAATATCCCGGGAAACCCATATTAATAATAGTGTCAAGCTCGAAATTAATTCTTTCAAGATACGATTCCGGGATAGGATCACCATATCGTTTTTTTGCACCTTCAATGGTTAAATAACGCAAATAGTTGGCTTCTGAATCAAAACCTTCAGGAAGTGGAAAGTCTGGCATAATAGGTTTTGAGTCTAGTTCAAATTCTTCAACTTTATTGGCAATCTCTAATGTGTTTGATAAAGCTTCAGGAAAATCTGCAAAAATCTCGTTCATTTCCTGTTTTGTTTTGAACCATTCCTGCTTAGTGTAACGCATACGAGTAGGATCGTCATAATCTCTGCCAGTACTTAAACACACTAAAACATCATGTGCTTCTGCATCTTCTTCATTAATGAAGTGCACATCATTTGTTGCGATTACTTTTATATCCATCTCTTTTGCCAGCTCCCGAATAACCTTATTTACTTTAACCTGGTTTTCCCAGACATCAATCTTTAAACGAGGATCTTCGTTTTTATGGCGCATAATTTCAAGGTAGTAATCATCGCCAAATACTGATTTGAACCATAAAATAGTTTCTTTGGCTTTATCGAAATTACCTGCCATAATATGCTGTGCTACTTCGCCACCTAGACAGCCACTACTTACTATAATTCCTTCTTTATATTTTTCGAGTAATTTTTTATCAATTCTTGGTTTATAATACATTCCATCAATATGAGCTATTGATGTAAGTTTTAAAAGGTTTTGATAACCCGTATAGTTTTTAGCTAATAGAATTAAATGATAACCTGATGAATCAACTTTATCATCTTTACGAAGATGCCCACGACGAGCAAGGTATGCTTCAACTCCTATAATTGGTTTGACTCCGTTTTTTTTACATGATACATGAAACTCCTTTGCCCCAAACATACCTCCGTGATCGGTTAAAGCAACAGCGGGCATTCCATCTTCCTTCGCTTTTTTTGCAATTTGGGAAGTTGTTGCTGCTCCATCAAGTATTGAATATTGCGAGTGAACATGCAAATGTACAAAAGCTTTAAGCTCAGAACCTACAGAAGCGTCTTTTAATTTTTGTTCTTCTTCTTCGATGGATATATCACTAAACTCATTTACTTTGAATGATTCATATTTAATTCCCACAGCCTGAATTTGCGATGGATTATTTTTCTTAAAAGCATCAAGTTCTGCTGTTGTCAATTTAAGAGCTTCAGGACTTGTTCCCCCAACTCTTACTAATTCAAGAAAACATCTTGATGTGGCTTCTACATCAGCAGCTGCATTATGTGCTTCCGGGAATGGTTTTTCAAAAAGTTTTAAATGCAGCTCTGTTAATGTTGGAGATTTTAAACCACCACTTTTATTTTTGATGGCACAAAATTGAGTGCTTTCAATCTTTGTGCAAAATCGGGGAGCTGTTGTCATTATCTCTTGCATTCCACATCGTAACAACTCACTTCCCACAACATTGATATCAAACTCAATATTATGCCCAATGATGGATTTTGCTTTTTTTACATCTTCAACAAAATCAATTAATGCTTCTTTTAATGAAACCCCTTTTTCATTGGCGATTTCATTAGTAATACCATGTATATCGGTAGCATCTTTAGGTATAGAATAACCTTCAGGTTTAATTACATGATTTTTGGCAAAAAGAAAATTTCCTTCCAAATCGTGACATTGCCATGCCAGTTGAACCATTCTTGGCCAGTTATCAAAATCTGTTAAAGGAGCTTTCCATTTTTTTGGTAAACCTGTGGTTTCTGTATCAAATATTAAAAACATTAATCTAATTTTTTGTAGAAAATAACTTAACAAAGTTAAATCATCCTGATGCTTTTACAGGTAAAAAAAACGGCTTTTTTTACACATAAATTTACCTGTTCAAAGATGCTTAAAATGAAGCATTTCATGATTTTAAAATGTAGTCTGTTAATAACTTAAAATAACTATGAAAATGTTTTTATTAACCCAAAAATGTCATTTGGCATTTTAGTATTTTGTGACAAGGAATGAAAATGATGTTATTTAATAAATTCTGGTGATTAAAAATCTTGTTCATAGTTGGGGTTAATTTCAAACGAGTCTGATATGACTATTGGAGTTGTCAGAACCGACAAAGCTTTGAAAAACAAAGTTTTCGTATAAAATTGATGTAGTTTAGTTTTTTACGGACAGGTATAGGATTAATAAAATAAAATTGTATCTTTGCCGCACATTTTAAAAATGTAGGTATTTTATTAATTTAAAACAAAGAGTATGCCTGTAAAAATTCGATTAACAAGAAGAGGGAAAAAAAGAGCCCCTTTTTATCACATTGTTATCG
>CAZPMA010000094.1:0-1988 GCA_964587535.1 uncultured Bacteroidales bacterium
AAAAGATATGAAAAAAAGTAGCTTTTTATTAATAGTGTCTACTTCAGGAATATCTTCTTTAATGGTAGGTCCATAAGAATGTGGAATAATGGCATAACTTATTGTATTTTCAGGATATATTCTATTTAAAGCTACTCTATAAATTCGATCACTATCTTTTATAAACTTATCATAAGAATACTCGTCCAGGACATGCAATGCTATGATAATGCAACTTGCAATCCCTACAGATAAGCCTATACTATTTATTAAGGCATTTAACTTATTTCGCCATAAGTTTCTCAATGCTATTTTAAAGAAATTTTTAAACATCTTTTTTCGATTTTATAGTTTAACTAGCTAATGCCAAACTGTATACCAAAAATGTTAAGATCTAATTTACAATAAGATACAAATTACAACAAAATATATAGTGTTGCAAAAAACAACAGAATCTGTAAAAAATGTTCGTTATTCGTAACGTAAACTATTTACGGGATTTTGACGTGCCGCTATTATGCAATACCAACTTACAGTAGATAATGAAATTATTATTGCCGATATACCTGCTAAAACAAAGATCCACCATGCTATTTCGGTTTTATATATAAAATTCTGCATCCATTTGTTTAGAAAGTATAATGATATTGGAGTTGCTATAATTAAAGCTATTAAAATCAGTTTTAAGTATGTATTGACTAGCATTGTCCATATTGACAATGAAGATGCTCCACTTACTTTTCTAATTGCAATGTTTTTACTTTGTTTTTGTGCGGTAAAAATTGTAAGACCTAATAATCCGATAGATGCAATAAATATTGCTATTAATGAAAATAAACCTATTAATTTGCCAAGTCTTTTTTCTTTTTTGTATAAAAAATCAAAACGATCTGTCAAGATTTCAAAATCAGTGTTTAAATCTGGAAAATTATTCTGAATTTCAATTTTTATTTTATCTAACATTGAATTATTAATTTCATTTTTTAATTCAATTACAAGTTCTTTAACCATAAAATCTGCTGAAATTAAGATCATTGGTTGTTGTTCTTCGTGAGAAGAATGAAATTTAAAATCATCAATAACTCCAATAATTTCACCATCCCAAAATCTTTTACCAATCACATCTCCCCCCATTAATTTTTTTGCTTGTTGATTTGCTACTATTTTCAAACCTTCCGAACCTTTGTATTCATTTAAAGATTCTCCTTCGACAAGTTTTAAACCAAAAGTTTCAATAAAATCATGATCTACAAATAATGCTTCTAATTTAATTGGCTCATCTCCCAAACTTGAATCAGAATAACTAACACTCATTCTTCCATTAGAAGGCGGTAGCCACATAGCACCAGAAATGTTTTTAATATCCGGATTTTTTAGCAACTCTGTTTTTAATGTTTGATATTTCCCCGATTTTACAATATCAGTAACTTTAAGCACTACTTTGTTCTCCGGATTAAATCCCAGGTCACCATTAATAGAATAATTAAGTTGTCGTTTAATTCCGATGGTAATTACAACCAGTGTTATAAATATTATAAATTGCAGAATAATTAAAAGTTTTCTAAAACTAAATTTATCTTTTGAAACTCCTTCATCTCTTTTTAATACTGATACAGGATTTATTCTTCCCAAATAATATACAATATTTAATCCCGGAATGAACACTACAAATGCAACTATAGATAATAATCCTATTATAAATTTACTGTTATAATCAATAATAAATTCTTTTCTTATTATTCCTTCTAATAAGGGTCTAAACTGCTCAATCAATATAAATGAAAGTGGTAAAGTAATTAATATAATAATCACTGATTCCGTAAGTAACTGCATATAAATATCTAGTTGATTAGCTCCCAGAATTTTTCTAATCCCCACTTCTTTTTTTCTACTAAGAACCTGTGCAACAGAAAGAATAATATAATTTATACATGCAATTAATAAAACTAAGAAAGCTACAGCACCGAAAATATAAATAGAGTTTAAATCGCCAAGCATTTCACTTCCGA
>CAZPMA010000094.1:2055-11390 GCA_964587535.1 uncultured Bacteroidales bacterium
CTATCATATCGTAAGAGTGTAAATATAGATCACCTATGTTTTGTATGTAATAATCACGTTCTGTAGTATCTGGTAAGTTTTCAGCTTCCAGAGTTTTTAGTTTAAGATCAAAATCTTGTTTATCATTCTTTTTATTAAACAATATATAAGTTTCGAGAAAATTTGTTTCCCAGTTTGTAAGATAAAAGTCTTCATTCCTTTCTATCCCGTCACTCCATACCATTATGCTACTAACCTGGCTTAATCCAAATTTGATGTGACCAATAAAATCTGCTTTAATAGTTGATGTTTCAGGTATATCTTTTATAATAGCTAAAATATTAAATATATATTCAGTATTACCTGCTTTTACTTTCAATGATTCATTTACTACATCTGTTTTGCCAAAATACTTAACTGCTGCCGATTGTGTGATAACTAAGTTATTTTTTGCTTCCGAAAATTTACTTATATCTCCAAGAATACTATTCACTGAAAATATTTGAAAAAAGCTCTCATCAACACATATAAATCTTTGTTCCTGTAAAAATTCATTCTTTTTTTCGACACTTAACTGGCTTAAATGAATTACGCGAGTTGAATTATTTATTTCAGGAAATTTTTGTATTAAGGCATCTCTCATTGGAAATGGAGTTTGCTGAGTTTTCCATCCATGTATATGATTGTGCTGATTTACACGGAAAATTTTTTCTTTTTGAATGTTATAATCATTATAACTTGTTTCAGTACTAATATAAATTAGAATAAAGAATGTAACGGCTAATCCTAATGACAAGCCCAATATCTTTATAAATGTTATCGATTTATTACGATAAAAATTTCTTAATGCTGTTTTTAGATAATTTGAAAACATATTTTTTATTTTTTTTCAGGAACTTAAGCCAAACCCCATACCAAAACACAAAACATCCTACATATCAACAGATTAAATATAAATTGAATTATTTTATTGTTGCTTTTTTAAACACTGCTGTTGATAAATTGTACAACATATATTAGCTTTAACAAAAAAATAACTGATTTAATATGTCAAAAAATAAAGGTAAGATTTTAATTGTTGATGATAACGAAGAACTGTTAATAGCTTTTAAATTCTTTTTAACAAAGCATTTCGATAAAATTGATACCATTAAAAATCCAAATCTAATTCACGAACACATCAGAAAAGAAAATTATGATATTGTTTTGCTGGACATGAATTTCTCTGCTGGAGTAAATACCGGAAACGAAGGTATTTATTGGATGAAACAGATTCTTGAAAAAGATCCAAGTATCTCAGTAGTTTTAATAACAGCTTATGGTGATGTTGAGCTTGCTGTAAGTTCAATGAAAGAAGGAGCAACTGATTTCATTCAAAAATCCTGGGACGAAAAGAAAATCTTATCTACCATTTTATCTGCCTATAATCTAAGACAATCAAAATTAAAAATTAAAACACTTGAGCAAAAGCAAAAACACTTGAGTGATAAAATAGATAGTAAATTCAATCATATTATAGGTGAATCAGATTCCATGAAATCAGTTTTTAAAATGATTGATAAAGTCTCGAAAACCGATGCTAATATTTTAATTTTGGGTGAGAACGGAACAGGGAAAGAAGTAATTGCACGCGAAATTCATCGAAAATCTGACAGATTCGACGAAGTTTTTGTGAGTGTTGATATTGGGTCCTTACAAGAAAATTTGTTTGAAAGTGAACTGTTTGGTCATAGCAAAGGTTCATTTACCGACGCAAAAGAAGACAGAGCAGGGCGATTTGAAATAGCTTCGGGTGGAACTTTATTTTTAGATGAGATTGGTAATTTGCCTTTGCAGTTACAAGCAAAATTGTTAACAGCTATCCAAAACAAAGAAATTTACAGAGTGGGATCAAACGTACCTATTCCGGTTGATATACGATTAATATGCGCTACCAATAGAAATCTAAACGATATGATTATTGAAGGTACTTTTCGTGAAGATTTACTTTACAGGATTAATACAATTAAAATAGAACTCCCAAGATTGAAAGAGCGAGATAGCGATATCTCATTACTTGCAGCATTCTTTTTAAACAAATTTGCAAATAAGTATAATAAGCCTGATTTAAAATTTAATCAGAATACGATTACAAAATTAATGCAACATTCGTGGCCTGGAAATATTAGAGAACTTCAACACACCATTGAAAAAGCAGTTATTCTTTGTGAAAGCAATATAATCTTATCATCACATTGTTGGCCCGAAGGCGAAAATTCCACTAAAAGTTTCGTTCCAAATACACTTAATCTGGACGAAAATGAGAAAATAATTATTCAAAAGGCTCTGCAAAAATATAAAGGCAATATAAGCCATGCTGCTAAAGAACTAGGAATAAATCGCACTACTTTATATAAAAAAATGGAAAAATATGATATTTAAAAGATACCGGTTTTCAATACTTATCCAGTTAATTGTCATTGCCTTAACCATGCTTGCTTTTTTTTGGGCAATTCAACAAGAATATATGCTAATTACCAGTATTTCATTAATCATTTTATGGATATTGGAAATTATATTCCTTCTTTGGTTCTTACAAAAAATCAATCGCGATTTAATTAAGTTTATAACGGCTCTAAAGTACGATGATGTATCAATTAACTTTAATAACGATAAGCATGATCCTTATTTTAATGATCTATACAAGGAATTAAATAATATCATAAAAGAGATTTCAGAGATAAGATCTGAAAAAGAGAGCGAATATCAATATTTTCTAAATATTGTTAAACACATTAATACTGGAATTATTGCTTTTGACAAAAATGGGAAAATAGAAATTTACAATAATGCAGCCTTACAATTACTAAAGGCCAGTACATTAAAAAGCATTACTGATATTGATGAAATCAAACCAGGCTTATCCAAATCGTTTAGAGAAATAAAACCGGGTACCACCAAATTAATAAAGTTGTTAATTAATAATGAAATTATTCAACTCTCAATAAAGGCTGCTGATTTTGTAATAAAAAGCCGAAAGATTAAATTATTATCACTTCAAAATATAAAAACAGAAATTGATCATAGCGAAGTAGATGCATGGCAAAAATTAATTCGTGTATTAACTCATGAGATTATGAATTCTGTTAGCCCTATCAAACTACTATCAGGATCTTTAATCGAAATGTTTGAAGAAAACAACAAGATTAAAACAGTTGACGAAATAGAAAATTCTACCATTGAAAATTCACTTTTAGGATTAAAAACTATACGGAAAAGAAGTGATGGTTTGTCAAATTTTGTGGAAACATATAAAAGCTTAACACAAATACCTAAAGCTAAATTTTCAGAATTCGATGTATGCAATTTGTTTAGTCATATTGAAACTTTATTAAATAACGATTTTACTAAAGATAAAATTAAGTTAGTGATAGATTGTAATCCTGAAAAATTGATATTATATGCTGATGATAAATTAATTGAACAGGTGCTAATTAACTTATTAAAAAATGCTGCCGAATCGTTAAAAGATAGTACAAACCCTATTATAAAACTTGAATCAGAAAGTAAAAACGGAATAGTTGAAATTCGTGTAATTGATAATGGGCCTGGCATACCGGAAGAAGTTATCGAAAATATTTTCATCCCGTTCTTTACAACCAAAGAAAAAGGCTCAGGCATTGGTTTGAGCCTTTCCCGTCAGATTATGCATTTGCATGGTGGTAATATTTTTGTGCGGTCTGAACCCGGCAAAGAAACCGTTTTTACCTTGCAATTCTAAAATTATTCATATCGAAGCGATTCCACAGGATTCTTTTTTGCCATTTTTAATGATTGCAATGAAATCGTTAATATTGCAAATACTAAAATTATTAATATTGCACCAGCAAAGAACCATATTTGAATGTTAATTCTATAAGCAAAATTCTGAAGCCATTTTCCCAGAAAGAAATAAGATACAAGAGTTCCTAAAAGTGATGAAAGATATAACCATTTTAAAATATCTCTATTAATCAAAATTAAAATTGATTTAGAATTTGCACCTAAAGCTTTTCGAATACCAATTTCTTTTGTTCTTCTGGAAACAGAATAAGAAGTCAACGCTAATAATCCTAATAATGAAATAATAATTGTTAAAATTGCAGCAAAGAATATCAACTTATTAGCTTTCTCTTCCTTTTTATACATTTTATTAAAATAGTCTCCTAAGAAGAAATAGTTTTGTGTAAAATCAGGATCAAATTCATTAAATACCTTTTTTATAAAGTCTATAGTTTGTTCTTTCTTTTCACTATCAATACGAATGCTTATATCTGCAAACCAATCAGCATAATGACTCAATACCATTGGTTCAATTTCATTGTGTAAAGAAGAAATATGAAAATTTTTAACCACACCTTTTATATAGCCTCCATTAATCCAAACGAAAATCTTCTTGCCTATGGGGTTCTCCAGGTTTAATAATTTGACAGCAGCTTCGTTTAATATAAAACCTGAACTATCTGAAGCTAATTTTTTTGAGAAATCAGACCCTTCTATTAGTTCAAGCTCATAAGTTTTTAAATAATCATCCTGAACCCTATTTTCTGATATTGATATAGCTTCTTCTGGAGCCCATTCAGCTAACCTAATATTCATTCCACTACGTTCAATGCCTGGAACTGATTGTGAAGCTGTAACACTTAAAATATTAGGATTCTTTAACAATTCATTTTTAATAGCTTCATAGTTTGAAATTACTTTAGGTGTTAAAGCCTGATAAACAACAATTTGATCCTTGCAAAAACCCAAATCCTTATTTTTTAAGTACCGGATTTGAGTAAAAAGACCTAATAATGAACTTATTATTGCAATTGAAATAGAAAACTGCAGTATCACTAAAAGAACTTTTAGCTTTATTTTCTTTTTACCAACATTCATTTTACCCTTTAGTATATTTATTAAATTAAACTTTACAATATAAAGTGCTGGGTAAGTTCCTGATAAAATTCCGATAAGTATTGATCCTAAAAAGAATATCAAAATTAACTTATAATCTTTCAAGTAATTCAGTTCAATATCACTGTTAACCAAAACACCAAAATTATATAAAAAAGTTTCTACAAAGAGCATTGCTATTAAGAATGCCATTGTTGATACAATTACTGATTCGCCAATAAAATGTTTTAGTAAGGACACTTTTGTTGAACCAAGCACTTTCCTCATTCCAACTTCTAATAATCTTGACTCTGATTTTGCAGTAAATAGATTTATATAGTTTAACACAGCTGTTAAAATAATAAAGAAAGAAAGTATCGAAAATATGTAAATATATTGTATGTTTCCCATAATTACACCACTATCAATATAGTTCGATCTTAAATGAATATCTGTTAATGCTTGTAAAAAGTGGCGATAAGTAATTCCATATTCTTCAAATTGTTGATTAACGTAATCACTTATAAAATCTTCAGACTTTTTTAATACATTCTTTCCAGGTATCTGTTTAAATAAAACATAAATTGCAAAACTATTTCCATTTTCCTGATGTCTTTTTTCTTCAATTGTATTCAATGAAATTAGAAAATCGAACTGAAAATGAGTATTCGATGGAAAATCTTCAATTACGCCATTCACAACCATATCTCTATCAATCGCTTTAACAAGCTTTCCAATAGGATTTTCATCTCCGAAAATTTTCTTTGCTAAACTTTGTGTAATAACAATACTGTTAGGTTGACTTAAACAATTATCTAAATTATTCCCATATAAACTTTTTGCTTTAAAGACCCGAAAAAAACAGGAATCTGCCAGGATAGATTGATGAAACCCCTTGGATACATTTTTATATTTTATTTCTCTATAACTTGGGCTCCAAGTTCTTGTGCATGTATTAACTTCAGGAATATTAGAACTTATATGTTCGGGTAAATCATATAATGCAGAAGGAAAAATCAATTCTTGTCCATTATCCTGCTTATAAATTGAAATTATCTTAAATATTTTTTCACTATCCTTAAAATGTTTATCAAAACTTAGTTCAAAGCGTATATATAGCACTAACATAATTGTTGCAGTTAAACCAACTGCAAGACCAAAAATATTTATAAACGTATAAGCCTTATTCCTTAATAGGTTCCTTATACTTGTTTTAATGTAATTCTTTAACATTGTTTCTAAATTTAACTATTTATTCATTATTAACCAAAGCATGTTCCAAAAAGCATTACAATCTGATTTAATTGAAGTTACACTCTTTTAATAATTACACAACCGTTCGTTTTTAGTGCAGGTAACTGTTCGTATTTGAAGCAATTTTAAACCTAATTAAATAATTAGTATCTTAGTTTACAAATACTAACCGGAATGAATAAAAAGTTTGATTCAAATATTCTCATTATTGATGATGATCTAGACATTTTAACTTCGGCAGAGCTTTTTCTTGAAGAAAACTTTAATAAAGTAATTACAGAATCAGATCCAAGAAAGATTATCAAAATTATTATCAAACATGACATAGAAATAATTATTCTTGATATGAATTTTAGAAAAGGAGAAATTGAAGGTCATGAAGGCATATTCTGGTTAGAAAAAATAAAATCGGAATTTAACAATGTAGTTATTATATTAATGACAGCTTTTGGTGATGTAGATATTGCTGTAGAAGGAATAAAAAAGGGAGCTTTCGACTTTATTCTCAAACCATGGAAAAATGCAAAGCTTTTAGCTAGTTTAATTTCTGCACATCGCTTTAAAGAAAGTCAACAGGAAAACCTAAAATATAAGAATCAATCTAACATCCTAAATGAGAGTATTAATAAAGATTATTGTCATATCATTGGAGAATCACCTGCTATTGTTCAATTAAAAGAAACATTAAAAAAAGTTGCTGAAACGGATGCTGATGTTTTACTGTTAGGGGAAAACGGAACAGGTAAAGAATTAGCAGCCAGAGAACTACATAGGCTTTCAACCAGAAGGAATGAAATTTTCATTACTGTTGACTTAGGAGCAATAAGCGAAACACTTTTTGAGAGCGAAATATTTGGTCATGTTAAAGGTTCGTTTACTGATGCCAAAACAGATAAACCGGGTAGGTTTGAACTTGCCAACAAAGGCACCATCTTTTTAGATGAAATTGGAAACCTTTCATACAATCTACAAGCAAAACTTTTAACTGTTCTGCAAAGCAGAATAGTATCAAGAGTTGGATCAACAAAAGAAATAACTTTGGACATAAGAGTAATTTGCGCTACTAATATGCCTTTAAAAAGAATGATTGAGGAAGGTACATTCAGACAAGATTTATTTTACAGGATTAATACATTTGAAATAAACATTCCCCGATTAAAAGATAGACTTGATGATATTCCTCTTCTGGCTCATTATTTTCTAAAGCAGTTTAAAATAAAATATCACAAACCTGATTTAAGAATTAACGATAAAACACTAAAGCAGATTAAAAATTATGACTGGCCAGGCAACATAAGAGAGCTGAAAAATATTATTGAAAGAGCTGTTGTTTTATCTGATGATAGCCAATTAAATATTGAAATACCGCTTTATGCAAACCCAACGACACGAAACTTCGACCATAAGAATCTAAATCTGATGGAAAACGAAAAAGCAATTATTGTAAAAGCCATCCGGAAACATGGCGGCAACATTACAAAAGCAGCCGAAGAACTTGGAATACAACGTAATGCTTTATACAGAAAAATAGAAAAACATGGTATATAAACGATTCTCCATATTAATTCTCGTGCGCATTGGCTTGTTATTAGCAAGTATGATTATTTTGGCAAGAGTTTCCGGTATACCCGACAGACTATTTACTAAAATTATGCTGCTGCTAACTATTATCATACAAATATATGAGCTCATTTATTATGTAAACAAAACCAACAGAAGTTTAAGCTTTTTCCTGGACACGCTAAAAGACAAAAACTTTTCGTCGGGAAGCAATATTGAACTGGTTGATGAGTCATTTAAATCATTAAATCAATCATTTAAAGATATTGCTCGTACGATTTCTGATTCGAAACTGGAAAAAGAAGTACAATTTCAGTTGTTAAACTTAATTGTGAATAAAATTCAAACCGGAATTTTATTGTTTCAAAAGCAAAGTGAAAAAATCCGACTGATTAATAAAGAAGCGATTCAATTGCTAAAACTAAAATCATATAAAAATTTAGATGATTTAAAAACTCAAATACCGGAACTAAAAATCATATCCAACTCCGATAAGTTCAGAAAAGAGATTATTGAAACAAAAATTGAAAGTAAAACACAACAGTTTCTAATACACATAAGCCCTGTAAAACTGTTAACAGATCAATATACCTTAATCACTTTTAATAATATACAGGAAGAATTAGATAAAAAAGAAGTTCAGTCGTGGCAACAAATTCTGCGAACCTTAAGTCATGAAATAATGAACTCAGTAACTCCTATTATATCGTTAACCGAAACCAGTTTAATGCAAGTGCAAAATGAATCGGGTCAACTAAAAAACATATCGGAACTTAAGGAAAAATCACTATCTAAAATACAAAAAGCCTTAAAAACTATTGAAAAACGGAGTTCAGGATTATATCAATTTGTTGATGATTTTAGAAAAATTGCCAAAATACCGGAACCGAATAAAGAAGCATTTAAAATACATGATCTTTTTCAATCAGTATCTAATCTGATGCTGGATAAGCTGAGTAAAAACTCTGTTAATCTTACAAGCCAAATTGATAGCGAAAATATGGAGCTTAATGCTGATTTTGCACTTATTGAGCAGGTTTTAATCAATTTAATTTTAAATGCACAAGAAGCCTCTGCAGATAATATACAGCTAAACGCATCTCAGCAAAACAAAAATATAATTATTGAAGTAAAAGATAATGGAACAGGCATTCCAGAACAAAAAATCAATGAAATATTTGTTCCATTCTTTACCAGTAAGGAAAAAGGCTCAGGTATTGGTTTGAGCCTTTCACGACAAATTATGCATTTGCATGGTGGTAATATTTTTGTGCGGTCTGAACCAGGCAAAGAAACAGTTTTTACTTTGCAGTTTTAAAACTATTCATATCTAAGCGTATCAACCGGATTTTTCGTTGCAACTCTCCAACTATGAATACTTACAGTTGTTATAGCTATGAATGAAGCAATTAATCCTGATAATATGAATATCCATAAACTAATTTCCGTTTTGTAAGCAAAATTCTCAAGCCATTTACTCATAGCATACCACGATAATGGACAAGCAATTAAAAATGCTATAATCAAACTTTTTATAATATCCATATTTAATAATAAAAGTATTTGCCAAACTTTTGCACCATTCACTTTACGTATGCTAATTTCTTTTACACGACTCTGAGATAAAAATGTTGATAAGCCATATA
>CAZPMA010000095.1:0-11220 GCA_964587535.1 uncultured Bacteroidales bacterium
GCCGGATTATTATCATCTTTATCGGTTTTAAAAATAACTCTTTTTTCTATACCAGGAATCAGATCAATAAAGTTTTCACTCAGATGACCATTCGTAGCATTTTGAAGATAGAGTGATTTTATAAACACATTAGAATTTAAAATGATTTCATACCCATCTTGTATCTTCTTAAAACGAGAATCAAAGCTCATTTTTTCAAGTTGTAGATCTTTAGCTTTTTCAAATAGAATATTTCTTGAATCTAATATTTGCTTGTTGCTTTTAAATTCGATGTGAAGGAAATGATTTTGTGGAGAATTCTGATTTAAAATATTTATCACAGAATTACTTAAAACCAATTGACTTGAATTCTTCAAAACAGTTAACTCAAAAGATTCTTTGAACTTTATTTCCCCTTTAAAATCAATTAAGCTTATATCTATATTTGCAAGAATATCTATAAGGCTATCAGAAACTACAAAGACATCAAGTGTGTCGTTGTGTAAATATGGATTTATTATTATATTCTGAAAGTCTTGTTTTACAAAATAATGCAATGCTTTCCAATTACCAGTGTAATCTATGCCCGACCATGATACAGCAGGCCAGCAGTCGTTTAGTTGCCAGTATAAGCTTCCCATGCAGAAAGGTTTGGCTCTGCGTTGTGCTAAAATACCTGTTCTTATTCCTTCAGCTTGCAGTAATTGACTTATGTAAACAAAATCATTGAAATCATCAGGAACAGGATAGTAATTTTTCATGTAATGATTGATCAAATAATTCCCGCGAAAATGTTTCTGATGTGCTAGAATAATCTCAGAACTAATATTTTTTGATTTTGATGAATCAAAATATTCAATGGTTTCAAGGATTGGGAATGATTGAAATCCGAATTCACTCATAAATCGACCTGTTACTTTATTGTACCAGTCAAAATCGTAAGCATCGTGCCATACATACCAGTAGTGATTATCGCCTTCAAAGCTACTTTTGGGATTTCCGCGACCAAACATAGGTGATGATGAAGTGTAAGAAATATCCGGACTTATCTTTTTTACAATTCCCGGTAAAATTTCGTGAAAAATCCTAAGGTAATTATTCCACATCTCGGCTGAATCAACTTTTGTATAATTAGTTGACCATCCCCAGTTGTGCCATGCTTCATCAATTTCATTATTTCCGCACCATAGTGCTATGGATGGGTGTTTACTTAATCTTTCAACCTGATATAATGCTTCTTTTTTTACATTTTCTATGAACAATGAATCTCCCGGGAACATATTATTTGCAAACATAAGATCCTGCCATATTAAAATTCCTTCCTGATCACATAAATCATAAAAAATATCTTTTTCATAAATTCCACCACCCCATACGCGGAGCATATTCATATTTGCTGATTTAACATCACAAATAATCTTTTTGTAGTGTTCATCTTTTACATATCCCGGGAAAGAACTTTGTGGAATGTAATTGGCACCTTTCATAAAAACAGGAATGCCATTTAATTTGAAATAGAATGATTTTCCCATGGCATCTTTTTCTTGAACTAATTCTATTTTTCGAAGTCCTATATTTATATCTTTTGTATCAAGAATCTGATTGTCCTGTTTTAAATCAATCTTGAAATTGTATAAATATGGTTTTCCTAAATTATGTGTCCACCAAAGCTTAGGGTTGTCAAATTCAATTTTAAAATGGTAGTAATGCAATCCTTTTTTGATATCAACATCATTAAATAAGTATTTTAAACTTTGATTTGCAGAACTATATTTGATTTCTCCTTTAAAATTTTCAGTAGAATTAATTTTCACAATAGCATTTATAACAGCAATACTAGAATCAAGTTTTTCAATCTTATAACTTGTATTTTCGATTTTGGCAGTTTCCCAGATATTGAGTTCTATATCCTGCCAAATTCCTGCTGTAATATATCTTGGTCCCCAGTCCCAGCCATAATGATAAGCTGCTTTGCGCGTGCAGGCCCTTGATCCTTCTGGTAGTTCATAAGGTAATTGTGAGTAAATTTTTTTTTCTTCTTTTATTGTTGATTTAAGAATTACTTTTAGTTTGTTGTTTTGCTTTAACTGTGAGATGCTAATATTGGCTTTCCACGATACAAACATATTGTTTGCAGAAATGATTAATGAATCATTTAAATAGACATCTGCATAAGTATCTAAGCCATTAAAAACAATTTCAATTTGATGGTTTGGGCTTAAATTACCTGGTTTTGTAAAGTCTTTTTCATAAATCCAGTTTAGTGTACTTATCCATTGTAAATCAGGTTCAACTTTTCCTTTGAAAGGATCTGGAATTAGATTATTCTCAAAAAGATCAGTATGCACAGATCCAGGAATAGTTGCCGGAAAGCTTTGGTCATAAATTTCTGAAGAAAAACTCCATCCTTGGTTTAAACTAATCTTTTGATTAGAATTCATAACTGAATTACCAAAGCATAAAGTATTTAAATATACTATGGTAAATATAAATGTTAATCTAAACATATTTCTGTATCCTGTTTTAGAATCAATAAATATAGTAAAAATTAAAAGTCATAATTGCATATTTATTTGTTGTTATTAAGTTCTTATTTGAATATATTTATAAACTTAAGTAATCTTTTAATGAATTAACATATGAATAAATTAGCACGAAAAATAGAAAGGTTTATAATTTACACGCTTATTATAATGATGGCAGGAATATTAATTCTTGCAACTTTTGAACTTGGGTATTATTTGTTTAGAAGCATTGTGAATTCTGACTATTTGTTAATTGATCTGGATGAATTAATGGACTTGTTTGGTGTATTTATGCTCGTGCTTATTGGAATCGAGTTGCTGGATACAATAAAAGTATATTTAAGAGATAATGTGGTTCATGTTGAAGTTGTTGTGTTGGTTGCTATAATAGCTTTAGCAAGAAAAGTAATTGCTTTAAAATTAGAAAAGTTAAGTGGAGATGTTATTATTGGATTGGGATTATTAATTGTTGCGCTGGGGACTACATATTATCTTATAAAAAAAGCCGGATTACTAACGTGTAAAATTAAAAAGGATGATGATGTGGTTGAACCAAAGGAAGAGCTTAGTAAACATGATGCTGCTGAGTAAATTACTTTTTGCGAATTAGTGTAAGACCATCGCGAAGTGGGAGTATTACCTTTTCAATGCGTTCATCATTCTTAATAAAATTGTTGAAATCAAAAATTCCTTTTGTGTATTCATCATCAGGGGTTTCCATTTCTATAACTTTACCACTCCATAATACATTGTCCACTAAAATAAAACCACCTGTATTAACATAGTCAAATACTGTATTGTAGTAAATTAAATACTCTCTTTTATCGGCATCAATAAAAACCAAATCAAACTTTTCGTTGATTTTTTTTATTATTGATTTAGCATCACCTATGTGCAATATAGCTTTATTTTCGATCCCGGCTTTTTTAAAGTATTTTAAAATAAAATCTTCTAGCTCGTCATTAATCTCAATAGTATGCAATGTGCCATTTTCTTTCATGCCTTTTGCCAGGCAAATTGCTGAGTAGCCAGTATATGTTCCTAGTTCAAGGATTTTTTCAGGCTGAATCATTTTACTGATCATTTCAAGAATCTTCCCTTGCAAATGTCCTGAAAGCATTCGCGGGCGAAGAATTTTTAAATTAGTTTCTCTGTTTAATTCTTGTAATACATTATCTTCCTTATCAGAGTGATCTAAAATATATTGTTCTATGTTAAAAAAGAAATCGGACATGTTTTACTTAATGTGATTGCTATTAAGAATATTTATTGCAAATATAATATTATGTAACCTTTTGATTTAAGTTTATAAGTGACTAAAGTGAACTAAAATTCCTAGAAACTTTCAAAAACTTTAGGCACTAAAACACTCTTAACTTTAATTGCTTTTATTGATAAACTAACATTGACATTTTATCGAAATCCAAAATTTCATTGGCAACCTTTTGAATGTCATCAACAGTGACAGCTTCAATTTTATCTTTTATTCTTTGTAAATTATCAACTTTATTAAAAAGCAAAAAGCTTTTCCCCATACCTAACAATAGATTGGCATTATTTTCTGAATTAATAGCTATCTGACCAAACAATTGGCGTTTTGCTTTTTTTAATTGCACAATCCCTAACTTTTTGGTTCGTAAAGTTTCAAACTCCTTTTTTATAAGCTTTATACATTTATTGAAATTTTCTTTATCTGTACCAAAATAGATTGAAAAAACGCCCGTATCACTGTAAGGCGAATAATTTGACTCTACATGATATGCATATCCATATTTTTCACGTAAAAGTAAACTTAGCCTGGAATTTAATCCGGGCCCGCCTAACAAATTATCAAGTAGTGTTAACACCACTTTTTTATCATCATTGGCATTATATGCTATATTTCCAATTATACAATGTGTTTGATGAGTTTTCTTTTTAATAATTTTTGTTTGTGGTGTATAGTTTTCAATTTTTGTACGTTCTTTTACTCTGGGATTAGCTGGTATTTGCCCAAAATATTTAATTGCTAATTTTTTAAATTTAGAAAAAGAAATATTACCAACAGAACAAAGAACCATATCATCAGTATGGTAATTCTTTTTTAGAAATGATTCAATATCCTTTTTTGTAAATCGGCGTAAATCTTTTGCATTTCCAAGAATATTTTTTCCTAAAGGTTGATCCTTAAAAATTAATTCTTCAAAGTCGTCAAATATTAATTCTGCCGGATCATCCTTGTACGATTTAATTTCTTCAATAATTACTTCCTTTTCACGTGTTAATTCTTTGCTTGGAAATATTGAATTGAAAGTTATATCAGAAATCAACTCCATAGCACGTTCATAATCATTTATTAAAAATGAAGTGTGTATAGTAGTTTCTTCTTTTGTAGTGTATGCATTTATTTCACCCCCTACATCATCCAGTCTGCTAAGAATGTGATATGCCTTACGTTTTTTTGTTCCTTTAAATATGGCATGTTCAATAAAATGAGCCATTCCATGTTCATTTTCTTCTTCATCTCTCGATCCTGCATTGATAATAATTCCACAATGCCCAACAGCTGAATTTGAATGTAAATGAATGATTCTTATCCCGTTCTCCAGTGTAAAACTCTCGTAATCCATCGTCTTTTTTGTATCTGCTGCAAAAGTATAAAAAACTAGCTTTCAAAATAATAAAACATAAAAAGAATTATGATGTTTAACTTTTTTTAAAAATTGGTAAAAAATATTTTGTAAAAGGAATTTTTCGGTTATATTTGCACTCGCAATTGAGCAAAAAACGGTGCCATAGCTCAGTTGGTAGAGCAACGGACTGAAAATCCGTGTGTCCCCGGTTCGATTCCTGGTGGCACCACAGAGAGCCTCAAGAAATTGAGGCTCTTTTTTTATTTTGTTATATGTTAATAGCATAAAAAAATCCCGCTAAAAGCGGGATTAATATAAACATATAAAATTAGCTACTCATTTAAAAAATCATTGTAATTCTTGAGCGAGATAGGTGTTAAAGAATTCTTTTCTGCGTATTTTTCTATTTTTGCAAACTGATTTTTTTGGATTGACTCAAATTTTTCAACTGCAGCTTCATATTCCTTTTTATGTATCATATAATTATTTAAATGCGTATTTGAAGGCTTAGCAGTATTGCCTGTTACTAAATTATATAAAATACAGATTCGCTCTTTTAATTCAGGATCAGCTGATTGTACATACATGTCACCGGTAGTAACAACAAGCGTCTTTTTAAGCTTGGTTAATTCACTTACCAAAGCATCTGCTGATTTCTTTGTCTTATTATTACCAAAATCAATATTCTCGGTATAGTTAATTGTTTCATCAATTTGATATACTAAGTAAGCTAAATCTTCAGTAATCTTATATAACTTATTTACTAGATCTTCCTTTAGTTTTCTTTCTTCTTTTGTTAAAGGTGTATTTGGGTCGTAGATTAATTTGATTTTTGACTCAAAAGTTTCTTTCCCTTTTATCATTACTACCTTATATTCACCGGCAGGTAACTGAGTTCCCATGAAGATTCCATTTCTGCTAATTTTTCCTTTTGCAGCTTTTGGTGGTTTTCTTGTGTAATCCCAGTTTACAACATTGATACCTTTTTTCTTGCTGGCATCAACAAAACCTACAGATTCATCTTTGCTATTGAAAATCTCAATAGTCATTTTCCCAAAAGTGTGTCGCTTTTTCAGATAATAAATAATTTTTGCACTATTACTTGGGTTCATACCAACAAATTGAGATGGAGTGCTGCTACCGCCAAATGACCCTTGCTCCCAAATAACAGTTGGTTTTGTTTCGAAAAAATACACATTTTCTTGCAACATTTCCTGATTTATCTGACGTAACGGACTGATATCATCAATAATAATAATTCCTCGTCCGTGTGTTGCTAAAACTAAATCATGTTTTTTAGGGTGTAAGGCAATGTAATGAACTGGAACTGATGGCATATTGTTAGTAAACTTAATCCATTTTTTACCACCGTCTAATGTAATATACAACCCCATTTCTGTGCCAAGATAAAGAATGTCTTTGTTGATGTAATCTTCTTTAATGTGGCGTGCAAATGTGCTAATCTCGTTTGTTGCTATTGATTTCCATGTTTTACCAAAATCTGCTGTTTTGTAAACATAAGGAGTTTTGTCGTTTGAGTAGTGTCCATCAAAAATTGCGTATGCTGTTCCTTTATCAAAATTACAAGCTTCAATATGATTGCACCATGTTTTTTCAGGCAAGTTTGGGATGTTTGTAATAACATTTGACCAGTTTTTACCTCCATCTAAAGTAATTTGAACATTTCCATCGTCAGTTCCTACCCATATCAGATTTTCATCAAGTGGTGATTCGGCAATTGTAAATATAGTTGTATTTATTTCTGCACCTGAATTATCTACAGAAACACCTCCAGAGCTTGATTGGTTTTGTCTTGCTGGATCGTTAGTAGATAAATCCGGTGAGATTCTTTCCCATGTATCACCCATGTCATCTGACTTAAATAAATATTGGTTGCCAACATAAACTCTGTCTGGGTTATTTGGACTTACCTGAAGTGCCGTATTCCAGTTATATCTGAATTTTTCTTCTCCTTCACTTTGGAAAGGCTGAATACTGTTAATAATATTATGGTCTAAATCATATCTGTAAATACCTTCACCATTATATACTTCTGAATAGATAATGTTTTTTGTAGGATGCTTAAATGCTCTGAAGCCATCGCCACCGCCTATAGGATGCCAGTCGCGAGCTTCAACTCCACCCGGACTTTCAGAAGGTCCGTACCACGATCCGTTATCCTGTAATCCACCATAAACATTATAGGGTTCTTCATTATCAATACTTACATGGTAGTATTGTGAAACAGGTAAGTTATTTACCATATCAAATGTGATGGCACCATCATAAGAACGATAAACACCACCGTCAGTTCCAGTGTAAATAATATCTGAATTATTTATATTAAATGCAATGTCGTGGATGTCAGGGTGTTGATTGCCAAGATTTTTAAACGTTTTACCGCCATCTCTGCTTATTGCACCTATGTATCCACATTTAGCTACAACATTTTCATCTTTTGGATCAACAACAATTCTTGAAAAATAAAATGGTCTTACTGCCAGTTCAAAATCTTTATTTAGATGTTCCCAGCTTTCTCCTCCATTTTCTGATTTATAGATTCCCGATTTACTTCTGTCCTCGGCTTCAATTACCGAATATAAAACATTTGGATTTGTTTTGGCTATTCCAATACCTATTCGGCCAAGGTTTCCTTCCGGAAAACCATTGTGAATTTTATTCCAGCTTTTACCGGCATCAGTCGATTTGTAAAGAGCACAATTGTCTCCACCAGATTTAAAGGAATAGGCAGTTCTTCTAAATTCCCAGAATGCTGCATATAAAATGTTAGGATTGCTTGGGTCCATTACAAGATCAGAACATCCTGTTGATAGGTTTCCTGCCAAAAGCTGCTCCCATGTTTTTCCACCATCTGAAGTCTTATAAACTCCTCGTTCATCTCCATCGCCCCATAGTGGACCAAGAACTCCGACAAAAACTTCATCAGAGTTATTAGGATTAATTTGTATAGCACTTATGTGATCAGATTTCTCAAATCCAACACGATTCCAGTTGGTTCCTCCATCTACGGATTTATACAGTCCATCACCTGGAGAAATACTATTTCTAGTCCATGTTTCTCCTGTTCCAACCCAAACTATGTGATCAGGATCGTTGGGGTCAAGGGCAATAATTCCTATCGATTGATTATACTGATCAAATATTGAATTGTAATTAACTCCACCATCTTGTGATTTCCATACACCACCACCGGCAGTGCCAACATATAATACTTTTGCATTCGTTGGATGGACTTCTAAATCAGTAATTCTTCCACTCATTACGGCAGGGCCAATTTGTCTTGCACGCAATGTTCCAAATAGTTCATCGCCGGTAAGACTAATTTGTTCTTGCGAATTTGCGGGCACAGCTATCGCTATAGCGATAAATAACAATATGATATTTAATGCTTTCATAATATTTATTTTATGTGTAATTTATTTTATCCTTCGGGAAACGCTAAAATTGATTTGTCAATTTCAGGATTAATGTCAATTGTTTTGATATTAATAGTTTGTGAAGGATATCCTTTTACACCCTGAGTAAATGAGAATGCAAAATATACTCCATTTACTTCCTGATAATCGCTATAGAATGTTTGCGATACCATTCCTTTTGCCTGACCTTGTTTAATTTCATTTTCTTGAAGTATGGGTACATAATTTTCAGTGTCAAAGTAGTAATAGGCAATATTTTCAACATCCACACCTTCAATTAGCATAGGATCTTTTGTTATTTTGATTTTAAAACATTCAGTACCTTCAATAGTGTCATTTTCCATACGTTCAACAGTAAACCCATTTTCTTTATAGTTTAAAAAAGGATTTGGAAATTCTTTAATGGCCCGTTTCATGTTTTCTAGATTCTCGGCTTCCATTTTTTCAGCAACCTGTCCCATCATATTCCAGGCCCATGCAGTTTCGCCATCGAAAGCAATTTGCATCATTTCAGTTCCTTGAAGATTAATTTTCACAAAAGAACAACCATCTTTATCATTATATATGGTTAAAGGTATTTCACCTACCTGGGGAGCGTTTACACTAGCGTTCATTTGTATAGCATGTATCGTATTCCATGCATCCTTTCCGCCGGTATTTTCAAAAAATGTTTCTATAATTTCATCTGCACTTTGTGCTCCTGCAAATAAACAGGTTAAAAGTAAAGCGAATAAAAATGTAATGCGTTTCATTATAAATTGTTTTAAGTTTAAGTAATTAGTAGAATTTGAAAATGAAATATTACATAAGTTACTAAAAAAATATCAAATAGATATATTACATGATAGGGGAGCATAAAAAAATCCCACTAATGCGGGATTAAGATTTATTTTGTCTTTCGAATCAAAAACCTGTCATAAAGGAAAAGCATGAGAACTGCAAATAAGCCTATGCTAAATAAAACCATCCATATTTTATTAGGATGATAAGTGTCCCATAAATAATTTGTAAGTTCTTGGCTTGTTAAATTTAGTTTTGTTGCTAAAGTTGATAAATAATCATTTTTAGTAAACTCTTCGGTAATTTCAGGAATATTAAAGCCTTTTATTGATGCTTCTTTTTGTGCTAATGTAATATTATCAGCCATTCTTTGGTAAACATACCCAGAAATAAAACCTGCCAATAAGTTACCTATTGCCATTGGAATATACGAGAATCCCATGTATAATCCAACTTTATCCTTTGGAGCAATTCGTCCGATATATTCAGTAATTTTAGGAGAACCTGCCATTTCACCAAGACCAAATATTAATAATGAAATTAAGATGAAAATAGGATTTTGAGTGAGCACAGTTAATGACATACCAATTGTACAAACCATAAAACCAATGATCATACTGCTTAATGGTTTTAATCGCATTACAATGGTTGAAACTATAATCTGAAAAATAATAATGTATAAAGCATCAAAGTTTGTTATAAATTCTGCTTGCATTTGATTACCATCTGTTCCGTATGTTTTTATAATCCAGGGCCATGAAATTTCAAAAAATTTATATATGCTTGAAGTATCTACCCATTGGTCGATAAATACGGTGAGCATAAAAAATAGTTGATTGTACATTGTCCAGAATCCGGCAACAATTAGCAAGAAAATAACAAACTTTTTATCAGAGAAGGCGATAGAAATATTTTTAAATATTGTTTTTAAAGATTCTTTTAATGATTCATCTTTTTTAGTTGATTCAGGTTCTTTATAAAATATTAATACGATAAAATTAAATGCAATGATCGCGGATGAAATATAAAATACCGAATGGAATGAAAGCTTTTTAAGGTATAATGCAAATAGGGGGCCCACAAAAGCTCCAATATTTACCATCATATAGAAAATTCCAAAACCTATAGATGATGTTTCATCGTTAGTGGTTTTAGCCACAGTTGCCGATATTATTGGTTTAAATAAAGCTGCTCCCAAAGCTAAATAAATATATGCTATAAATACTGTCGAGAAACTTTGGCATAATGGCATGATTAAAAATGCAGAAGTATAAACTAAAAAGGCAATAAAGAGCATTTTTTTAAATCCATACTTATCAGCAATTGCTCCTGTTATTGTTGGTAATAAATAAAGTAAAAATGTGCCAACGCCCATTATTATTCCCTTTTCGGTTTGGCTTAATCCTAAAGCACCCAACTCTGAAGATTGTGTTAAGTAATTTGCAAAAAGCATAAAAAAGCCGTACCATGCCCAACGTTCAAAAAGTTCCATTGTATTTGCAATCCAGAATGTGCGAGGAAACTTCCTAAAAATACTTACTTTACCAGCCATATTATTTTGATTTTTTTAAAATTCATTCTGACAAAAATGAAATTTTAATTTTATAAAACAACTATCCTTTGACAAAGTAAAGAAATGAAAGTTTAAAGTGTCTGTAATCCACATATAGTCAGCTGTTTGAAAATATGTTTTAAATCATATAAAATAAATAAAAAAATATTTGGAGATTATTAATTCTTAACTACCTTTGCACTCCGTTTTGAAGGCGTAATTTTAAAGGTCTTCATATTGCATAAAAACATTTAAATTAAAGGTTTATATAAATAGGTAAAAATTTTTAGGGTTAGTTTTTTCGTTAGTAAATTTTAGGGTTAGAGAAAAGGGAA
>CAZPMA010000096.1:0-11113 GCA_964587535.1 uncultured Bacteroidales bacterium
GTGAAGGAGAAATGGCCGAGTGGTCGAAGGCGCACGCCTGGAAAGTGTGTATACCGTGTGGAGCGGTATCGAGGGTTCGAATCCCTCTTTCTCCGCAATAATTTTAATTTAGTTAATTTTTTAATAATTTTACAAACATAAAAATCGTTAATAATTTAAACAGAAAACAAACCATGAAAAAATTATTTGCATTTATAGCAGTTTTTGGGATGCTTTTATTAGGAGCATCATTCTACTCAGTTGCTCAGGATGATACTGAAGAAGCAACTACAGAAATGACTGATGAATCAATGGAAGAAGTTGATATGGATTCAACTCTTGTTGATGAAGCAGTTGCTGAAGAAGTTGCAGAAGAAGTAGCTGCTGAAGAAGTTGTTGCAGAAAAAGGAACTTTGCATAAGCAAATTAAACTTAAATTTATTGAAGGTGGACCTGGATTTATGGGTGTAGTACTTCTTTGTTTAATTTTAGGTTTAGCTATTGCTATTGAAAGAATTATTTACCTAAATCTTGCTACAACAAATACAAACAAGCTTTTATTAGCTGTTGAAGAAGCTTTAAACCAAGGTGGTGTTGAAGCTGCAAAAGAAGTTTGTAGAAACACAAAAGGGCCTGTTGCTAGTATTTTCTATCAAGGTCTTGATAGAATGGATGAAGGTATCGAAGTAGTTGAGAAATCAGTAGTTGCATATGGAAGCGTTCAAATGGGATTATTAGAAAAAGGAATTACCTGGATATCATTATTTATTGCTACAGCACCTATGTTAGGATTTATGGGTACTGTAATTGGTATGATCAAAGCATTTGACACAATTGAAGCTGCAGGTGATATATCTCCTTCATTAGTGGCTGGTGGTATTAAAATTGCCTTGATTACTACAGTATCAGGTTTGATCGTAGCAGTTATTCTTCAGGTATTTTACAATTATATTGTTTCAAAAATTGACGGTATCGTAAATGATATGGAAGATTCTTCAATTTCTTTAATTGATATATTAGTAAAGTACAATCTTAAAAAATAATAATAATTATGACTAAAATATTAAGGATTTTATTAATTGTCCTTCTTGCCATCTCAGCACTCATGACTTTGTTATTTTATGCAGGTGGTGAAGATATCAGCGGTGATCCAGCATATACAAACGTATTTATTTTATGGGCGTATATCTTAACTGGTTTATCTGTAGGATTAGCTGTAATATTTCCTGTAATTCAGATGGTTACTAACCCTAAAAATGCAAAAAAAGGGTTAATAGGTATAGTAGCTCTGGTAGTATTTATTGGTATTGCTTATTTACTATCTTCAACTGAATTATTGGGAATCACAAACCCTGATTTGATTCAATTTGATGTTCCTTCAGTTTTAAAATATGCAGGAACTATGATAAACTCAATATACATTTTAGCATTATTTGCTATTGTATTAATGGTTTATACTGAAGTAGCTAAAGCATTTAAATAAAATTTAAGTTTGGTTTTCAAAACCAAACTAAACAATTTAAAAATTTAATATATGGCAAGATCAAAAGAAACTCCCGAAATTAACGGTGGTTCTATGGCAGACATAGCCTTCCTTTTATTGATCTTTTTCCTTGTAGCAACTACAATGGACATTGATACTGGTTTATCCAGACAAATGCCTCCATATAATCCTGATCCAGTAGAAGATAATACTGATGTGATCAAGGAACGTAATGTTTATGTTGTTTTGATTAATTCAGGCGATCAACTATTAGTTGAGGGACAACCAATGGATGTTAGTAAACTTAGGGAAGCTGCAAAGGAATTTATTATGAATCCTGAGAATAAAGACAATTTGCCGGAAAGAAGAGAGCCTGAAGAAATAGAATTTCTTGGAGAAGTTAGGGTGTCAAAAGGTATAATCTCATTGCAAAACGATAGAGGTACATCATATGATATGTATATTAAAGTTCAAAATGAATTAATTGCTGCATACAATGAAGTACGTAATGAAGAATCAATGCGTAGGTTTGGAAAACTTTATGAAGACCTGCCTGAAGATAAAAGAGATGCAATAAAAGATTATATTCCTCAGATTATATCAGAAGCTGAACCAAAAAATATCGGAGGAGGAAATTAATATGGCTAAATTCTCAAGAAAAGGAAAAGGTGGAATGCCTCAGGTTTCTACTGCATCGTTACCTGATATTGTATTTATGTTATTATTCTTCTTTATGGTAAGTACCGTATTGCGCGAAAGCACTATGATGGTTGAACAACAACTTCCTGGTGCTACTGAAGTAAAGAAAATGGAACGTAAATCTCTTGTAACTACAATTAATATTGGTGCTCCGGCACTTGGTTATAAAGCAATATATGGTAGTGAGCCAAGAATCCAATTAAACGATGCTTTTGCGAAAGTTGAAAATATTAGAGACTTTATTACTGCTGAAAGAGAAAAGATGGATGAAAAAGAACGCCCTCTAATGACAGTTTCGCTGAAAGTAGATAAGAAAACAAAAATGGGAATAGTAGTTGATGTTAAACAAGAGCTTAGAAAAGCGAGTGCTTTAAAAATTAATTATTCTTCCAGAAATGTTGAAAAGATTGAAGATTAAATAATTTACAATTGAACAGATAAAGGAGATGAGTTTTCATCTCCTTTTCTGTTTTAATAAGATAAATGGGAAAAAAATATTAACATTTTACAATAAAAGTTATATTTGTATTAATTATCTTAGTATATTAATGGATAATTTTATGAATTTCTCAGATAATTGAGTTTGTTATTAATAAAAGAACTATGAAAAAGCTTTTTGTTCTGATATTAACTGTTGGTTTAATGAGTATAGGCAATAATGCCTTTGCTCAAAAAGATATTTTTATTAAAGAATTTCAGTTTCAGCTTAAAAAAATTAGTGCAAATCAATACGAAAACGAATATTTTATTACCATTACTCTTAATAAAAATTCGCTATATAAATTTACCGTTTTAAACCATATTGGAGATTTTCCCGGAAACGCTGTTGTTGAAATACTTGAAAATGATAAAGTAGTTGCTACAAATGAAATAAATGGTGGATATTACGAGAAATTTATGTTTAAATGTACAAAAACAGGATTTTACGATATTCTAATACATTTTAAGGATAATAGAACAGGATCTTCGCTCATAAAATTATTTTTAGTTCAGTAATAATGATCTGTATTTTTTAGTAATCATTTTTTCTAAAATATAAGTCTGATTTAATTCTTTTATAATTTATTTTAAATAATAGATTGTTGATGTAAAAGCATATATCTTATAAAGTTTAAAGGTTCATTTATAATGCAGAAAAAAACATTAAAGCGTTAATCAACAGATTAAAATTACTGTAATTATCTTGCTAGTATTGACAATGATTTAATATTTGCGTAAATTTTGTTATCTATTTAACCTAAAAAATATGAGAATAATATTATCTGTTATTTTCTTGTTGATTGCAAATTCAATTTATGCACAAGAAAACGTAAACCTAAAGTTTGTTCGTCCTTCTAAGCTTCAAGGTTCGGTAACAAAGATTAAAATAGCAATCAATAATAGTGAATTGTTACTTAAGAATGGATCAGAAATTTCAATAAATGAAACGATTGATTTTAGTACTTCGCTAAGGATAGACGCCAGTGTTATGTTAGGCTCTAAAACTTCATATTATCTTAATGCAAAACCAAGTGAAAATTATGTTTTTGAAGTTGGTTTCAACTTTAACAGAATTTATATAAAGTTATTGGAAGGGGAAGAAGCAGAACAAAATGATACATCATTAGATTATCAAGAAAAAATGGATGTCGATATAAATAAATTACAAAAAGAAAATGATGACTTTGCAATTGGAATTAAAACAGAACAAATTGATCCATCAGAAGCAATCAGACAGGAATGGTTA
The DNA here is from genome assembly GCA_964587535.1 of uncultured Bacteroidales bacterium. Taxonomy (GTDB): domain Bacteria; phylum Bacteroidota; class Bacteroidia; order Bacteroidales; family UBA12077; genus UBA12077. Next base: position 3,888 of record CAZPMA010000096.1, read on the forward strand.
AGTCGGGGAGGTAAAATTAGATACGAATCTTATATGATCACCGGAACTTATTTTAATGTTAACGTTGAAGGTATGGGTGATTTAAATGGATATGGTGGGGGGGTGTCTGTAACACAAAGTTGGATTAATTTAGAAATACCCCAGTTTAAAGCAGGGATTTCAACATGGAATTCCTATAATATAGGATGGGGTTATGATTTATTGATTTATGGAATGAGTTATAAAATGAAAATAGATCCGATTACTTCTAATGTCGAAGTTATGACGATGACCATGCCTATAAATCTTAATCTTGGTTGGACTTTTGGATTTGGTAAATTTAAAGATAATAGTAGCTGGAATGGTTTAGCTTTAACTATAAAATACAAGCCATCTGTAATGTTAAATCTTACAACAACAACTGTGGAGATGACATCAAGCGACCCAATGATTCCAAGCACAACAACGGCATTATCAGATTCAAACACTCAGTTTAATCCAGGAGGTTTTGGTTTTGATATAGATTTTTCAAGTTTTAGTGCAAAAATGAACAAATTAGCACCAAAACCAAAGTCAAAATTCTCATTTTTCTTATTGCCACCCGTGGGCGACAACCCATTGTTCATATCCCTAAGCTATGGACTATCTTTTTATAGTAGATAATAAGGATTTATCAAGAATATATTAAAAAGTTGTTTAATTATAATTAAAATGGTATTAGTAGACATAAAAAAGGGTTTAGATGTATCTAAACCCTTTTTTATTATTAATGTCCCGTCCTGAAATAAGTCGATTTTGTGTCAACCTATTTTAGGACGACTCACAATTTTAAAAATTATTTCTTTTCTTCTTCTACTTCTTTTAATTCTTTCTCTTCTTTTTCCGTTTTCTTAGATTTCTTTATTTTTTCTTCAAGATCACTAATTCCTTCTTCGGCTTCTTTAATCTTTTTTTCCTTTTCCTTATATTCATCTTCAGTTATTGTTCCTTCTTGTTTGTCTTTTTCTAATTTTTCTTTAGATTGTTTAATCTTCTCTTTAGCCTCCTTAACTTTTACTTCAGCATCATCTACGGTATCTTCAAGTTCTTTTTCTTTTTGTTCTTTATTCATTTTTGCTTCTTCAGCTCTCTTTTGGCCAAATTCTTTTCCTTTTAGATCTCCTTTATTTTTACCGTAAGAATTACCTTTCTTTTCTTCGTCTTTTTCAGGATTTTCTTTATCTGCTTTTTCTTCTTTAGTTTGATCTGAAACTTTCTCCTTAGTTTCTTTTTTTAATTCTTGTTCTGTTTTTTCTTTTTTATTCTTTTCTTTGCCCTTACCTTTACTTTCTTGAGCAAATGATGAAGTGCCAATTAAAAATAACAAACAAAGAATGATACTTAGCAATTTAAAATTCTTCATAATATAGATTTTAAAGTTCGTTAATTAATTCATCTAACTTTTCAGATGATTCTTCTATTTGTTGCTTAGTGTCTTCAATTTCATTTGAAATTGAATCAAGAGTGTTTATTTCTTTTGAGATTTCAGGATTTTCAATTCCTTCAGTTGTTTCTCCTTCATTTTGATTATTGCTATTAGTATTATTTTGGCAGGCGACCGCAATAAAAATTATAATCGCAAATAGTAAAGATAGTTTTTTCATATCAATTTAGTTTAGATTATAAATCATGTGATTAAGAAAATAAATATACAAAAAAATGATGAATATTTTAGCTGTATACAGTAAAAAAAGGAAAGTTCGGTTTGAACTTTCCTAAAGTGACCCAGGGAGGACTCGAACCCCCAACCCTCAGAGCCGAAATCTGATATTCTATCCATTGAACTACTGGGCCAGTAAGTTGCAAATGTATAAAATTTATTTATTGAATATACCTGTTTCTGTATTTTTCATTACAAGCTTTATACAATTCTATTACTATAATTAACAAACTTTTCCTAATTTCGCAGTTTTAAAATTTAATCTTTATTATACTTAATATTATGGAATATAATTTCAGAGAAATAGAAAAGAAATGGCAAAAATACTGGAATGAAAATAAAACATATAAAGCTGACATTGACAAATCAAAGCCTAAGTTTTATGTGTTAGATATGTTTCCATATCCATCTGGCGCAGGACTGCATGTGGGGCATCCTTTAGGTTATATTGCATCAGATATTTATTCAAGATATAAAAGATTAAACGGTTTTAATGTTTTACACCCAATGGGCTACGATGCGTTTGGTTTGCCAGCCGAACAGTATGCTATTCAAACCGGTCAGCATCCTGCATTAACTACTGATGAGAATATAGCACGATATCGAGATCAATTAGATAAAATTGGGTTTTCATACGATTGGGATAGGGAAGTTAAAACCAGTGATCCTCAATATTATAAATGGACACAGTGGGCATTTATTAAAATGTTTAATCATTATTACGATAATGTTACCGAAAAGGCAGAACCAATTGAAAAATTAATTGAAAGATTTGAAAAACTTGGATCAAAAAGTTTAAATGTTGCTTGTACAGAAGAATTAGAATTTACTGCTGATGAATGGAAAACCTGGGATGAAGCAAAACAACAACAAGTACTATTAAATTATAGAATCGCATATTTAGCAGATACTATGGTAAACTGGTGTCCTGAACTAGGAACAGTGCTTGCCAATGATGAAGTTAAAGATGGACTTTCAGAACGAGGAGGACATCCTGTTGAACAAAAAATGATGAAACAATGGTCACTTCGTGTCTCAGCATATGCTGAAAGACTTTTAAGTGGTTTAAATGATATTGCATGGTCAGAATCATTAACTGAAATGCAAAAAAATTGGATTGGAAAATCTGAAGGTGCTGAAGTTTATTTTAAAACGGTAGAAGACGAAGTTGATATTTTAATATTTACTACCAGAGCTGATACCATGTTTGGAGCAACTTTCATGGTGTTAGCGCCTGAAAGTCAATATGTTCCTCAGGTGACTAGTGCTGAACAAAAAGAAGCAGTAGAAAAATATCTTGATGCAACTAAAAAACGTACCGAAAGAGAACGTTTAGCTGATACCGGAAAAATAACCGGAGTTTTTACCGGATCATTTGCAATAAATCCATTTACTGGAAAAGAAATTCCAATTTGGATTAGTGATTATGTACTTGCCGGTTATGGAACAGGTTCAATTATGGCAGTTCCTGCACATGATAGTCGCGACTATGCCTTTGCTAAGCATTTTGATTTGCCTATTATACCCTTGATTAAAGGTTGTGATGTGTCAAAAGAATCATATGATGCTAAAGAAGGAAAAATGATAAATTCAGGATTTATGAATGGAATGGATGTAAAAGAAGCTATTCCTGCGGCAATTGAAGAAGTTGAGAAAAGACAAATTGGCAATAGAAAGATTAATTATCGTTTGAGAGATGCTATTTTTGGCCGTCAAAGGTATTGGGGAGAACCTTTTCCAATTTATTTTAAAGATGGTATTGCTTATCCGCTTGACGAAAACGATTTGCCCCTTCAATTACCTGAAGTTGATAAATTTTTACCTACAGAAGATGGACAACCACCTTTAGGAAGAGCGAAAAATTGGAAAACGAAAGATGGTTATCCTTTCGAATTAAGTACAATGCCAGGTTTTGCAGGTTCTTCAGCGTATTATCTAAGATATATGGATCCAAGAAATGATAGTGCTTTAGTCTCAAAAGAGGCGAATGAGTACTGGAGAGATGTGGATTTATATATTGGAGGTACTGAGCATGCTACAGGCCATTTAATATATTCACGTTTCTGGAACAAATTTTTATTTGATATTGGTATTGTTTGTGAGCAGGAACCATTCAAAAAACTTGTTAACCAGGGAATGATTCAAGGGCGTTCGAGTTATGTATATAGAATAAATGGTACCAATAAATTTGTTTCATTAAATCTGAAAGATGAATATGAAACCACTGAGCTTCATGTAGATGTAAATATTGTTAGTAATGATATTTTAGATATTGAAGAATTTAAAAAATGGAGACCTGAATTTAAAAATGCCGAATTTATTCTTGAAGATGAAAAATACATATGTGGTTGGGGAGTTGAAAAAATGTCAAAGAGATATTACAATGTGGTAAATCCAGATGATATTGCAGAAAAATATGGTGCTGATACCTTGCGTATGTACGAAATGTTTTTAGGCCCACTAGAGATGTCAAAACCTTGGGATACAAATGGTATTGATGGCGTGCACAAGTTTCTGCGTAAGTTTTGGAGATTATTCCATGATCAAGAAAATAATTTTAGCATTTCAGAAGATAAACCATCCGATAATGAATTTAAAATTTTGCATAAAACAATTAAAAAGATTCAGGAAGATATTGAAAGGTTTTCATTTAATACTTCAGTAAGCGCATTTATGATTTGTGTAAATGAACTTACAGATTTAAAATGCAATAAAAAGGACATTTTAGAACCACTGACTATATTACTATCTTCATTTGCACCTCATATTACAGAAGAATTATGGTTTGCTTTAGGAAATAAGATAAGCATAAATTATGCTCAATTCCCAAAATATGAAGAAAGGTATTTAATAGAAAGTGAATATGAATATCCTGTTTCTTTTAATGGCAAAATGAGATTTAAAATAAAATTGCCTTTAGATATTAGTGCGAAGGCTGCAGAAGAGAAAGTGTTAGGTCACGAAATGTCACAAAAGTGGTTGGAAGGAAAAACGCCTAAAAAAGTCATTTTTGTTCCAAAAAAGATTATTAACATTGTAGTTTAATTACTGATCTTTATAATGAAAAAAATCATGAAAAACATAAAGGCCTATATAATAATTGTTATAGGTCTTTTTATTAATGCTCTTGGCTGGACAGCTTTTCTTATTCCGGCAGAAATTACAGGAGGCGGCATAACTGGTGTGGCTACATTAATATTTTACGCCACAGAAATACCTGTTTGGATACCTTACCTACTTATTAATGGAATCTTAATAATCGTAAGTATGAAGGTTTTAGGAAAAAGTTTTGGGATTAAAACAATATTTGCAACGCTTACGTTAACTTTATTTTTCTCTATTTTACAAAGTGTGATCAAAGAACCTATTGTAACTGAGAATTTTATGTCATCGGTAATAGGTGGGATTTTAGCTGGTGTTGGTGTAGGTGTAGTATTTAGTCAAGGTGGGAGCACCGGAGGAACTGATATTATCGCTATGATAATTAATAAATATAGAAATATTAGCCCTGGTAAAATTATATTATATGCAGACGTGATTATTATTTCATCTTCATTTTTAATATTTAAATCATTAGAAAAGATTGTGTATGGTTATGTTACTATGGCAATTACTGCTTATACTATTGATCTGGTACTAACTGGTGCCAAAAGAACAGTTCAGGTATTTATTTTTTCAAGGAAATATGAAGAAATTGCTCAAAATATATCAACTGGCATTAATCGGGGAATAACTTTAATTGATGGTACTGGATGGTATACAAAACAAGAGTCAAAAATTTTAATGGTCTTGGTTAAAAAGCAGGAATCTAACGATTTACTTAGAATTGTTAAACAGATCGATCCTGATGCTTTTATATCTGTAAATAGTGTAATGGGTGTTTACGGTAGAGGATTCGAGAGAATAAAAGCGTAAATGTTTGAATTTAAGATATATATTTTTTAATTTCGACCCAAATACTTAATAATATGCATGTTAAACGAATTACGGTTTTTAGTTTATTTTTTGTAATTGTTATTCTGGCAGCTATATATAAACCTTCTGAAAGCAGTATAGTAAGGAGAAATAAGAATGTTTATGCAGTTGGAATAGATCACAATATTATTTATAATGATATAAAAAAAGAGTATAATATTACAGTAGATTCGTTTCAGATAGTTCAAAATAGAATTAGAAGAAATTATAATTTAGCAAAACTGCTCTATGAAGCTGGCGTGGATGGTCAAATTGTGGAGAAAGCAACAAGGCGATCTGCAGAAATTTTTGATATAAGAAGAATTAAGGCAGGGAATAATTATAGATTATATTATTCAAAAGACAGTACAAATACATTAAAATACTTTGTTTATAAACATAGTGCTACAGAGTTTCTAAAAATTAGCATAGCAGAATCTCCTAGTGCATATTTAGGTAAAAAGGAAATTGTAAATGTTAAAAAAACATGCTCAGGTACTGTGTCGTCATCATTATGGTCAACAATGATAGAAAATAATATTGATCCGATGATGGCAAACCGCTTATCGGAAATATATGCCTGGACAGTTGATTTTTTTGGATTGGAAGAAGGAGATAAGTTCAAGGTAATTTATGATGAACAATATGTTGATAGTATTGCCATAGGAATAGGTAATATATATGCGGCTAGCTTTTATCATAAAGGGACTGAGTTATTGGCATATAATTATAAACAGGATGGTGTTGAAAGCTTTTTTGATGAAAATGGTAAAAGTTTGCGAAGACAGTTTTTAAAGGCTCCTTTAAAATTTTCGCGAATTAGTTCTGGATATTCAAATAGCAGATTGCATCCAATATTAAAGATTCGCAGGCCGCATCGTGGAGTAGATTATGCTGCTCCCAAAGGCACTCCAATACATTCTATTGGTGATGGTACAGTAATTAAAAAAGGGTTTACTAAATCGGCCGGTTATTATATTAAAGTAAAGCATAATAGTGTGTATACTACAGGATATAATCATTTATCAAGATATCCAAAAGGAATAAAGGTTGGACAGAGAATTAAACAGGGCGATATTATAGGCTATGTAGGTAGCACAGGATATGCCACAGGTCCACATTTGGATTTTAGAATGTGGAAAAATAATCAACCAATTAATCCATTAACAGTTAAGGCGCCACCAGTTAATCCGATTAAAGATGAAAATTTAAATGATTATCAGTTGGCTATTCAAGTTTTAAAGAAAGATTTAGATGGTATAAACTAATCTCTTAATTATTTTTCTTTTCTTGCTTAAATTTTTTACGCCTTATTCTTAATATTGTTTATCAATAAAAATAGCTAAATATTGATATAATAATAAATATTCCGTTAATTGTATTAGAGTTAATAATGAATAAGTTATGTCTTAGAAGTTTTTAATTTATAAAATCTGTTTTAAAATGGGAATAATGAATATAAAGAAATCAAAAATGAACGTATTATACATAGTTATAATATATTCAGCATTAGGAGTTCTTTCATCTTGTTCGCCTGCTTATATTCCTAATATGGTAAATACACCTTTGTTTAGTAATCAGGGTGAATTTGAAG
>CAZPMA010000097.1:0-11018 GCA_964587535.1 uncultured Bacteroidales bacterium
AAAATTATTGACACCATATTACATTCCGTTTCCCAATCGATGAAAACAATGGGCAAAATAGGATCAATTGGAGTTATGTATTTAATTCAGACATTTATAAATATTATTATCCCTTCAGGCAGTGCCAAAGCAGCTTTAACTATGCCTATTATGGCTCCATTTTCAGACCTTATAGGAATATCGCGCCAGGCAACGGTAGTTGCATTTCAATTAGGAGATGGTTTTACTAATATGATTACCCCTACATCTGGTGTGCTAATTGGTGTACTTGGTGTTGCCAAAATTCCTTATGAAAAATGGGTTAAATGGATCACCCCTTTTATGATAATTTTAATTATATTAGGTTTTTTATTATTAATCCCTACTGTTACTCTAAACCTTAATGGTTTTTAAAAATTGCAAAGAATGAAAACAATTAATCTATTTCTTGTTCTGATCCTAAGTTTTAATTTTTCTTTTGCCCAAGATTCTTTAAAAACGAATGTTGAAAAAGAAGAAAAAATAAAAGATGGATGGACTTTTGGAGCTGTTCCTGTTGTTGCTTACGATTCCGATTTGGGATTTAAATATGGTGGTTTGGTAAATTTCTATAATTATGGCAAACCATCAAGCTATCCTGAATATTTACAATCTATCTATTTAGAAATTTCAAGAACAACAAAAGGAAGTGGCATAAATCAAATTGCTTTTGATTCTGAACATATGTTTCCAAATAAACCAATTAGAATTACAGGAGACTTAAGTTACTTAACTGAACAAGCATTAGATTTTTATGGGTTTAATGGATATCAGGCTGCTTATATTCCAGAATTTGAAGATGATGATTCTGATAATGATTTATATAAGTCGAGAATGTATTATAGAATGGAACGAAAACTATTTCGTTTTACTGCTGATTTCTCAGGGAATTTAATCGGAGAAAACATTAAATGGATAGCAGGGATGGCACATCTTAACCATAAACTTGGATCTGTTGATATTGATGCATTAAACAAAGGTAAAGATGATGATGAATTATTACCATCAATTGATGATGTACCCGGTTTATATGATCGATATGTAAAATGGGGTATCATTTCAGAAGAAGAAGCTGATGGTGGAAAAATAAATTACTTAAAATTGGGTGTAATTTATGATTCAAGAGACAATGAACCTAACCCGATGAAAGGTATATGGTCTGAAATATTAATTATTACAGCTCCATCGCTGTTTGATAACTATGAAAATAGCTACACTCAATTGGCATTAACACATCGTCAGTATTTTACTTTATTACCAAACAGACTATCATTTGCATATAGATTAAGCTATCAGACAACAATTGATGGTGACATTCCATTTTATATGCTACCCTATTTAAATTTCTCTTATAATCCATCTGTTTCAGTTGAAGGATTGGGAGGCGCTAAATCCTTAAGAGGAATATTAAGAAATAGAGTAGTTGGTGATGCAATCACATTTGGAAATTTTGAATTCAGATGGAAATTCCTAAAAACAGTAATCAAAAATCAAAATTTATACATTGCCTTAAGTGGTTTCACAGATGTTGGAAAAGTTGTAAAAGAAACAGAAGTGGATAAAAGCAAAATACCAATGGCTGATGTTTTGGGCAACAATTTAGACTATTACTTCGACTCGGAAACAGATAAATTACATACAAGTTATGGAATAGGTCTTCATTTTGCTTTAAACCAAAATTTTATTGTTGCATTTGATTATGGTCTTGTAACTGACGATAGAGATGGCACAAGTGGTTTATATATTGGAATGAATTTCTTGTTTTAATAAAATAAAGCATAAACTAAAAGAGCGGTCTATAACCACGTGTGGTTATAGACCGCTCTTCTTTTATTAAAATTCTTCAAATCGGTGAGTAATATCTTTAAAGTCAATATTAGACAGTTCATCTAAATTTTTACTGTATACAGCCATAGCTCTCCTACTCATACCCATGCTTGAAAATCCACCATCGTGGTAGATGTTTTGCATTGTTACTTTTTTGGTTAAATCGGAAAACATTGAAATACAAAAATCAGCACATTCATCTGCCGTAGCATTTCCCAACGGAGACATTCTATGAGCAAAGTCCATCAGTTCATCTAAACCCATTACACCAGAGCCCGCGGTTGTTGGAGTTGGCGATTGTGAAATAGTGTTAATTCTGATCTTCTTTTCACGACCATATATATATCCAAAGCTACGTGCTATTGATTCAAGCAATGCCTTTGCATCAGCCATATCATTGTAACCATATAATGTTCGTTGAGCAGCAACATATGATAAAGCAAGAACTGATCCCCAATCTTTTAAAGCATCCATTTTTCTTGACACCTGTAAAACTTTATGAAAAGATAGTGCTGAAACGTCTAATGTCTTTAAAAAATAATCGTAGTTTAAGTTATCATAAGTAATACCTTTACGAACGTTGGGAGACATTCCAATGGAATGAAGAATAAAGTCGAATTTACCACCAAACTTCTCCATTGATTTTTGAATCAGATTTTCAATGTCCTTTATGTTAGTTGCATCAGCAGGAATAACTTCTGTATTACAAGCTTCAGCAAGTTTATCAGTATCTCCTAACCTTAACGCAAAAGGGGCATTTGTCAGAATAATCTCTGCACCTTCTTCGTAAGCTTTCTCAGCTACTTTCCATGCTATTGATTTATCATTTAATGCTCCGAATATTATTCCTTTTTTTCCTTTTAATAAATTATAAGCCATAATAATATTTTTTGTTTTACAAGTTACAGACAAATAAGTTAAAATAATGTTCAACTTATTTTTTTTAAAGAATTGTATCTATTTAGCTAATAGCACTTTTGCATTCTGAATTGCAGCATCGGTTAGTTGCTCTCCACTTAGCATTTTTGCTATTTCACTAATCCTTTCTTCCTTATCTAAGAGTTTTATATAGGTATTTGTTGTTTCGCGATTATCTTTTTTGTATACAAGATAATGAAAATCTGCTTTACTGGCAATTTGTGGTAAATGTGTAATATTAACTACCTGCATTTTTTGTGACATTGCTTTAATAATAGATCCCATTTTATCGGCTATTTCTCCTGATGTTCCTGTATCTATCTCATCAAATATTATTGTAGGAAGCGTTTTAGTTTCAACAATTAAAGATTTAATACTTAGCATTAACCTGGAAATTTCACCACCTGATGCTACCTTTGAAAGTTCTTCTAAAGCTACATTCTTATTCGCAGAAAATAAAAACTTTATGTACTCTTTTCCTGTTGATAAAAAGGCATCACTTTTAAGTTGTTCAACTTTAAATGCAGCATTTGGAATTCCAAGTTGCTTTAATATTTCAATAACCTTATTTTCGATTACAGGAATTATTTTTTTTCTGTTTAAAGATATTTGATCTGCTTGTTTTTGCATTTCTTGAACTAACTCATCAAGCTGTTTTTTAAGTTTGTCAGTCTTAAAATCGTAAGAATTGATTGATTCAACTTTATTTGATAAATCATCTTTAATCTGCAAAAGTTCCCTAATTGATGATACTTTATGTTTTTGTTCTAAACCATAAACATTATCTAAACGTTCACGAATAAATTCTATTCTTGCAGGATCGTGTTCTATTTTTTCGTTTAATGATTCAATCTCATTGTCAATATCCTGCAACTCAATGTAAGAGGATTCGATTCTGCTTATTAGGTCATCTCCTTCTTTTAGATATTTTGAGATAGTTTGTATTGCGTTTTTAGTTTGTTTAAGATGATTTATAATTGATATATCCTCGCCAGATAATAGAAAATTTGCACTCGATAGGTTATGCTTTATTTCTTCTGCATGGTTTAACTGCTCTAATTCTTCTTCAAGTTTTTCCTGTTCTCCATCAATTAGCTTTAAGGCTTCAAGCTGGTCAAATTGAAACTGAAAATAATCTAAATCTGCTTTAGCTTTATCTGCATTATTTATAAGCTTCTGATATTCATTTGTTAAAATATTATATGCTTCAAAATTCTCAGAATATTCATCTAATAAACTTTCATGACTGGCAAAAGAATCAACAAGTGATAATTGAAAATTATCGTCTTCTAAAAGTAAACTTTGATGTTGAGAGTGAATATCAATTAAATAAGAGCTAAAATCTTTTAAAACATTTAGATTTACCGGAGTATCATTAATAAAAGCTCTTGACTTTCCATTGTCTGTAATCTCTCGCCTGATGGTTGTTAATTCATCATAATCCAAATCATTTTCTTGAAAAAATGTTTTTACATTATGATCTACTATGAATCGTGCTTCAACAAAACATTTTCTTGATTTATCTTTTAAAACGCTGGTATCTGCTCTTTGTCCTAGGATTAAAGACAAAGCACCTAATAAAATAGATTTTCCAGCACCTGTTTCTCCTGTAATAATATTTAACCCTTTGTTAAAATCAATCTCTAACTCATTGATTAGTGCGTAGTTCTGAATATTTATAGATTGGAGCATATAAAATAATTATCATTCAGTTATAATACAAACTTACTAAAAAAAAATTATGAAAAATTCTTTTAATACAATCTTAAAAATAGAAAGATATCCTTATTGTTCCTTTATTTTTTTGTATTTTTCATTTCTGGTTGGATCAATTTCCACAAGGATTTTATATACTTCATCAGCTTCAGTCATAAATGATTCAGAAAACACATTCACCAGCTCATCAGTTTTAGCTCCAAGTATTAAATCGTAATAGAATAAATAAGGATCTGGTTTTTGGCGGTAAACCTTTTGCAATAGTCTAAGGGTTTCAGCTATTTCGCTTCTACCTTTTGCATCTTTACTTTCCATTACATCAAGGCCTAATCTGTGATATCGATATAAAAAATCCCGAATGCTTCTGTACCTGTCATTCAAAATGTTTTCTACCAACCAATATCTGTTTTTTCTACTTTCAAAAGCTTTCCACCCAGTTTCAGGAGCATTTATTGCATTTGTAACAACCCTTTCTGCGTTCTGAAAAAACTCTGTTCCACCATATAATGAAAAAGTATCGTAATCAAGTCCTATAATTATATAGGCATAATAAGCCAAGATCGAAGTAAGGTTAGAGCGATGTTCGCTAATATTAAATTCCAAAGCTTCAAACTCCACATAATTAAACTTTAAATCATCATCTTTAAAATTTAAAATTGTTGTGTTATATGATGTGTTATAAACAGGTCGTCTTGATTGTACCTGAATGCTTCCTTTAAATTCATCACCATTGTGCTCCTGAATATTAAATACCATGTTACATTCGATACGTTCTTCATTTGAAAACACGTGACCTGTCCATACAGTATTATTCATAAATTCATACATAGCATTCTGAAGTGTTTGAAATACTTGCTTATTAGTTCCTTGAATTTGAGAAGAATTAACTTGAATATTGCATCTTAATTCTTGCGCAATAATATGATCAAAAATTAATATTGTAATTATGAGAAATGCTATTTTCTTTATCATAATGAATAATTTAATCTGATAATCTTTTTATAAGTTCATTAACAATATCTTTAGCAACTTCGCTTTTGGGTTTTACTTCAAAATCATCTTTCTTCCCAGATGAATCAATTATAGATATTTTGTTAGTATCTACACCAAAACCTGCTCCGCGATCTTTAAGCGAGTTTAAAACGATAAAATCTAAATTTTTATTATTAATTTTCTTTATTGCATTCTCAAACTCATCATTCGTTTCTAATGCAAAACCTACCAAAATTTGATTTTGTTTTTTTATTTTTCCTAATTCCGCAGCAATATCTTTATTTGGTTCAAGAACAATATTCATATTATCACTTGTACGTTTTACCTTTTTATCAAACTGATCTTTAGGCTTATAATCGGCAACTGCTGCCGACATAATTGCTGCATCGCAATCATTAAATTTACTGATGGAAGCCTGGTACATTTCATCAGCAGTTTGAACATTTATTAAAGTGATTGAATTATTTTTTAAAGTAAGGTTAGTTGGACCTGATACAAGGATAACATCTGCACCCTGATAAGCTAGTTCTTCAGCAATGGCATATCCCATTTTCCCAGAGCTATGATTACCAATATACCTTACGGGATCAATAGGTTCATAAGTTGGGCCAGCAGTTACAAGAATTTTTTTAGATTTTAGTTTTTTTTTTGACTCAAAAAAGTCAATAACATTTTGAGTAATTGTTTCAGGCTCAGCCATTCTTCCTTTTCCAACCAATCCACTGGCAAGTTCACCACTTTCGGCTTCCACAATCATATTTCCATATGATTTTAGAATTTCAATATTTTTAAGGTTTGCCGGATGTTTATACATATCAAGATCCATAGCAGGTGCAATCATTACAGGGCACTTTGCTGATAGATACGTGGTAACTAATAAATTATCGGCTATTGCATGAGCCATTTTTCCCATTGTGTTTGCCGTAGCAGGAGCAATTAAATATAGATCTGACCACGACCCCAAATCTACATGACTATTCCATTGACCATTTTCAGGATCAAAAAATTCAACTAATATTGGGTTTTTAGATAATGTAGCAAGGGTAAGCGGAGTAATAAATTCTTTAGCCAGCTTTGTCATTACGACTTTTACTTGTGCTCCTTCTTTTACCAGCAACCTTACAAGAATAGCAGCCTTATAAGCCGCTATTCCTCCGGTTACACCCAATAAAATATTTTTACCTTTTAGCTTCATAAGCTAATTTTTAATGCTATCCATTAATTTCTTCAGCATCTGGTTTTCTAAAATAAACCTGATCATCCATAAATTCCTGCATTGCAATCAATGTAGGCTTTGGTAGTCTTTCATAAAATCTTGAAATTTCAATTTGCTCTCTATTCTCAAACACTTCTTCTAAGTTATCAGTATAAGAAGCAAATTCTTCTAATTTACGATTTAACTCTTCCTTTAACTCACTACTTATTTGATTTGCTCTTTTAGCAACTATGGCAACAGTTTCGTAAATATTACCAGTAGCTTGGTCGATATGATTCAAGTTACGTGTAATTGTTGTAGCAGGAGCTTTTGTCTTTTTATAATCCATTCCTCTTTTATTATTAAAGTAAATTAATTTTTCAATATTGATTCTGATTTCTCAAACATTCGTTTAGCTTCTTTTGCGTGTTCACTTTCCGGAAATTCTCCCCAGAATGCATAATATTCATCAACAGTTGATTGATATCTTTCAATTCTTTTCTCAGGAACACTATTTTCAGCAAGAAGAAATTTCGATTTTAAAATTAAAAACATTATCTCTTCTTTATATTTACTGCCCGGATATTCATCAAGACAATTATTTAAAGCAATAATAGCTGCATTATACGCTTCAAGGTTATAATACAGACTTGCACTTTTAAACGATTTTTCTATCAACTTGTTACGCAACTCGATAATAATTTCATTTATTTCCGCTTTTTTGTCTGTATTCGGATATTTAGAAAGATACAAACTGAATAAAGCTATGGCATTATTGGTATATGTCTGATCAAGTGAAGCTCTAGGTGATAATTTATAGGTACTATATGCATACATATAAAAAGCTTCTTCTGAGAATGGGCTATTACCAAACAATTTTCTAAACTCATCGAAATAATGCGAAGCTAATAAATAACTTCCTTGATTATAGTTACAATAAGCACTATAAAAGTAAACCGTATCAGCTTGCATAGTGCCTTTTAGAATAGGTTTAAGTTGCTCGAAAAGCCCATCTGCTCTGATAAAATCTTCTTTAGCATAATAATTCAAAGCACTTTGATATTTTAACTTATAATCACGACTTTTTAATAATTTCTCGTATTTGCACGAGGAAACTACCACAACCAGTAATATTAGGGGTATTATTCTTTTCATTTTTTTAAACATTTTGCAAATGTACAATTTTAGTTTAAAATCCTAAAATTTAATTATACTTAACGTATTATTTATTTTATTTATTTTGATCGATTTGCTAATTTTTTAAAAAAACGTACTTTTGTGCCAAATTATGAATTAATAATAAAAACTTATTATCGTGGATATATTCAAAAAAATAGAAGAGAGAATGGGACCTATTGGTCAGCACATGAAGCAATCTCATGGATATTTCTCATTTCCAAAACTTGAAGGTGAAATTCATCCTAAAATGAAATTCAGAGGAAAAGAGGTTTTAACCTGGAGTTTAAATAATTATATTGGATTGGCCAATCATCCAGAAGTTAGAAAAGCAGATGCTGAAGCAGCTCAGGAATATGGTTTAGCATATCCAATGGGCGCTCGTATGATGTCTGGACAAACAAACAAACATGAAGAGTTGGAAAATAAACTGGCAGAGTTTGTTGGTAAAGATGATGCATTCTTATTAAATTATGGTTACCAGGGAATGGTTTCAATAATTGATGCATTTGCAACAAGAAAAGATGTGATCGTTTATGACTCTGAATCTCATGCATGTATCATGGATGGTGTTTTCTTACATAAAGCTAAAGGTGGAAAAAGTTTCGTTTATGCTCATAACGAAATGGATAAATTTGAGAAAATGCTTGGCTTTGCCACTAAGATTGTTGAAAAAACCGGTGGTGGTATATTAGTTGTTACTGAAGGTGTTTTTGGAATGGCAGGAGACCTTGGTAAATTAAAAGAAATTGTTGCTTTAAAAGATAAATATGAATTCAGATTACTAGTTGATGATGCTCACGGTTTTGGAACTATGGGTGCAACTGGAGCTGGTTCTGGAGAACATTTAGGAGTTCAAGAAGGTATTGATATCTATTTTGCAACTTTCGCAAAAGCAATGGCTGGAATTGGTGCTTTTGTAGCTTCAACTGAAGAAGTAACTAATTTCTTGAGATATAATATGAGATCTCAAACTTTTGCAAAATCATTACCTATGCCTTTAGTAATTGGATCTTTAAAAAGATTGGAATTACTAAAAACTCAAAAGCAATTAAGAGAAAACCTTTGGACAGTCGTTAATGCTTTACAAAAAGGCTTGAAAGAAGCCGGATTTAACCTTGGTGTAACAGAATCACCTGTTACTCCAGTTTATTTATCTGGTAGTATTCCTGAAGGAACAAATATTACTATGGATTTAAGAGAGAATTATAATGTATTTTGTTCTATTGTTGTTTATCCTGTTATTCCTAAAGGTCAATTATTATTGAGACTTATTCCAACTGCTATGCATACATTAGAAGATGTTGAATATACAATCAATGCATTTAAAGCAGTTCATAAAAAACTAATTAATGGTGAATATCAAGCAGATTCAATTGCTCCGGTATAGACCTGCAACTTAGATAAAATAAAAACATCCGTTGAAATCAACGGATGTTTTTTTATACTAATTTGTTAATTTTATTATCCTTGCGAAGCTAAAAATCTTTCCGCATCTATAGCAGCTTTACATCCTGATCCGGCTGCAGTAACAGCCTGACGATAATGTGGATCCATAACATCACCACAAGCAAAAACTCCAGGCACTTTTGTTTTTGACGATCCCGGATCGGTCAAAATATATCCAACTTCATCAGTATCAAGGTAATCTTTAAAAATATCCGAGTTAGGCTTATGTCCTATCGCAACGAAGAAACCATGAATGTCTTTTTTTACTTCTTCCCCTTTGCCATTTGTTAGAACTACACCTGTTACTCCACTCATATCACCAACAATTTCTTTTGTATTATGCTCGAAAAGAACCTCAATGTTTGGAGTATTCATTACGCGCTCAACCATAACCTTCGAAGCCCGCATATAATCTTTACGAATTATTAAATATACTTTATTACATATTCCAGCCAGGTAAGTAGCTTCTTCTGCAGCAGTATCTCCACCTCCAACTACAGCAACATCTTTTCCTTTATAAAAGAATCCATCACAAGTTGCGCATGCTGATACTCCCTGTCCCTTAAATTTCTCCTCAGATTCTAAACCTAAATACTTTGCTGTTGCTCCTGTTGCAATAATTAAAGTTTGAGCTTCAATTACTTTCTCATTATCGATAGTTACTTTAAATGGTCTTTGACTTAAATCTGATGCCGTAGCTAATCCAAATCTGATATCAGTTCCAAACCTTTCTGCTTGCTTTTTAAGATCTTCCATCATAACAGGACCTGTAACTCCTTCCGGATAACCCGGAAAATTCTCAACTTCTGTTGTTGTTGTTAATTGTCCACCAGGCTCCAATCCTTCATATAAAACCGGACTTAAATTTGCTCTGGCAGCATAAATTGCAGCCGTATAACCAGCAGGACCTGAACCAATTATTAAACATTTTACTTTTTCAACTTGAGAGCTGGTTTTTATATCGCTCTTTTTTTCTCCTAAATTGTCCATTGACTTAAATAATGCCATTTTATCTTTTTTTAATTATTATTTACTTAACAAGGGATATAACTATTTTAATTTCTTATTTCTGATTAAACAATAAATATACCATATTTTAAAATAAGAAACATTTGCAGAATAAAATTTCATGATTACTTTTGTACAACCTTCGGGATGTAGTACATCCCAAATACTATCGGAAGACATGCTTACATGCTAAATTCCTGATAGTTAATAATATTATGATCGGGGTGTGGCGCAGTTGGCTAGCGTACTTGCATGGGGTGCAAGTGGTCGTCCGTTCGAGTCGGATCACCCCGACAAAGTTTTTTTAGCTGTCATAAGGACAGCTTTTACTTTTGTTGTTATGAACTATTTTGTTTACATTTTGATTTCTGAAAAAGACCAAAGTTTTTATATTGGACAAACTCAAAATATCAATAAACGATTGGAAAGTCATAATAAGGGGTATAATAAAAGTACCAAAACTAAAATCCCTTGGAAAATAATTCATACATGGGAAGTTTCTTCAAGATCTCATGCCATGAGAATTGAAAAAAAACTTAAAGCACTCAAAAAGCGTGATGCAATATTATCCTTCATTGAAAAAAATAAAATATTAAAATTGTAAAAAAATAATACTTAAACTTTAATCAAGTGGTCGTGTGTCCCGAACAACTTAAAAATACTTTTTAGTTGTTCGTGGATTCTCGAAACACTAATGAAATAAAATTTCATGTGTTTC
>CAZPMA010000098.1:0-10975 GCA_964587535.1 uncultured Bacteroidales bacterium
ATATAATTAATGCTTAGTTTTACATAGATTTAAATGTATTTGAAATGATTACTCCAAAAAGTTTAGAAAAAGCAGATAAGATTGGAATTGTTGCTCCGGCACGTAAAATTTATATGAATGAGATTGAAGCTTCAATCAAAGTATTTGAACGTTGGGGTTTGCAGGTTGAGTTAGGCAAAAATTTATTTAATCAAGATCGTCAGTTTGCAGGAACAGATCAGGAGCGTGCCAGTGATTTACAATACATGATGGACAATTCTGAGATAAAAGCTATTTTTTGTGCACGTGGTGGATATGGATCGGTGAAAACATTAAAGCTTCTGGATTTTTCAACATTCATGAAAAATCCTAAATGGCTGGTTGGATATAGCGATATTACAGCACTGCATGCACATTTAAATCAGAATTTAGGAGTTAAAACAATTCATGGAACCATGCCATTTAATTTTCCGAAGGATACTTCGGAAAACGAAGCTGTAAAAACACTAAAAAGAGCTCTTTTTGGTAAAAAAAACACCTACAAATTTACAGGACATGAGTTTAATAGAAGTGGAAAAGTTACTGGCGAACTAATTGGTGGAAACTTATCTGTGCTCTACAGTATTGCCGGAACACAATATGATATTAATACAAATGGGAAAATCCTTGTGTTGGAAGATTTAGATGAATATTTATATCATATCGACCGTATGATGATGAACATGAAATATAGTGGAAAGCTTGAAAATTTGAAAGCTCTAATTGTAGGTGGCATGACTGATATGAACGACAATCAGGTGCCTTTTGGAAAAACTGCTTATGAAATAATACGTGATGCTGTTGAAGAATATAATTACCCTGTATGCTATAATTTTCCGATGGGGCATATTGAAAATAATTTTGCACTTATTTTAGGGAACGAAGCAAAAATTGAAATTGAAGAGAAAGAGATTGTGTTTGAATTTTAATAATTTACTTCATTAAAATTTGAAGGTATACTAAATTTATTATCGTTAAGCTTTTGATTGGTTATATTTGCTACATAGATACGAGATTTTTCTCTGCGAAGTAAAGTTCGTTCAACAGTTAACATGGGAAAAAACCCTTGAGTTTCAGGAATCTTTTCGAAAAAATCGTAGGTCTTATCCGTTCTGTTTATGAGTTTAACCAGATCTTCAAAAAAATAGAAATCATATTGTGAAACCCAGTAAGCAACCTCAGTATTTCTTTCTATATTTTTTACTCTCCACTGGTAACAATTTATTCCATTTACTATACGATGATTTTCAGTTTTTAATATGATAAAACCATCATTAGCAGATTGATAATCTTTATGAGTTTCAAGCTGAGTATATAATTTTTTTTCAGGACTAAGGAGATAAACTTGTTCTTTGTCAATATTGATTAACATCGACTGAATTAGATTTTGATTTGAATCAAATTTATCAATACGAATGTTTTTATCTTTAACGTAATAAGTGAAGTAAGTGGTGTCATATAAAGATTTCTGAACTAAATCAATACTTCCTTCAAAGGATTGAGTATAGGAATTAGCAGAAAATAACAATATGAATAAACTTAACACAAAGTTTGTCATGTTTTAAATTCCTTATCTTTATATAGTAATTTACCCTAACTATTTAGATAATACAGAATATTATCAAAAAGGTTACAAAGATATATATTAAAATATGGCTGAACATAATCTTACAGGAAAAAAAGGAGAAACTGTTGCAAAACAGTTTTTAAAAGATCATTCATACAAGATTAGAAATACCAATTGGCGATTTCGTGCAAAGGAAATAGACATTGTTGCAGAAAAAAATAACGTTTTGGTGGTGGTTGAAGTTAAAACAAGAACAAGTGAATATTTCGAAAGCCCAAAAGAAGCAGTAACTAAAAGTAAACAAAAACTGATCATTACTGCTACTCAGGCTTATATCGAAGAATATGATATTGATATGGAAGTGAGATTTGATATAATAGGCGTAAGTTTTTTAAACAACGAAACAAAAATAGAGCATATCAAAGATGCTTTTCAACCAAGTTTATTATAGTAAAAATGAATATTGAAGAATTCAGAGATTATTGTATATCTAAAAAAGGAGTCACAGAAAGTTTTCCTTTTAATGAAACCGTTCTTGTTTTTAAAGTAATGGACAAAATGTTTGCTTTAACCAATCTGGATGATGATTTTTGGATTAGCCTTAAGTGCAATCCCGAAAAAGCAATTGAACTGAGAGAAATGTATTCGGATATTGTTATTCCTGCTTTTCATATGAATAATAAGCATTGGAATATGATACGAATGGATGGAAGAATTACGGATAACGAATTAAAATCATGGATTGATCTCTCTTATAATTTGGTAGTGAGTAAATTAACGAAAGTTAAGAAGCAAGGACTGGAAAACTTGTAAATAAAATTATACCTTTACTTTAATTTCATAATTATCCAATGAAAAAATTATTTGGCTATTTCTTTCAAGGTTTAATTTATATTGCTCCTCTGGGGATAACGGTTTTTGTGCTTTATAAATTCTTTGTATTTCTTGATGAATTGTTTAAACCATATATTAATCAGCATCTAAAAATTGATTTCCCCGGATTAAGCATTCTGGTTGTTTTTTTGTTGGTTGCTTTGTTAGGCTTTTTAGGTCAGACAATAATTGCACGACCTATAAAAAAAATTGTAAATCATTTTATAAATAAAACACCTTTGGTTAAGGTTATTTATACATCATTAAAAGATTTATTATCGGCATTTGTCGGAAAAGAAAAGAAGTTTAATCAGGCTGTATTGGTTAAGGTAAACCCTATTTCAGAACTTGAGAAATTAGGTTTTATCACGCAGGAAGATGTTTCAAAATTAGGCGTTGAAGGCGATAAAGTAGCTGTATATTTTCCGCATTCATATAACTTCTCTGGTGAGCTTTTTATAGTACCAAGCAAGCATGTTAAGAAAATTGATGGTCCCCCTGCTGATATTATGAAATTTATTGTTTCTGGTGGAGTGGCAAATTATAATAACGAAATTAATTCAAAATGAAAACGCTGAAAACACTCTTTATTCTTATTAACCTGACATTATTACTAAAGATTGGTGTAGGGCAGGAAATAGAAAAATATGTTTTAAAAGACATTTTTGAGTTAA
This sequence comes from uncultured Bacteroidales bacterium, assembly GCA_964587535.1. GTDB lineage: Bacteria > Bacteroidota > Bacteroidia > Bacteroidales > UBA12077 > UBA12077. Next base: position 3,133 of record CAZPMA010000098.1, read on the forward strand.
AAACTACAAGGGTTAAAGATCAACAAAACTCTGAAGCTTGTTGGAGTTTTGCCGCATCATCATTTATCGAATCGGAACTGATACGAAAGGATTACCCTGAATTAAATATATCTGAAATGTTTTTCGTTCGTCAAATGTATATTCAGCGTGCTATAGATTATGTGCGTTATAAAGGATGTTTGCATTTTGGCAATGGTGGTCATGTGCATGATGTGTTCAATGAATTAAATAAATATGGTTTTATTCCACAAGAAGATTATGCCGGAAATGAATATGATCCGGGTTTTATGGATTTAAGCGAACTAGACTCTCTTGCTCATCTTTATTTAGATGATGTTGTTAATAAAAAAGAGAAAAACTGGATGCCCGGATACACTGAACTGATCGAGAAATATTTAGGAAAAGTGCCAGAGAAATTTACGTATAATGAAAAGGAATATACACCTGTAGAATTTTTTCAAAGTTTTGATTTTAATCCGGATGATTATGTTGAAATAACATCTTATAATCATCAACCGTTTTATGAACCTTTTGTTTTGGAACTGCCCGATAACTGGTCACATAATTCTTACTATAATGTTCCTTTGGACGAATTTATAGAGATAATGAATTATTCTTTAAATCAAGGGATTACATTCGTTTGGAATGGTGATGTTGCAAACGAGGGATTTTATTATTTTTTAGATAAAGAATATAAAAATATATGTATTGCTCCTGACGAAAATTCAAAAGAAAAAGAAAGAATTGTTACACAGGAATACCGACAAATGCGTTTCGATGAACAAACTGTTTCGGATGAGCATTTATTGCATGTGTTTGGTTTAGCAAAGGATGAAACAGAAAAAATGTATTATAAATCTAAAAATTCCTGGGGTGTCTACGATGTTTATTTTGGTGGTTATCAGTACATGACAGAGCAGTACCTGCGATTATACACCGTCTCAATCACAGTGCACAAAGACGCTATACCAGATCAAATAAAAGAAAAGCTTGGCTTATAAAATTCTGGCAATTATGTGTTTTGTTTATCCAAAAAGTAAAGAATCTGTAATTGCTCATCTCATGCATGAAAAAATCCCCTTGAACTTCTCACTAATGAGAGAAGTGAGTAAAAAGGGGAATCTTTTAATAGATTGTTAAACAATAAATAGTGAGATCCCCCTTCCGTCCCCTTAACTCACGACAATTATTGCGACTTGACCGGAGATATCGGAACAGGTTGGGGATGACAAAAAAAGTTTTTGAAATCAGTTTTTTATTTTTTATTCTTCTTTTAAAACCTCCAAAGGATCAATTTTATGGGATTTAAAAATAATCAGGAGAATTGCAAAAAGAGTAAATATAAGCTCAATCAAAAATGTTTTAAGGTAAACAGAGTAATCAAAATCCAATTTATACTGAAAATTTGCAATCCATTTATTCATACTATTTATAGTTATTGGAAGGGCTAAAGCATTAGCAATTAAAATAATCCAGAAATATTCTTTAGTTAATAATAAAAAGACATCCTTAAATTTTGCTCCAAATAATTTTCTAATGCCAATTTCTTTATATTTCTTCTTAATCATAAACAGGGTTAATCCAAATATTCCCAATAGAGCAATTATTAACGTTATGGATGAATATACTTTTAAATTATTGTTAAGATCATATTCGGATTTATACAGTTCTTTCAATTTACTGTCTAAAAATGAAAATTCTAAATTGTTATTAGGCGAAAGATCATTACTCATTTTTTTTATTTGAAGTAATATTTCATCATTCCTTATATGATCAATTTTTAATTGAACATAGGGATTATATTTATCACAGTAAATTATAAGTGGCTCAATACTATTGTGCAATGAACTGAAGTTAAAATCTGAAATAACTCCAACAATCTTTCTTTTTCCTAAAACTTCATTAATTGGATTATTAAGCTCAAAAGCTTTACGCATTTGTTCGTTAATGATACATGAACTTTCGAAATCGCCAGGATAATCAACCGAAAAGTTTCTTCCTTCTATAATGGTTAGATTGTATAAATCAATGTATTCAGGATCTACAGAAATAAAATTGCAAAGTTCGGTATGATCATTTTTATCAAAAGGAGATTTGCCAAAGCCATCGCTAAATATGCTTGATGAAAATGATATGTTTTTAATTCCAGGAACTTTCAATAATGAGCTTTTTAGCACTTCTGCTTTATTTTCTAATTCTTCGTTTAATCTGAAAAAAATAACACTCTTATGGTCAAAACCAAGGTCTTTAGTTAAAACATATCTCAACTGATTGTTTATGATAAAACTTGAATTCAATAAAACCGCAACAATGCTTAATTGTAAAACCAGTATTAACTTTCGTTGAATCCCTTTTGATTTAAAAAAGGATTCTTTTTTTAACACATGAATTGCTTTTAGTTTTGATATTGAAAATCCTGAAATATAACCGGTTAGTATGCCAATTATACTAACTACAAAGAAAAACACCAGGTATAATAAAACCCAGTTTTGTGTAAGGTTTAGATTCAAATTAAGTATTTTGCTAATATCCGAAAGAAATGCATTGATAATAGTAATTGTTAATATAAATGAAACGATAGAAAGCCCAAGGCTCTCGAAAATAAATTGGGTGATAATCTGATTGCGCGAAGCGCCTAAAATTTTCTTTACCGCTAAGGATTTAAGCTTACTCGATGAAATTGCAATAAAAAGATTAATATAGTTTATGATAACAAGAAAAAGGAGTAAAAAAGATACTGCAAAATATATAATTACAGTTTGTTTATCGCCATGTTTGCATCCATCAAATTTATTATTTTCATGATCGAAGTAGAGATTTTTCAAGTTCTCTAATTTTAATTCCAGCACTCCATTACTGTCTCTCATTCGGTTATCGGCAAGAATTGTGTTTATTTTATGTGCAACAGTATCCTTAATTGTATTTTCTAGCAAAAGCACATAGCTTAAGTGTCCCCAACCTCCACAGTTTATAGCATTTTCGTCTATTGCGCTTAGTGTTTCTATGGAAGAAAACAAATCACATTGTAGATGAGAATTTTGCGGGATATCTTCCATAACGCCTGTTATGGTGTAAATAGTTCCTTTTTTGGTTTTTATAATTTCTCCAACTGGCGATATGTCGCCAAATAATTGTTTCGAAACAGTTTTACTAATAACCAGAGAATAGGGTTCTTTTAAAACATCATCTTTATTTCCCTGTATTAACTTAAATGTAAATACTTCGAAAACATTTTTATCCGCATAGTAAATTTTCTTTGGTTCTGTCTGTATGTCTTTGTGAACGATTATCAGCTCGCTTGAGCTAAAACGAACAATATCAGATATTTCCGGGACTTTATTATGTAGTTTTTCACCAAAACACAATGGAGTTACACCATATCCTCCTGAGTTTATTCTATATATATAGTCTGCGTTTTTATGAAACTTATCAAAGCTTATTTCCTGATGAATAAAAGATAGAATTACAAGAAATATGATAAATCCGGTTAAAAATCCTATAAGGTTAATTGAATAAAAAAACTGATTCTTACGAATGCTTGTTATAAATGATTTTAAATAATAATTGATCATAGCCTTTAATTTAATTGAATAAATAATTTGTAAAAAGAAAGCCTAAACTAAAGAGCATAAAACGGATTCTTAAATTTGTCCGGGGTGCATTGATTCTGAGCTTGTCGAAGAATAGATCCGATAATAATGCTTTTAGATTAGTAAAATCTAAACAAGCTTATGATTGTCGTCTTTATCTGATAAATAAAGTATTTGTATGTGTAAAGTGTTGGGGTTATTTTGAATATTTAAATTCCGCTGCCGAAAAGTTTGTATAAACGATTCTGATTTATGTTCTACTTTAAGATTTGCTGAATATCTATTCTTTTCAGTTTTTAAACGGAATATGCAGATTTCTTTAAAAATGGGTTTAATGTTAAAATTGAAGGAAGCAATTATACATTCAGAATTGCTTTTCAAGCTTATTGTTTGGAATGTATTTGTATTATAATTTTCATTCTCATTTTGATTTTCCAGTGAGAAAACCAAAAGAGAAAAAATCACCCCTAATATGAAATACAATCCATTTTTCATTTATACAAATGTATGAAATATATAAGAAACTTGTCAATGCTCATTTCATTCGTGAGAAAAGTTCTCGAAAATGACATGTTTTTTTCTATTTTGTTGGATAAATCCTTCCATTTAGGATTAATACGATTAATCAATTCTTCTTTTTTTTCCTTCGATATCCAGCTTTAATTTTTTTTGGCGTGCAATTGCATCTCCAATAAAAAAATGATTCGTAATAAACTAATTTATAAAGGTTTTATTTTGAAGTAAAAGATATTGGGTTTAAGGCTTACTTATGTTTTTTTTGGCTTTCGCAGCAGATTGTTTGTTAATCCTGTATAAAGAACAGTATTATTTTTGTTTGCAAGAATGTAAATGTATCTACCTTTTTATTTTGAATATAAGATAAAAATATAATAGTTATTAAGGGAGACCATGAACAAAGCCTTTAGTCATTGCGAGGGTAGCATAACAAAGTTCGTAGTCATTATGAAGGAGTCCATTCTGCACGACTGAAGTAATCTTTTTATGCATAAAGATTGCTTCGCTCGCAATAACAATGGTTATAGTATTATTCAGCTACCAATAAATTACAACCACGAATGTCACTGTAGTCAAATCGGCCTAAAATTTCGAAGCTATTATCAAGGTTTATTTTTCCTAAATCTTTTGTTTCAATAAACGAACATGAATAAACATTAGCTAAGTCAATTACATTTATCCCACCCGATTTTCCGATTTCTAAAAAAGTAAATGGATCGTAAGTATCACGAATTATAATTTTCATCCAGGCAGGAGCATAAAATTTACCATCATTTTTTGAATATGCCTGCGAGAGTAATTCTGTCATCCCATATTCGGAGTGAATTTCATTTACACCAAAACCCGATTTTAATGCAGTATGTAATTCTCTTTTTGTTAACTCTTTGCGTTTACCTTTCATTCCCCCGGTTTCCATTATAATAGTGTTGTTTAATGGGAATTTTATAAGTTCGATCAGGTCGAGTAATGCATACGAAACACCAATTAGAATGGTTTTTTGGTTTTCATTTTCTAAAAGAATTAGTTTTTCAACAAGCTCAGACGTATTGTTTAGAAAGAAACCACTATGTGGATTCCCTGATTTTTTGATTAAAGTATCGGTCATGTATACCAATGATGAACTCTCATTTTCAAGGTAGGTAGGAAGTAAAGCCAATACACAATAATTTTTAATGTTTCCATACTGATTTTCAAACCCTTGCAAAAAGCTTTGCTCATAAATGGATAAATCAGCAATATGATGATTGCTTCTTTCCATTCCTGCTGTACCACTGCTAAAGAAGGTTTTTTGTATTTTATGCTCATCACTAAGAACCGTATGAGTTTTAAAAAATTCAACAGGTAGAAATGGAATTTTATAGATAGAATCAACTTCAGAAATATTTGTTCCCAAATGGAAAAGATATTCTTTATATACAGGATTATTCTCAGCCTGGAAACGGAAGATCCTTAATGCCAATTGTGAAAATTGCGCATCATTTTGGATGCTAAATATTTCATTGGCTGAAAAGTTATGCATTATGAGTATTATATAAATTCAATCACAAAGGTAGCTAATTGTTCATCAGAATAAAAGCACCCCAATAAAAAGGAGCAGGATATTTTTCTTTAATATCTCGCTGAGCTTGCTTAAAAGCTTCTAGTTTATTGCCACTGGCAATGTAATTCTGGTAAAACTTAGTCATAAGCAACTGGGTTACTTCATCACTAACTTGCCATAAACTCATCATGATTGATTTTGACCCTGCAATTTGAAAAGCTCGTTGCAAGCCGTAAACCCCTTCGCCATTGACAATCTCTCCTAATCCTGTTTCGCAAGCGCTTAGCACTACAAGTTCAGTGTTGTTTAATTTAAGAAGCATTGCTTCATATGCATTAAGTATTCCATCATCGGATGATTTGTTTTCAGGATTTCCAATTTGTTGTATGGTATTGTCGGCTCCGGTAAACATTAATCCTGAGCGTAATAATGGATTTTCTTTTGCTTTTTCCATTTCAATCCCAAAGATTTTTTCTTTAGATTTTTTTACATTTGATAAAAAGAACCCATGAGTAGCAATATGTACAATAGGAGGATTGTTTAATTTTTTAATTTCTTGTTCAGATGCATTGTCCGAGAGATAAGAATATGTGCTCCATTGATTGTTTCGTAATATCTGATCAATTTTTTCTATCTCGATTTTCGTTCCTGGTAATTCTGCTAATGGCATTTCAGTTACCAAATCCCAATTTAAATCTTTTGCAAAATTAGGATTCCCAAATAAAACTGCTTGTTTTGTTTGTAATTTTAATCGATTCTCCAAATTTTGTTTTATCGTTACTAATTCTTTGGTATTAGGAACATAGACAATTTCTTTCTGATCAAAAAGAAATTCGCCCTGGTTATTTTGTAATGTGTTTAAATTGATATGATTATAGACACCATCTAGAGAAACATATAATTTGGAAAAGTCTTGTGTGCTAAGCTCTGCTTTATCCCAAAATATATCATAAAACTGGTTCGTTTTTGCTCCGCGTTGCATGTTCCTTATGTAATCTCTAAAATGTTTTTCTTCAAGTAGTTTGCCATTTACAAGGGATACTAATTCAGGTGTTTCGCTGTTTTTATTTAGTATTAAAATTGCATAATTTAGTGTTGTATCTGTTTTTAGATAATGATATTTAGGAATTCGGATAATTTCAATAGCAGCTTCATTATTTTGCAAAGTGCTGGCAATTTGTTGATAATCTGTTGATTTTGTTTGATACCCTTCGGCAAATAGATTCGATTGTATTGAGAGTTCCTTTTCTTTTTTATTTGCAAGGTACTCAACAGAGTCAATATTAATTTTTTCCTTGTGCAACTCTTCCTCTGTTAAAGTATACAGTCGGGCAAGATATTTTTTCAAATCAATCCATTCCTTGTAGAGATGAATTAATTCCTGATCATTGCTATTTAAAATCTGATGTTTAACCTTATTGGTCGAATTAAGCAATAAAGCTTTAGTTGCAATGTGATAGTTATATAAATCGGCAGTTAACTCTGGTTGGTTTTCAATTGTTTCTAAAACAAATGAATAATAGCGTAAAAATTTAGGATGAATTTGGTTCCAGAATGCAGATTTTTCGTTTTCGCTCATTGGCGGGAAATAGGTATTAATCTGATAGATATATTCATCCATTACTTGTTTGTAAAATTTAACTGCACCCGGGAAATCCTTTTTTTGCCATTTTAAAATGGCCATGTTTTCCAATGTAGAAACATAGTCGGGATGATGTTTATTTAAAATTTTATTTTGAATGTTCTTGCTTTCAATTAGCAAGGGTTCTGCTTTTGCTATATTATTTGTGTATTGATAGTATGTTGCTAGTTCGAAACATGTTTTAGCATAAAGAGCATTTTGGGGGCCAAATTTAGATTTATAAATGGCTTTAGCTTTAATTAAATAGCTTTCTACTTTACTGTATTCTCCTTTAACCTGATATAAAGATGCCAGGTTGCGAAGTAATACAGCATAATCAGGATGGTTATGCCCTATTCGTTTTTCTTGTATTTGTAGAGCTTCCAGATAGATTTTTTCTGCATCGTCGAGCTTATCCATAAGTTGATATAAAAGAGCCAGATTCATATACAAACGAATATAGTTCGATGATTTTTTCTTTAATTGCACTCCTGCAATATCTATTGCTTGAAGCATTAATTTTTCTGATTGTTGATAACGTCCTATAACCTGAAACAACATTGCATTGTTATTGAG
>CAZPMA010000099.1:0-10837 GCA_964587535.1 uncultured Bacteroidales bacterium
AAAAAACCCGCATTATTTTCTCTAATTCTCTTAAAACCCCAAATTAACATGGGTGGAGCTGCTGTTCAATTTCGGCCATCCCCTGTTCCCGAAGGATTTCCGACGAATCGGAATGGGGCCCGCCCTCAGTCAAACAAGCTTTACTCCAATTGGTAAAGTGTTGAGTTTTGCAGACATTAAAGAAATAATACGGGCAAATCTTTAGTTTTATTTATAAGAACGCTTATTGATCTTTTAAAAATTTATCCAACTCACTACTTAGTTCCTTAAGCTCATCAATAACAGGTGATGCTTCAAAGTTTGTTTCTGTTTCTATTACTTTTATTACATATTGTAAAGCCGCCATTGCTAAAAAATCCTGTGTGTCCTTATCGGTGTAGCGTTGTTTGTATTGCAACACCTTTTCATTGATCATCTTTGCAGCCTTACGGATTTTTTCTTCATCTTTCCTATCTATTTTGAGTGGATAATATCTATCTGCTACATTAACCCTTATTGATAATTTTTCTTCCATTACCTATTAAGATTCTACCTGTTTAAAAGAGCAATACATTTATCAATCTCCCGCACTATTCTATTAATCTTAATTTTCGCATCATGACCATCGCCTTCTGATGCAACAATACTTTTTGCTAATTTAAGCTTATTATATTTATTATTCAAAAATTCTAATTCCGAATCTTTGTTTTTTAACTGTAATTTTAATTCATCTATTTCATTATTTAAACTGGCATTTTCAGATCTAACATTATTATACATTGATAACAATCTACTAATCTTACTCTTAAATGAATTTACAAACTCTTTTTGTTCTACCATTTTAAATTTTGTTAAAAAAGCATCTGCAAAATTAATACAGCAAACACTATTTTAAAAATATTAATTCCTAAATTTTATTATAAAACAAATTTAATTTTAGATTTGTTCTTTTAAAATGAAATCTTTATTAAACCTGTATAAATTTATATAAAATAATGCAATTTAAAAAACCACTTATTCTTTTTTATATCCTTTTGATGTTTCAAACAGTTCAATCGCAAAATCAATATAAAGATGTGGATTTTATTTCACCAGTTGATTTTAATATTTTATTATCAGGTAGCTACGGGGAACTGCGAAGTACTCATTTTCATGCAGGAATCGATATAAAAACAGGTGGTATAATTGGTAAAAATATTTATACGGTAACAGATGGTTATGTTTCCAGAATTAAAGTTTCTGCTAATGGATATGGCAAAACTCTTTATATAAATCATCCAAATGGCTTAACTACAGTTTATGCTCATTTACATAAATTCAATGATAAAATTGAAAAAATTGTGAAGGATATTCAGTATGCTGAAAGGGAATTTGAGATTAACTATTTTCCAAAACCAGATGATATAGTGGTAAAAAAAGGTGAAGTGATAGGTTTGTCAGGCAATTCAGGGAGTTCTCTGGGGCCACATCTACATTTTGAAGTAAGAGAAACCGACTCGCAAATTCCTTTAAATCCTTTATCTTTTAGATTCCATATAAAAGATAATATCCCTCCTGTTTTTTATAATCTGATTATTTATCCATTAGACAATTATAGCTTTATAAATAATTCTAATGAAAAAAAGATACTTAAACTCAAAAAAGTTAATGGTAAATATCAGCTTCAAGATTCCATCAAACTAATTTTATCAGGGAATTTCGGACTGGGAGTTGAAATTTATGATTATTTGAATAATACAAGAAATAGATGTGGGATAAGTACGTTAAAATTTTTCTTAAACGATAAACTCATTATAGATGAAAGATTTAATTATATTTCTTTTTTAGATGCAGCTTATGTAAAAAGTCACATGGATTATGAAGAAAAGATAAAATCAAAAAAATCTATCCATAAGCTTTTCATTGAACCCAATAACAAATTAAATATATATAAAGACAATATAAATAGAGGTATATTTAATATTAATACTGACTCACTGTTTAAAATTAAAATAATAGCCACTGATAGCTATAATAATTTATCTGAACTTAATTTAGATTTTGTAGGAAATAAGCCAGAAATATTATCAACCATACCGGATACTCTACCCGAATTTATAATGGCATGGAATAAATCAAATACTTTTATTGATGAAGAAATAAAAATCGAGATTCCCGAAGGAGCATTATATAATTCAATAAATTTCGAATATTCAAAAACGAAGACTTCCAATGGATATTATTCTGATATTCATCACGTACAAAATGTGTTTACTCCAATTCACAAAAGGTATTCCTTATCAATTAAAACTAAAAACTTAAGTGATGAACTAAAAGAAAAAGCTTTTATAGCATACATTGATGAAGAAAACGAAATAAATTATATTGGTGGTGAAATGATAAATAATTATATTGTTTCTGAACCTAATGGTTTTGGGGATTTTGTTGTATTAGTTGATACTGTTTCACCTGAAGTTACAATTAAAAACAATGGAGAAAATATTATTTTCAACAACAAAATTAGCTTTGAAATTAAAGATGAACTTTCGGGAATAAAAACATATAATGGATTTATCGACAATAATTGGGCTTTGTTTGAATATGACGCAAAAAACGATCTGTTATATTACATTATTGACGATCAAAAGATTGAAAAAAACACGGAACATGAATTAGAATTATTTGTTGTTGACAATAATGATAATGTTTCGACATACTATACAAATTTTTACTGGTAAACTAAAAACTATGAAAAAAACACTAACAACGATTATTGCTATTTATTCTATATTTTTTATAGGATGTAAAAAATCTGATTTTAATCCAGAAATAACTATAAATGAATTAAAAAATAATATCGCATTTTTGGCTAGTGATTCTCTAAAAGGAAGATATCCCGGCACTCCAGAAGATAAGGTGGCAGCAAATTATATCGCATCTCAGTTTGAAAACACAGGTTTAAGCCTATTCTTTGAAAATGGAATACAGAAATTTAAGATACAAGCAGGTGTTGAGCTTGGAAATGAAAATTATTTACAATTAGAAGATGAAGAGTTTAAAGTAAATGATGATTTTCTTCCTTTATCCTATAGCACAAATAACGAAGTTCATGCTAAAGTTGTTTTTGCAGGATATGGTTTTAAAATAGAAGGTTGGAATGATTATGATAAAATAGATATTAAAGATAAATGGGTGCTTATTTTAAGGGGTGAGCCAAAGATAGAAAATACATCGATTCCTTTTGCCATGTATAGTAGTTTAAGGACTAAGGCTATAACTGCAAAAGATTTAGGTGCAGCTGGTGTTTTATTTATTTCGGGAGAACTTTTTGATAGTAATGATGATTTTATTGAATTAGGAGATAATGAAGGTAATGTTGGAATTCCTGCAATTCAAATAAAAAGAAATGTGGCAAACAAAATTCTTTCCGGAAGCAATAATGATGTCAAAATACTGGAAAGTGAGATTAATAAAACTGGTAAACCAATTTCTTTAGAAACAGATAAATCAATTAAATGTAATACGAACATACTTATTAAAGAAAAAGAAACTTACAATATAGCAGCTGAATTAAAATGCAATGATGAAAAAGCAAAATATATTGTAATTGGTGCTCATTATGATCATTTAGGTTTTGGCGGTATAGGAAGTGGTTCCAGAGACCCTAACAATCAGGCTATTCACTATGGTGCTGATGATAATGCATCTGGAGTTGCTGCAGTAATTGAAATGGCGCAAAAATTAATGAGCAAAAAAGACAGCTTAAAAACTAATTTCATTTTTGCAGCTTTTGGCGCAGAAGAAATGGGACTGCTTGGTTCAAAACATTTTGTTCAGAATTTGCCTGTACCTGATTCTTTAATTAAAGCAATGATAAACCTGGATATGTTAGGAAGAATGAAACCCGACTATAGCCTGCAAATTAATGGAGTTGGCACATCGCTGGAGGGTGAAAGTTTACTTAATGATTTAAACAAAAATTATAATTTAAAACTAGGTTTTGCTTATGAAGGATATGGCCCATCAGATCATTCATCATTCTATGTAAAAGACATTCCTGTGTTTTTCTTCTCTACAGGGGCACATATTGATTACCACACTCCAGGTGATAGTTTAGGAAGTATTAACTTTGATGGTTTAAAACTAGCATCTGAATATATATATGATTTCACTTACAAATTATCTGCAAATGACATAAAACTTACATTTAAAGAAGCCGGACCAAAAGATCCAAACAAATCAGGCAGAAAGAATTTTAAAGTTACTTTGGGGATAATGCCCGACTTTTCAAATGTTGAGAAACGTGGTTTGAGAGCTGACATTGTAATTAAAGACAAACCAGCTTATAAGGCCGGAATGAAAGATGGAGATATAATTACCGCAATTAATGGTTTTTCTGTTGGTGATGTGTATGAATATATGGACCGATTGACAAAACTTAAAGCTGGACAAATTATTACCGTTGAAGTAATTAGAGATAATAAAAAAGAAGTTTTAATAGTACAATTATAATTATGAAAAAAACATTAATCTGGATATTAGCAATATTTATTACTTTAGGTTCCGCATATTATCAAAGAAAAACTGGACCTACTTATCCTAAAAGAATAACAACAAACCTTGCTGGAAACGAATTGAAATTAAAGCTTATTAGAAGTGGAATAACCGGAGTGGATTGTAAAATAGAAATACCTGTTAAAAGTGATTCTATTTCTGGTAAACTATTTTATAAACGTTTCCCAGCAAACGAATCTTTTAAAGAAATAATTTTTTTAAAAGAAGATGATAAACTAATAGGAATATTACCATTTCAACCACCAGCTGGTAAATTGGAGTATTATGTTTCGCTAATGGAAAAAGATCAAAAGTTTTTATCAGAACATGTAATTATCCGATTTAAAGATAGTGTTCCTTCATGGGCTTTGATACCCCATGTATTATTAATGTTTATTGCAATGCTTCTCTCAAATTTAGCTGGACTGCTTGCAAGCTTTAAAATTGAAAAACATGTTTTATATGGGAATATTGCATTTATTCTTCTTTTACTTGGTGGAATGTTATTTGGTCCAATTGTTCAACATTATGCATTTGGACAAGCCTGGACAGGTATTCCTTTAGGATGGGATTTAACAGACAATAAAACACTTATTGCAGTATTATTCTGGTTAGTAGCTGTTCTGGGAAATAGGAAAAACCCAAAATTCAGAAATACAATTATTGCCTCTGTAATCTTATTTCTTATTTATATTATTCCACATAGTTTATTTGGATCAGAATTAGATTACTCAAGTGGTAAGGTTGTTACCGGAATTATAAACTTATTCTTTTAACTAAATAAAAAAAGCAGGGCTATATGCCCTGCCAAATTTCTTTTTTTTCTATTGAAAGCTTACTCTTGAGGAGCTTCTTCAGTTTCTTCAGCTACTTCTTCAACTACTGCTTCTGTAGTATCTGCTACTTCTTCAGTTACTTCTTCTACTGCTTCAGTTGCTTCTTCTATAACTGCTTCTGCTTTGTCAGCAGCTTTTTCTGCCATGTTTCCGCAAGAAACAAAAGTAAAGCTTACAAGTGCTAAGGCTACCAATAATAATTGTAATTTTTTCATTGTGTAAATTGATTTAATTATAATTTAGGATTCCTAACAAAAATAGGAAAAATATTGTAAAATCAATAAGTTAAGCAATAATATTTAAACTAATTTTTATTTCTAGTCAAAAAATCAATAACCTATATGCACATCAAATCCTGCTTTGATCCACCTTTCAGGTGATTCAACATTTCCTAACTCAACATAACTACGGTTTAATAAATTTGTTACTTCAACATAAAAATTTAGAATCTTATAACTATAATTCAGTTTTAAATCAATTAACCAATATGGATCATAATTGGTGTCTTTGTCTTTTATCCCCAAACCCATATATTTAGGATATACACCTGCTCTATCCTGATATTTTATAAACCAGGTAATATTTAAGTTATCGATAACATTATGATTTACCCCAATAAACAGATTATGCTTCAAATAATTTAAGGAATATTTTGTATCATAGTTTTCTAATGATGATACAGTTTGTTTTAAATATGAATAATTAAATTTAATATAATTAATAAAAAACCTGTTTACCTGAAAATTATTATTGACTTCGATCCCATATGTATAAACATCTGTTAGATTTTGAGTTTTCCATTTGTCAGTTTCTAAGGCATCAGTATCTCTTACCCAGGCTATAACCCTGGATGCATCTCTGTAAAATAAAGAATAATGTGAATTTATTCTTTTTGTGTTCACTTTAATACCCAATTCATAACTGATAGCTTCTTCTGGTTTTAAATTTGGATTTCCTATATTGTCTGGCCCATTATAAAATAAATCTGTAAAACTTGGTAATCTCAATGATTTATTGACACTAAAAAATGTATTATAATTTTTCGCTATCCTATAACTCATCTCCATGCCAGGATAAAAATTAAAATCAAAATCATTTTCATTAACCCAACTTGCTAATAAACCAGCTGAAATAGACAAATTACCAATGTAAGCAGAATGTTCTAATGAGTAATTTGAAATTGTTCTGGAATAACTTTTTGTATATTCTCCGTATTCTTCTCCAATGGCCTTAATGGTATCATTCATCGAATTGCCTAATACATTACTCCATATATTTTCCGATCTTATTTCAGAACCAAAAGAAGTAACACCTAAATTATTTTTTATTTGAACATCAAACTTGGCACCATATACATCTGTTAAATGGTAATTATGTCCTCTATAATAATTCCACGAATCGTAAACCCCAGGATAATATTTCGCTGTATCGGATTCATTTTTTACAAAATAGTTTCCGCATCGCACATAAATATCTTCTCTGAATAACTCAAAACGATCTTGATGCCGTCTGAAATAAATTGCTGGAATCAGTTTTATTTTATCTCCCGTTTTAAATTTTATGCTGGTAAAAGTAGTTTTTGTTTGTTCAAATTGATCTGGGTATTTGGGAGTATAAAAGCTATTTGCTCCAAATTGTTTGTTTGTGTAACCAATTTGGAAATCAATTGAACCATTCCCTAATGTATAACTTGTATTGTAATAAACATTAAGCTGCTCATAATCTGTATTTTGTGTAAAACCACTGCATTTTGATTTCGATATTGAAATAAAATTAGACCAATTGTTAAAATTAAAAGAACTAGATAAATTACCATTATATAAACCAAATTGCCCTACTGATACTTTAGCATTTGTATAATTTAAACCATGGCTATTAGTTATAATATTAATTGCACCGCTATACGCATTTGGACCAAAAACTCTGGCCCCTGGCCCTTCTAATATTTCTATTTTTTCAATCGAGTTTATATCTATTGGTAAATTAAAACTATGGTGTCCTGTCTGTGGATCAGAAATATTAACTCCATTTAATAAGATCAGATTTTGATCAAACGTTCCACCACGAATGCTAACATCTGCCTGAATCCCATTTGTGCCACGCTGCCTGACATCTATCGCAGAAACTGTTTCTAATAATTCATTAATACTCATTGCAGGTGTCTGTTTAATTTCTTCTTTCCCAATTGTTGTTACAATTCTTGAAAGTTGCGAATAGACAACAGGTGATTTTTGAGCACTTACAATAACCTCATCTAAATCAAGTTTTTTAGCTATTATTGTATCTGTTTGACTATAAACTATCTTAGGTGCAATAATAATTGTATATGCTAAACAAAGTGCAGCTATTTTTATATTCTTTTTAAGCAATTTATAAATTGCATATCCATTATTTGCCCATTTATTAAATACCATTTCTAATTCGTTTTATTTATTTGATTTTTCATTATTAACAGTTTTTATACAATACAAATCTGTACCCTGAAAACAGGATAATATTTGAACTTAAAATAATGTGATTTATTAATAACTTGCGGGAATTCCGCGAAGATTCATCAGTATTTAGAGTTGATAGTAATAAAGCTTTTTCATTATTTATTATTTCTGATACCGATTCTTCAAATTCATCAGATTCACAACAATAACTTTCTTTTATCTTTATTCCAACTTCTCTCTTCTTTTTATCCTTTTCTAATGCCTTATCGCAAATGTCAATATCAATATGTCCTATATTTACTTCTTTACCCAAAGATGCAAATACAGCATAATTGTTCCGTGACCACTGTCGGAATAATAAAGCATGGTTTTTATGTGTAAAATTGTTTTGCATAAAACAGCAACAAAAATAACTCATTTAAATAAGGTGAGCAATCATCTGAATCATGTTATTAATCATTAAAACAAGAAATATTAAATCCTGTTTAAAATAATTTTAATAAATTGTAAACTACTATGCAGCGCAAAAAAAATCAGAACGTCTTTTAATTGGAAATATGAATAAACAGGAAAGTCTATACAAGAATATCCATCAGGATATTATTGACCGGTGTAAATCGGGAGAGCAAAAGGCACAATTTCAATTGTATAAGCTCTATTATAAAGCAATGTACAATACCTGCTTGCGCATTGTAAATGACAGCCTTGAAGCTGAAGATATTATGCAGGAGTCGTTCTTAAAGGCATTTGAAAAAATTAATTCTTACAAAGGTGAAGTTAGTTTTGGGGCTTGGATAAAAAGAATTGTTATAAACCATTCGCTAGATGAAGTAAGAAAAAGAAAACTAAACTTTGAATCTATTGAAGACTCTGTTTATGAATTAAAAGATAATGATCTATATGATGATAATGAAGGAACTAAAATTAAAGCAGAAGAAATCAGAGATCAAATCTGTAAATTGCCAGATGGTTATAGAATAGTTTTATCGCTTTACCTAATCGAAGGATATGATCATGATGAAATAGGAGAAATACTTCAAATAAGTAGCTCAACATCAAGGTCGCAATGTGCAAGAGCAAAAAAGAAACTAATTGAGCAATTACAAAAAAAGAAAACAGAAAAAATAAACTAAATATGAAAAATTTAGAAAAAATAATACAAGAGAACCGATCAGCATTTGATTCGTTCGAACCAGATGAAGGACATTTCGACAGATTTGAACTGAAGCTGAAAAATATGAACAAAAAACAGAAAACATTTACAATAGGATACATCCTTAAGGCAGCAGTTGTTGCTCTTCTAGTTGTATTGTCAGGATTATATATTTACGAAACTTTTAGTCCAAGTAAAATAAAACAAGGCATCGCATTAAGTGAAGTATCTCCTGAATATAACGAAGTTGAAATTTATTATACTAAACTGGTAAGTCAGAAATATAACGAAATAAGTCAATGTCAGTTTTTTGATAGCACACAAAAGAATATGCTAATGAAAGAACTCGGTGAGATGGATTTAATTTACGAAAATCTAAAAAAAGATTTAATAACAAATCCTAATGATGAAAGGGTAATCAATGCTATGATCCAGCATTATCAACTAAAAGTTGAAGTAATGAGCCAAATCTTAAATCAATTACAACAAGCCAAAAATATAAATCAACAAAAATCTGAATATTATGAAAGCACTGAAATTTAAATCAACCCTATTACTAATAACTGTCCAATTACTAGTAATAACTGCAGCTTTTGCTGTTGGTGAAGAAGAATTCTCGAAGAATCTGCATAAGGAATACAATGCAGATGCAAATACACTCTTATTTATCCAAAATAAATTTGGAGATGTAGATATCAATAACTGGGATAAAAACCAAATTAGTATAGATGTAACAATAACTGTTGACCATCAAAATGAAGAAAAAGCAAAAGAACTTATTGATTATATTGATGTAAAATTTAATCAAACAGGAAATAAGATTGAAGCTATAACTGAAATTGATGACAAATTTAGTAAATGGAATACTTTTTCTTTTGGTGATAACAATAAAGACTTTAGTATTAATTATAAGGTAAATGTCCCTAAAGATATCCAGTTAGAGCTTGAAAACAGGTACGGAAGTGTATTTATCAATGAGATTGCTGGTCATGCAAAAGTTTCTGTTAAGTATGGAAATCTTAAGGTTAACAAATTTTTACGTGGAAGCGATAAACCTAAAAATGAAGTTTACTTAGCTTATTCCAAAGGCACTATTGATGAATGTAATTGGTTAAATCTTACATTAAAATATTCAAAACTTGAGATTGAAGAATGTAAAGCATTAATAGCAGTTACAAAATACTCTAAATTGTATGTTGATAATGCAAGTTCTATTGTATGTGAATCAAAGTATGATGAATATAGAATTGGTAAATTAACAAACTTTGTTACTACAGCAGCATATACAGATTTTGATTTTGATGAGATCTCAAAAAAACTTGAACTAGACAATCGTTATGGAAGTATAAAAGTTGATTACATTCCTAAAGATTTTGAATTAATTGATATTGAAAACGAATATGGTGGTGTTTATTTAAGAATAGATTTAAATGCATCTTATAATCTTAATGGTTTTGCCAAATATGCAAATATTCATTTCCCTAACGAAGGCAGAGTTAGTAGAATTAAGGAAAGTACATCATTATCGGTAGAAGGTTTAGTAGGTAATAATAGCGAAACAAAATCTATTGTTAAAATCCAGACTAAATATGGAAATGTGGATTTAGATTAATGAATATCAAGTGTTTATAAAAAAAGGAGATTCTAATCTCCTTTTTTTAATTTTTTGAAACCGTATGCTTTTAGTATTTTATCAAAAACATCTGTATTCTCATATATTCCTCCAAAATATTCTGCCCCCGGTCCATATGCAAAAACAGGTACCATAACACCTGTATGGTGATCTGTAGAAAATTTTGGAATAAATGAATTATAATTTGTTGTATCCTCATTAAGAGTTAATCCGCCTGTTTCATGATCTGCAGTAACAATTACTAATGTATTTCCATCTTTTTTAGCAA
>CAZPMA010000100.1:0-10788 GCA_964587535.1 uncultured Bacteroidales bacterium
GCAACAAACAATGCAAGCGTATACTGGACAGCCAATGCAGGAGCCAATGGGGTTATCACAAATGGAACAACATTAACACCAACATATACACCAGGAGCCGGCGACGAAGGCACAACGGTAACCTTAACTTTGCATGCTGTAGGAAATGCCAATTGTGATGAAGCCACAGACGATATGTTGATCGATATTTATGCAGCCCCAACAGCCAATGCTGGTGGTGATGAAGATGTGTGTATCAATAAAGCATATACAGTAAGTGGAGCATCAGCTTCGAATAACTCAAGTGTTTATTGGACTGCTAACCCAGGAGCTAATGGAGTTTTAACAAACGAAACAACATTAACACCTACTTATACTCCAGGAGCGGGCGATGAAGGAACTACGGTTACCTTAACATTGCATGCAGTAGGAAACTCAAACTGTGCCGAAGTAACAGATAATATGTTAATTGTTGTTTATGATTCTCCAACCGGAAATGCAGGAGCAGATGATGAATCATGTATTGATAAAGCATATACAGTAAGTGGTGCCACAGCAAGTAATTACAATACAATATTGTGGACAGCCAACGCAGGAGCTAATGGAGTGCTAACAAATGCAACAACACTAACACCAACATACACTCCAGGAGCAGGTGATGCAGGTACTACAGTAACATTAACAATGACGCTAAATGGAAATTCTGATTGTGATCCATTCGCTGATGATATGTTACTGGATATTTATGCAGCACCTACCGCTAATGCTGGTGGGCCTGATGAAATATGTAGTTCAGATATTTATACTGTCAGCGGTGCAAGTGCAACAAATTATTCAAGTGTCTATTGGACAGTAAATGTTGCTGCTAACGGGACCCTTACAAACGAAACAACATTAACTCCAACCTATACTCCTGGTGCAGGAGATGAAAATACAATAGTAACATTAACATTACATGCAGTAGGTAATGCCAACTGCGATGAAGCAACAGATGATTTATTGCTTACTATACATGATACTCCAACTGCGTTTGCAGGAAATGATGCAAATATTTGTTACGGATCTTCGTATCAAATTAATGATGCTACTACAACATTAAGTACAGGTGTATTATGGACAACCAGTGGCGATGGTTCTTTTGATGCAGATAATGTGATTAATCCTACATATACTCCGGGACCTGGAGATTTAGCTTTAGGTACAGCTACACTTACTTTAGAAGCTTTTGGTAATCCTCCGTGTACCAGTGTAACTGACGATATGGTTATTAATATCGATCCACAACTTTTAGCATCAATTGGAAAACCAAAACCATATGATATCAGTGCATCAACAAAGATTTATGTATCATTTGTTGTAAAAAACAGATATGCTTTACATGATTTAAGCTATTATCTAATTGCACCTGATGATACAAGAATAACGCTTAAGAAAGCAACAAATACATTATGTAATTTTGGTGATAATGCGGATTATACTTTTACAACTGAAGCAGCGTGGGATGATACACTTACAATCTGTGTTGGAACTTTTCCACCACCACCACCACCTGGATTAGGACAAAGTTATTCAGATACAATAAATGCTACAGGTAGTTGGGCTGATCTATACGGAATGGATCCAGCAAATGGGGCTTGGAGAGTGATGGTTGAAGATTGCGACAACTCTGCTCCCGGATCAACAGATGGATTTTTAGAAAGTGCAACAATTAAATTTATAGATATTTCTGATATTACAGGTTTAACTGAAATCGTTTTATATAACTCAGGAACTGTTAACTTAGATATATATCAATCAATATTTGGAGGGTGTGAAGAAACAACTTATGCAGTTCCTATAGGACTATCAACAACTTGTTATGGTTCTTGTGATGCTACTGCGGTTGGCACAGGATCCGGAGGTACTCCTCCTTATGTGTCTTATGAGTGGAGCGAAAGCTTAGACTTTAGTAATATCTTCTCGACTAATAATATGGTTGATTTATGTGCAGGGAAATATTACTTGAGAATTGTAGATTCTCATGGCTGTGAAGCAATTGATTCAGTACTTGTAAGTGAGCCCCCTGAGATTATAATCGATAAAGGCGATTCCTATGATATAACTTGTAATGGAAGTGCAAACGGAAAAGTAGTGTTGGAATTTTCTGGTGGAACTGGATTATTACAATATTCATACAATGGAACGGATTGGTATAATAGTGGTGATACTATTTTCAATATAGATGCAGGAACTCATGTTTTCACAATACAGGACGTTTCTGGATGTAAAAAAGACACAACAATTTCTATTGTAGAACCCGGCCCTATTAATGTTATAACAAACTATACCGATATTTCCTGTTATGGTCAGGCAGATGCTACTATAACAATTACAGCAACAGGAGGTACTCCTGGAATTATAATACCATATCAGTATTCTATCGATAGCGCTGATACATGGCAAACAACGAATGCTTACACAAATCTTGATGAAGATAAATATATCATAATAGTTCAGGATAGCTTAGGTTGTTATGGATATGGAGATACCTTATATTTAATGAATCCTGCACCAATATCTATTGATGATGTGCTTGCTACAGCTATAACATGTAATGGAAATGGATCGGATGGCACCATTACAATAACTGCAACAGGTGGAACAGGAACATTGTATTACTCCTTAGATGGTATTACCTATCAACTATCTAATGTGTTTACAGATTTAGCACCAAATACTTATTCAGTATATGTTCATGATGATTGTAATACAGTCTCAGCAATTGATGCTGCTATTGTTGCTGGTGTAGTGCCGGTTGAAATAGATATAGTGAATATTACAGATGTTAGTACTTGCTATGGAGAAAGTACAGGAGCAATTGAAATAATTGCAATTGGTGGTTCGGGAGTTTACCAATATTCAAATGATGGTGGTGCAAACTATCAGGATGCAAATACTTTTACAGGTTTAGCAGCAGGAGATTATACATTAAAAGTGATTGATGATGATGATTGTTTAAGTAAAGATAGTATTATAACGGTTGGACAACCTGCTGAATTATTAATTACAAATTTAGATGTAACTCATGCATCTGAGTGTAATGCTTCAACAAATACTGGAGTTATCGTTGTTACTGCTACTGGCGGAACAATTGCTACATCATACACATATACTGTAACCGGAGAAACGCCTCAGTCATCGGATACTTTCACAGGTTTAGATCTGGGTAATTATACAGTAACTGTTGAAGACGATAATGGTTGTTTAACAACTAGAGATACCTCTATTATATTATTGTCTGCAATGACAATCAGTTTAAATCCTGTTCCTATTTCATGTGATGGAACTATTGATGGAAGCATAACAGTTGAAGTTACAAACGGTATCTTACCTATTACAAGTTATGCATGGGAAGGACCAAACGGGTTTACTTCCAGCCTTGCAAATATTTCAGGGCTCGAAGCAGGTACTTATTCTGTAACAGTAACTGATGGTAATTTGCCTACTCATTGTGTAGATATTGCTTCGGTAGATATAATTGATCCGGCAGTTTCAGTTGCTTCTGTTACAATTGATGAGTCTGATGTGTGTTGGAATGATCCTGTACATATAAATGTAAACTATACAGGTTATGCAGATTCCGTTTATTTCCAGTTATCTGAAAGAATTGGAGGAATTTGGATAGCATCAAATGATAAGGTGTTAATAACTGGAAATCCTGCAAATGTTGAGTATTATATTGATGGTGAAGCAAGATTTGATATTGTAGGTGTTAAAAATGATTATTGCAGTGACGATATAACAGCGAATATAAATGTTGGTTTTTACCCTAGTTTCAACTTAGACATTATTGAAAATGATGAAATGCTTGATGACTATATTGAATTAATCAATTCAAACTCTGGAGTATTGGCTGCAGAAGTTAATGATCCTAGTAATTTGACCTTTGACTGGTACGAAGCTGATATATTACATACTCCAAATAGTCAAAGTATAACCATAAAACCTGATTCATCATCATGGTATACTGTTGTGGTAAATTCAACAGATGGTTGTATTGATAGCTCAAAAGTTTTTGTCGAGTTTATACCTGCAATTATACCTAATAAAGGATTCTCTCCAAATGGAGATTCAAACAATGATTATTGGGTAATAGCCGATATAGAGAAGTTTAAACTTAATAGGGTGGCGGTATTTAATAGATGGGGCGTAAAAGTCTATGAACAAAAAGGATATGATAATAATGACCCTGAAAAACGATGGGATGGAACCTCTAAAGGAGGAAAAGATCTTCCAAGCGGTACTTATTATTACATAATTGAATTAAACGAAAAAGATATGTCTCCGATTACGGGACCAATTACAATAGTTAGATAAAATGAAAACAATGAGATATATACTGGTAGGAGTTTTTCTTTTGTTTCTTAATTTTTCGTTAAGAGCACAACAGTCTCCATCGTACACTCAATATATGTTTAATGATTATTTAATTAATCCGGCAGTAGCTGGTGCTTTTAATCATTTTCAGGTACGAGCAAATTCACGTATACAGTGGATGGGCATTACAGATAGTCCACGAACCATGAGTATTATGGGATATGGTCCGTTCAAGCAAAGAGACATGGGTTATGGAGGATATATTTGGAATGATGTAACCGGCCCTGAAAGTAGATTCGCTTTGGGAGGTTCTTATGCATATAATATCGCCATAAATGATATAATGCGTATATCAGGAGGATTATCGCTTGGTTTTCAACAGTATAAATTTGATGGAACTTCAATTTATTCTGGTACTGAACTGGAATATGACCCGGCAATTCCTAATGCAATAGAAACAAAGTTTATTCCCGATGCAACATTAGGATTTTATTTATACTCTACACAATTTTTCGTTGGTTTGTCAGCGCATAATTTATTAGGAAATAAATATAGTCTTTATGAATCGGATACAACAGACGTTACCGGTTTTAGCAAATTGACTCGACATGTATATTTAACAGGAGGTATATATTTTATCTTAAACAAAGACATGGCTTTGCAACCAACCGCTATGTTAAAGTACACTGCTCCAGGTCAGATTCAAGCGGAAATTGATGCTGTGGTTTATTACCAAAGAATGGTTTGGGGCGGATTAGCATATAGAATGGGAGCATCAGGGTATTTTACCAGCGATGCAATAGCAATATTGCTAGGATATAATTATGAAAATAAATTGCACATTGGCTTATCTTATGATATAACTTTATCCGAACTGCGAAAATATTCGAATGGCACTATTGAAATTATGATAGCCTATAGGTTTGATAAAATTAAATAATTTGGAACCGGTATTTTACCGGTTTTTTAATATTATTTTTGCTTCAATCTGCGTTATTAAAAATAAAAAAGAGTTTTGTTAGTATGAAAAAGCATTTAGTCGTTTTTTTTGTCATATTAGTTGTTTCATGTACATATAATTCAAAAGAACCAGACTATGTTATACCAAAAGATGACATGGTTAATATTATTTTGGACATCCATATAATGGATGGTTTGTTAAATATTAATAGTATTAAGGATGAGTTTGAAGAAAAAATGGACTCTTCAGATTATTATTATTTAATTTTTGAAAAATATGGATACGACGAGAAAGATTTTGACACATCATTATATTATTATGGAGAACATATAAATAAATATGATAAGATTTATGAACAAGTTTTAAATAAACTAACCTTATTAGATGCAGATATAAAAGAAAAAAACAGACGAACCGATGCCGACAAACAATAGCCATGAGAAGATTCTCAGCCAACTTTATCTATACCGTTTCAGGTAAAATACTAAAAAACGGAATTGTTGAAACGGATGATTCCGGGAAAATTCTAAATATTATCGACACAAATGGAGCCTTAAAAGAATCACGAGGGCTTGAATTTTATAATGGAGTCATAGTTCCAGGCTTTATTAATGCGCATTGTCATCTTGAGCTGTCAAACCTAAAAGGTAGAATAAATCAGGGCGATGGATTGCCTGAATTTATTGAAAGCATTATAAAATATAAACAACTAAAGAAAAAAGAGAGTTCATATTATAAGGCTATGGATTTACAGGATCAGTTGATGAAAAATGAAGGCATTGTAGCTGTTGGAGATATATGCAATACATCTGACACCATTTCTGCAAAAAAGAAAAGCAAGATTCATTATCATAATTTTATTGAAACAATCGGCTTAGATACTAATGTTGAACAGATAGTAAATAAACAACTCGAGTTGTTGGAGCTCTTTGTCGAAAATAAGCTAAAAGCTACTATTGTTCCCCATGCTCCATATTCAGTGTCAGAAGAATTACTTAAAAGAATTAAGGAATTTCATAATAGAAATTCAATAATAAGTATCCACAACCAGGAAACAGAATCAGAGAACGATCTTTTTATAAATAAAACAGGACGTTTATTTGAGAAATTAAAAAAAATGAATTTAAATATAGACAGGATAGATTCTACAGGAGAAAACTCAATAGTTTCTATTATTGATAATTTCTCTACACAAGGGAATTTAATACTGGTTCATAATACCTATTCAAGTAAAAAAGACATTACTTGCATTTCATCTAAGCATCCTAATGTTTATTGGTGTTTGTGTCCAAAATCAAATTTATATATTGAAAATACTCTTCCTGACATTAGTCTTTTTAAAAATTTTAATGATTATATAATTATAGGTACAGACTCTCTTGCTTCGAACACAAAGCTATCTATATTAGACGAATTGAAGGTGTTAATAAAAGAATTTGAGAATATAAGATTTGATGATTTAATAAAATGGGCAACCATAAACGGTGCAAAAGCTCTAAAAATTGAAAATCGTTATGGAAGTATTGAGAAAGAAAAAACTCCCGGCTTAAATCTTATTACAAATTTTGATTTTGAGAAAATGATTCCTAAAGAAGAGAGCATGGTTAAAGTACTTATTTAACTTACTCCATTTTTTTTCAGATAATCTACAGCTTCTTTGTCAAATTTTAAGATGTGTTCATCAAACCATAACTCAAGATAATTGTATAAATCAAGACAAATGTCCTTTTTATTATTTTCTAAATCTTTCTGAAACTGAATGATTTTATCAAGAAACTGATTGTGATCAATTTTATGCTGTTCAAAGTTTGGGTATTTACAATCTTTAAAATAGATTTCTTCTTTAATAAAATAATGATCAATTAAGTAAGCTATCTGAAAGAAAACCTGTGATGCTTTATCTTTACAAAAATCATTATTAATAACAACTTTAAGTTCGTTGATAATATCTAGAAATTTCTTGTGTTGTTCGTCAATTATACTAATATTAACAGTATATTCATCTTTCCACACATATGGCTCTGGATTAACTTTGTTTTTCATAACTTAAAGTTCAATTTAATTATACAAAATTACGTTTGAGATGATCAAATAAAATGATAATTATCATTAAATCAGCATACTGTTTATTTTCAGTATGTTTCTAATGATTTTATTTTTATTTTTAGTACTATTGATTCAGTTCTGTAATACGAATGAATAAAAAGAGAAAAATATTAATTTGCCCTTTGAACTGGGGCTTAGGTCATGCTTCAAGAATTGTTCCTATAATACAATTATTGAAAAAGAATAATCACGAAATAATACTGGGTGCTTATGATGAGTCTTCTGAATTTTTAAAAATTGAATTTCCCGAATTAAATATAATTGAGTTAAAAGGATTAATAATTAGATATTCAAAAAGTAATTCTCAGATTCTTAGGATGTTTTTTTTAATTCCTAAACTTTTTTACATGACATTTATTGAGCACCAGTTGCTTAAAAAAATTGTTAAAAAATATGAAATAGACACAGTTATTTCTGATAATCGATTTGGTTTATGGAATAAATACACGTATAATATTTTTATTACACACCAGTTAAAGGTTAAATTTCCAGGAATATTAAAATGTTGTGAATTTATTTATAGTTTAATTCTTAAGAAAATCATTAATAAATATAATGAATGCTGGATTCCTGACTATGAAGGTGATAATAATCTTTCGGGAGAGCTATCTCACCTAAAAAAGCTTAATAAGAATGTTTTCTTTATTGGCCCATTATCCCGGTTTCAAGAAATAGGTGACAGGGAAAATAAAGAAGAAGGGATTCTGTTTATTTTATCCGGACCAGAACCACAAAGAACAATCTTCGAAAATATTGTTTTGTCGCAAAATTTTAGAAATATAAAAGTAACAGTGGTACGTGGAACAAATAAACCTTTGAATATAAAATATTCATTTCCCATATATGATATTGTTAATACATCAAGGTTAAAGAAATTAATAGATCGTTCTGATATGGTGATATGTAGATCTGGGTATAGCTCTATTATGGATTTAATTGCATTAAGGAAGAAAGCCGTTTTGATTCCAACACCCGGACAAACCGAACAAGAATATTTAGCAAAGTACTTAAAAGAAAAGGAATTGTTTTATTCAGTCACACAAGAAAAATTTGACATAAAAAGGGTTATAGAGAATTGCTTTAGCAGACCTTCATATAAATCCAGACCCGGTAATTTATTGTTGGAAAGGATAAAATTGTTAGATAAACAAAACAATTAGTGAGATAGTTAAACCAATAAACCAACCTGAATATATTTGATAAGGTTTGTGTTTATTCAGAGCTAATCTCGAATATCCAAGTATTCCGGAAATAATGATGGTGCCGATAATATAATATTCCAGATTTACATTAAAATTAAAAGAAATAGCAATCAGGGCTCCAATTAAACCTCCAACGCCAACCATATGTGCACTAATTTTCGAAAAAAACGATAGGAAAAACAAAGAAAAAACAGATAGCGATGCTATTAAAATTAGCTTATTAATCGTTGTAGGAGATCCTAGCCGGATAAGCAGATAATAACTAAAAATATATAACACTCCCGTTACAAAATATGGAATTAACCTTTCTTTTGCATTTTCCATTTGAACACTTTTTACAATTTTTTGGAATATAAAAAAAGGAACAAATGTTAGTGGAAGAACAGCAGTACTTACAAATACTATTAGAAGAATTACTTTTTTTGCCTGAAAAGGAATAAATTCAAGAACAGATCCTGAGTTAAACATTATAAACATGCCTATGGTAGGGAGTAAGATAGGATGAAAGATTACAGAAAAAATTTTAGCTAATGTTTTTCTCATTATTTATAGTTCTTTTCTTAATCGTGCAACAGGAATATTCATTTGTTCACGATACTTAGCGACAGTTCTACGCGCAATTTTATACCCTTTTTCTTTTAATATTTCTGTTAATTTGTCATCAGTCAAAGGTTTCTTTTTTTCTTCAGCATCAACACATTCTTTAAGTATTGATTTTATCTCTCTTGTTGATACTTCCTCTCCGGATTCTGTTTGTAAACCTTCAGAAAAAAAGTATTTTAAGGGATAAATGCCAAAATGAGTCTGAATATATTTACTATTTGCTACACGTGAAATTGTAGAAATATCAAGATTCGTTTTTTCAGCGATGTCCTTTAAAATCATTGGACGAAGCAAAGACTCATCTCCATCCAGGAAATAATTATATTGATATTCGATAATGGCATTCATTGTTAGCAATAAAGTATTTTGTCTTTGTTTTATAGCATCTATAAACCATTTTGCCGAATCGAGCTTTTGTTTTACGAAACTTATTGCTTCTTTATCGCTTTTTGTTTTTTCGTTTTTGCTTTTTTGTGTATAAGATTCCAGCATCTCGGTATAAGTGTAACTTAACCTAAGTTCAGGAACATTTCTTGAATTTAATGAGAGTTGCAAATCCCCATCTTTGTTTTCAAGCATAAAGTCGGGCACAAGAGTTTGTATTAACCTTGACGAATCAGAAAAACTGCTTCCTGGTTTAGGATTTAATTTTAATATCTCGGTTATTGCTTCTTTTAATTCATCTTCAGTAATATTTAAACGAGAAAGAATTTTGTCATAATGTTTTTTGGTGAATTCATCAAAATAGTACTTTAATATCTTTCTGGTAAGAGCAATAACCGGAAGATCATGATTTTTAACTTCAATCTGCAACAATAAACATTCTTGCAATGATCTTGCACCAACTCCTGTTGGTTCCAGGTCTTGTACAATCCTTAATATTTCTAATAACTCGTCTTCATTGGTTTCAATGTTTTGCGAGAAAGCTAAATCATTGGCAATAGCTTCAAGTTTCCTGCGAACATAACCATCATCGTCTAGATTACCGATTAAATATAAAGCAAGGATTTCTTCTTTCTCAGATAGCTTTCTTAATCCGAGTTGATTTTGAAGATGTTCATGAAATGATATACCTGTTGAAAAGGGTATGTCTTCTTTTTTATCATCTTTTGAATAATTATTGGCATTTAATTTATAAGAAGGAACATCTTCGTCGTTGATATAATCTTCTAATGAAAACTCATCAGCATCATTATCCAGGTTATCTTCGTTTATTTCTTCTTCATAATCTTCCTGAAAATCATCATCTTTTCCTTCTTCAAGCACAGGGTTTTCCTCTAACTCCTTTTTTATTCTCTGCTCAAGCTGAATAGTTGGAATTTCCAACAACTTAATCATTTGAATCTGCTGTGGAGAAAGCTTTTGTAATAGTTTTTGCTGTAAACTTTGCCTTAACATATCCTGTGCAATCTAATTGCCTAAATTTAATTAAAATTCTGCATTTTTTGGTGTTCTTGGGAATGGAATAACATCACGAATATTCGACATACCTGTAATAAATAAGATAAGTCTTTCAAAACCTAAGCCATAACCACTATGTGGAACAGTTCCAAATTTTCTGGTTTCCAGATACCACCACAT
>CAZPMA010000101.1:0-10745 GCA_964587535.1 uncultured Bacteroidales bacterium
TTGGAACATACACAGCCAAAGAAATGGATGTGGATGTATTTCCTGATTTAACTGCTCCAACAGTGGTTGTAATGACAGATGCACATGGGATGGCAGCTGAAGAAGTAGAACGGATGGTTACATTCCCGATTGAAACTGCTGTAAATGGTGCAACAAACGTGCGCAGAGTAAGATCAAACTCATCGTATGGATTTTCATTTGTATGGGTCGAGTTCGATTGGGGTACAGACATTTTTAAAGCAAGACAGATTGTAAGTGAAAAAATGGTGACACTTGCCGGTCAAATGCCTATGAATATTGGTCAACCAACTCTTGCACCGCAATCGTCGGTTATGGGAGAGATTCTATTTATCGGATTGCAATCCGATTCAACATCATTAATGGATTTAAGAACAATAGCCGAATGGAATGTAAAACCGGTTTTATTAGCAACAGGCGGAGTTTCTCAAGTTACTATTATTGGTGGTGATTATAAACAATACCAGGTTTTAGCTGATCCTATGAAAATGAATTATTATAATGTTTCAATGGATGAACTGGCAAATATTTGCAAAGGAATAAGCGATAATTCAACTGGAAGTGTTGTGCGTGAATTTGGAAACGAATATGTTGTCAGGGGTATTGGCAGAACCTTTGATTTGGGAAAACTGAAAAATTCATTTTTGAAATCAAGCAATGGTCATCCTGTTTTGGTAAGCGATGTTGCTGAAGTTAAGATTGGAGCAGCTGTCAAAATGGGTTATGCATCGCAAAATGCGAAACCTTCAGTGATTTTATCAATCTCAAAACAACCAAATACCAATACACTTCTACTTACACAGAATATAGAGAAGAATTTAGAGAATCTTAGAAAAACATTACCTCCTGATGTTAATCTTGACAGTAAAATATTCCGACAAGCAGATTTTATTAATAAATCGGTATACAATGTGCAAAGGGCATTAATTGAAGGAGCTATTTTTGTAGTTGTAATTTTATTTATATTCCTTGGAAGTTTCAGAACGACTATCATTTCGGTTATTGCTATTCCGATTTCTTTATTGGGAACAATTATAGTACTTAAACTTTTAGGATTGAATATTAATACGATGAGTTTAGGTGGTATGGCAATTGCAATTGGATCGTTGGTTGACGACGCTATTATTGATGTGGAAAATGTATATAAACGGTTGCGGCAAAATCATAAACTGCCAAAAAAGGAACGGCAGTCGGCTTTTACGGTTGTTCTCGAAGCATCTAAAGAAATCAGATCATCCATATTAAATGCAACCTTTATTATCATTGTTGCCTTTTTACCACTGTTTTTTCTATCGGGCATGGAAGGAAGAATGCTTAAACCATTAGGGATAGCATACATCGTTTCCTTATTTATGTCGTTAATTGTTGCAATGACATTAACTCCACTTTTATGTAAACTTTTACTCTCGAGTGAAAAGTATATGTTTAAAAAAGAGAAAGATAAGTGGTTTACTACATCATTGATAAATAGCTATATAAAGACATTGGAGTGGGCATTATTGCACAAAAAAATTGTGATTGGAACCTCATTGGGTTTATTTATTGCATCATTGATCGCTTTTTCGACTATGGGTCGAAGTTTTTTGCCTGAATTTAACGAAGGAGCCTTAACAATATCTGCTATTAGTAAACCGGGAATATCCTTAGAAGAAAGTAATCAGCTTGGCAATTTAATCGAAGAAGAATTACTGGAAATACCTGAAGTGAAAAGCACTGCCCGAAGAACCGGACGTGGCGAACTGGATGAACATTCACAAACGACCAACAGTGCAGAAATTGACGTTAATTTTGAACTAAAAGACAGAAGTAACGAGGAATTTGTTGCTGATGTCAGAGAAAAACTAGCAGGAGTTCCGGGAATTGCTGCAACTGTTGGTCAGCCATTAGGGCACAGAATTGATCATATGCTTTCAGGGACACGAGCCAATATTGCCATTAAACTTTTTGGTACTGATCTGAATAAAATGTTTATGATCGGGAATCAAATTAAGAGTGCAGTTGTTGATATTCCAGGATTGGTAGATGTGAATGTAGAGCAACAGGTCGAAATTCCGCAAATACAGATTAGAGCTAATCGTGAAATGTTAGCTCGCTATGGAATTACAATGACTCAGTTTAATGAGTTTGTTGAGTTGGCATTTGCTGGCGAAAAATTATCTGATGTGTACGAAGGACAAAGGAAATTTGATTTAGTAGTTCGCTTGAATAAAAACTATACAGAATCAATTCAAGGGATAAAGAATGCATTAATTGATACTGAAGATGGAAGAAAAGTTCCTTTAGATCAGGTTGCTGATATTGTGTCGGTTGCTGGCCCCAGCTCCATTAGCAGGGAAAATGTACAACGCAAAGTTGTAATTTCTGCCAATGTAGCCGAAAGAGATTTGCGAAGTGTAGTCGAAGATGTACAAAAAGAAATAGAAGATCATATTGACTTACCTGAAGGATACATGATTCAGTATGGGGGGCAATTTGAAAGTGAAGCAAGAGCATCACAAACACTTATGTTAACATCAGTGTTGGCAATCTTTATAATTTTTGTGCTTTTATATCAGGAATTTAAAGATCTCAAGTTAGCAAGTATTATAATGATTAACCTGCCATTAGCATTAATTGGTGGAGTATTTACCATTTATTTCACTTCAGGAATAGTGAGTATTCCTGCAATTATTGGATTTATAACATTATTTGGTATAGCAACACGAAATGGAATTCTTTTAGTGTCGAACTACCAGAGTTTCAAAATGCAGGGAGTTGACTTAAATACATACATTACCATTGGATCTGCTGATCGTTTAAATCCTATTTTAATGACCGCTTTAACCGCTGCATTAGCCTTAGTGCCACTAGCGCTGAACGGAAATGCTACAGGTAATGAAATTCAGAGCCCGATGGCAAAGGTAATTTTAGGCGGATTATTAACGTCCACTTTATTAAATATTTATGTGATTCCGGTAATTTATTATATGATTCACAGAAAGGAGACTAAAGATGAAAACTAAGATTTATATACTACTTTCATTGTTATTTTTGTTTTCAATGAATGTTTCTTCCCAATCATTTTTTGATGCATTAAATACAATTGAAAAAAATAATCTGGAATTGCAGGCAGAAAAGAAATATGTTGAGAGCAAAAGCTTAGAATATAAAGCTGCGAACCTGCCTGAAGGTCCTGAGATTTCATATGGATATTTTCCTAATAATTCGACAGTTCCTGGAACAAAGGAAGTTTTTGAAATTAGTCAGTCATTTCAAATGCCGGGTTATTACACAAATTTTTCTGCTTACTCTAAATTTATGATAAGCGCTGAAGAATTAAATTATAAAGTTTCCAGACAAAAGATACTGGCAGAATCTAAAAAATTATTGATTGATTATGTCTTTTTAATGAAAAGATTAGCTATAGCTGAAAATCGATTAAAGTTTGCCAGTAATTTTTTTAATGCATCTTTGGTTCGAATGGAATTGGGGGATATAAATTCATTAGAAGTAAATAAAGCTAAATTGCATTTAATGAAAGTTCAGAAAGAAGAAAAGGAAATCCGTTCAGAATTGATAAAAATAAAAGAAAAATTAAAGCAACTGAATGGAGGTGAAGAATTAAATATCGATATAGAAGATTATCCTGCAGAGGGAATAGCATCTTTAGATTCTGTATTATTTGAGAAGATGGAATCTGATTCTGAACTTTTATTAAGTCAGAAACAATATGAAGCTTCTCAAAAACAACTAAAAGTGGTTAAAAATTTGCAATTACCATCATTTAGTCTTGGGTATGGAACTGAAACTGTTGCCGACGAGCAATTTAAAGGGGTGATGGTAGGAGTTTCAATTCCTTTATGGAGTAGTAAGAAAAATATCCAAAATGCAAAACTAAACACAGAGTATCATGATCTTAATAAGGGTTCAATTGCTAAAGCAAAAATTGCGGAAACCAGGATACTTTATTACCAGGCTGGCTCATTAAAAGAAAGCCTGGAAAGCTATGAAAAAGTATTAAGTTCTGTAAATAATGAAGCCTTGTTAAAGCAATCACTGGAGTCAGGCGAAATATCAATTATCGATTTCTTTACTGAGATGTTTTACTATTATGAAATATATGATGATTATTTAATGCTTGAAAGGGATTATTATCAATCACTAAATGAACTTTATAAATACAGACTATAAAAAAGAAGGCACTTCAATTTGAAGTGCCTTCTTAAATTTTTTTAGATGATATTTTTAATCTTCCAGGTGTTCTGCTTTCCAAACCATTGCATTGGTAACACGTGTTTTGCCGCTTGGATGATCATAGAAAAAAACTTCTTCAAATTTTCCTGGATTTATTTTTCTATAGGTGGATAGTTTCATCGAAACAGAAGCAAATCCATCTGGTTCGCGAGCAGTATTTAATCCAAAATAATCGGCTTCAACTTCATTTGATCTTATAATATTATTTGTTACCGGTGTGATAATGAAAAAATAGAAACTGAATAACAATACAAATAAGGGTAATCCACCAATGTCAGATAATCCATTAATATTCCACTTTTGTCCATATTTAGATATGGCCTTTTTAAATAGCCAGTTTATAAAAGCAAATCCAATAAAAATGATCATACTAAAATAGATAATCATCTCGTAAACATGATTTAAAACGTAGTGTCCTAATTCGTGAGCCATAACGGCTTTAATTTCTTCGATAGAACATTGGTTTAATAAATTATCATTCAATGATATTCGAATGGTACTGCCAATTCCGCTTACATTTGCACTTATCCGGTTACTTTGTTTCGATGCATCAAACTGGTATACATTATCAACAGGCACTCCATTAGCTTTTGCCATAGATAATATCTTTTCTTTAACAATGCCATCTTCAACTGGAGTATAATCGTTAAATATCGGACTTATAAAAACCGGTCCGATAAACATTCCGATTATAAGAAAAACAACTAAAATACCACTTCCCCATATCCACCAGTTTTTTTGAACCTTTCGAATAGCAATGTATAAGAGCATAATTAGCAAACTCAAAATAATAAATGTTATTAAAAACCCTGTTAAATCTTCTGATAACCAGGCTCCGAAATTCATATTTGAAAGTCCGAACTTATGTTCTCTGAAAAAGTTTGAATAAATATTTAAAGGAAACGAGATAATATATGCAAAAAGAAAATAGAATAAGGCATAACTTAGATTCTGAATATTGATATTCTTAAATCGCGAAGCTGTTCTTTTAATCCATTTCGATAGCCCGAGAGATAAGAATATCCATGCTACGATAATCTCAACTAAAAAGCCCACTAATAATAACCAATATCCGCCTTCGAAATATGTATCTGATTTTTCCTTTTGTTCCGGAGTTAATAAATCCAAATAATTATTTATAGATTCTTCAACATTAAAAATAGAAGAGTCGGGGGAAATTGTTGAAATGCCATCATTATTTAGTGTATTTGAAAAAATACCCGATGAACTGGCATATAAAATTAAAGCCAGAATAACTATTTTTTTCATATATATAAAAGAATTAATTAATTATATGACGATTTAGTTAAGCTAAAGTTACAAAATTAATCATGAGAAGTTAAAAAGCTATTTCTGTTTAGGCAAAGAAAAAAGAAATTCTATTCCACCTTCGTTTTTGTTTTTAACAGATATTTCTCCTTTATGCAACATTACTGCATTTTTCACTATAGCCAGACCTAATCCGGTTCCACCTAATATTCTGGATCGATCACTTCCTATCCTGTAAAATCGTTCAAAGATCCTGGATAAGTGTTGTTCAGGTATGCCAACTCCAGAGTCGGAAAGTGAAAAATAATAGAAGGATTCGTCCTTACGGTATATTTTAATAACAATTTCACTCCCTTTTCCTGAATATTTAATAGCGTTTTCTAATAAATTTCTAAAAATTGATTGAATTAAAGACCTATTTCCATGCACATGGATTGAATCTTCAAGGTTTACTTTAATAATAATTTCATTTTGCTTAATGAGATTTTGGTAATCATCAATAATATCAAAAATCAGTTCGTTAATATTCAAATTTGCAAAAGCAAAGAAGTCTCCTGTTTCTTCAATTTTATTTAAAATTACAATGTCGTTGATTAAATCTGTTAATCTGGTGGCTTGCGAATTTGCTCTTTCTAAAAAGTATCTTAACTGATCTGGTTCCATATCAGGGTCAGAAATGATTGTTTCTATATAACCCTTAATCGAAGTAATCGGAGTTTTTAACTCGTGCGATATATTCGATGTCATTTGTTGTTTAATAATTCGGTTCTTTTCGAGCTTAGTCTGATCTGTAATTAAAATCTCAAAACTTTTATCATTAAAAATGATACATTGAATCTTAAAAAATTTACCACTTTTGTTTATAATAACACTTTTAGTAGGATTTGTTGGGAATAATCCAGATGAGTTTTGCTCGATATTTTCATCAACAAAATTATTTATTTCTTCAAATTCAGGGATTCTAAAGAAATCATTAGCTGCAGCAGAAAGTGTATTTGCTATAATATTTATATAACGAATAAAGTGATTATTATTTAGGATTTTTGTTTTATTTTTTGAAAAAAATGCTACACCTTCATTTAATACATAGAGATGATTTAGGAGCTTTTCTGATTCAAGTGTTAGTGAATCTTTTGTTCTTTTTAAATTATTGTATAACTGGATAATTTCGTAACTAATATCACCTAATTCATCTTTTGGGAAATTGTTTATGGTTTTAAAATCTTCGTCTCGTCGTACCTTAATTACAAAGTCTTTAAGTTTTTTGATAGATTCGCCAAATTTTTTGGTAACCAGGTCCAGAATAATTCCAATAATTATGAAGATTGCAACGATAAATAATAGAAAAACATGTTCTGCTTTTAAGAGATTTTTTATCTGTATATCGTAAACAACAGCTACACGAATAAAATAGTCGTTAAAATGTCTGGAATAATAGTAATATTTTTTTCCTGTTGTTGTAGATTCTCTAATCCTTGTTCCATAATTGTTATATAATGATTCTTGAATTTCAGGCCTGTAAAAATGATTTTCCATTAAAGAATAATCTTCTACTGAACTATCGAAAAGAACCAGTCCATGAGAGTTAATTAATGTTATCCTTATATCTTGCTGAGGAATTATCTGAATTAGCGAATCAATTAAGAATAAGCTGTTATTTTCAAATAAACGATTTGAGTTAATATAATTGTTACATGTGTGAGTAATAAAATCTAAGGTATTATCCAGTTGATTAACACGGTAATTCTTTTCCCTTGAGTACTGAAAAAGTATAATAATTATTGTAAACAGTATAAATACAGAAAAAAGATATAGAAAAAGTCTTTTTCTGAACGTTAATTTATTAAGCATAACTTAACAAAGATTAATAAGTTGCAAACTTAATTAATTTTTAGGTGTGAGATTCTTTTTGTACTCACTTGATAGTAAGATTTAATAATTATTTAATATTAAGTGATACAAACATCCATATTTTCACAGATGTGATTTGCAAATCCAACTCCGGCTTCGGTTTTTAAATCAAATGCCAGGTGTACTCCAAGTTCTTTTAATTCGTTTTGTTCGTCGGTGAAATTAGCTGTAGCTGCAATCATTCCGGTAAAGTTAATGGCCTTTAATATTTTTATCGCATAAATATTTGACTTATGATCTTCCATACAAAGAAGCACCATGCTTATTTGTGATGATTTAATCTTACTATTATAAACTCGATCCCAAAACTCGCTATCGGTGGCATCATCTTGTATTATATTCCTACCTTTCTTTTTGTTTTCTTCAACTGTTTCAAGATTATAATCCAGTCCTAAAACCTTTTTGCCATATTTCATATTTAGTTGATCATAAACAGAAATTCCAAATTGACCCATTCCAAAAATTAAAATCTCTGCTTCTCCAATATCATAAGTCTGATCATAACTTAAACGTAGCTGAGTTTCGAATTTACTGAGTTTTTTTCTTATTAATACAAAGATATTATGCGCATTTGAATTTAATGGAGAAGATATTAAAAATGAAATGGATAATGCGATGGCCATTATAATTAGCCAATCGTTACTCAACCAATTTTTTGCTACTGCTATTGATGCAATGATTAAACCAAATTCGCTAAAATTTGCCAGACTTAATGATGTAAAAACAGATGTTCTGGCTCTAAGTTTAAATCGTGTAAACACTAAGAAATATAAAATAACTTTAAAGTTAATTGTAATCGCCAATATGATAGCTATCAACATCATTTGCAGTGTAGGAATACCCGAAAGACCAATTGACAAGAAAAAACCAATAAGAAAAATATCTTTAAAACCCATAAGCGATTCTGCCATTTCTTTAGCCTTTTTATGGTTTGCAATTAGCATTCCGGCAACTAATGCCCCTAAATCAGGTTTCAAACCCGTAAAGTAAAATAACTCAGCCCCTAAAATATAAGCAAGAAAGAACCCAAAAAGTATTAAAAGTTCACCATGTCCTATATTATCGAGTACCTTAAATAAAATTGGGCGTATGACAATAAAAATTATTGGAATACTAAAAACCCAAATGTTTGGTAGTTTACCTGTTTCAAAAACTAAAAAAACTACAGCAATAAGATCCTGAATAATCAAAACACTTATGGCTGTTATCCCATGAAAAGAAGTTAATTCTCCTTTTTCTTCAAGCACTTTAACAGCAAATACTGTACTTGAAAAACTTAATGCAAAAGCAATTAAAAGAGCAATTTTAAAATTGAAATCATTAAAATAAATTAAACCTGTAAAACTGAGTGCATAAAATAAACTTAGAATAATAATGATAAAAAGGATCATTTGAATTGCCGTTCCACCAATTATTTCTTTTTTTAACAGGCTTTTAAGTTTTAATTTTAAACCAATCGTAAATAGTAATAACATAATTCCTAAATCCGAAATCGTGTTTATCAATTCTCCGGATTCTGCTCCCATAAATTTTAAAATAAATCCGGCAATCAAATAACCAACCAGTGGGGGTAGTTTTACCAGTTTAGCTAAGAATCCCAGAATAAAAGCTATTGCCAGCCAGATTGGTTCCATATGCATATTTTTTACTTAGTAAGTATTTGTCATATCTGAATCCACACAAATAATAAAGTCTGCTTTCCCAATATTTTCTTCTTCAAGAGCCGAAATATCATCTTGAGTAACTGTTGTAATGGTTAAGTAATTTTCGTTGGGCAGTAATTTCTTTAGATACCATAAAATTCCTTCATAATTATCCGAATGGTACGAACCGTTAAAATGAATGAACTTTGTATTATCATAGTTTTGTGCAATAAAATGAGCCATTGTAGCATCCTTAATTGCCTGTGCTTTGGGGAAATTTTCTCCACCGTGTCCGCCCATCATGCTTAACATATTTTTGTAACAAGGAAGCTCAGGATCATATTCAATTGGCAGTGGTGCAATCCAGCTTTTTTCTTCTTCGGTTAAAGTTTCTAAACTCTCAATCCCTTTTTTAAAAACCAAATTTGCAAATTGTCTTGGGATGTTTGTAGCAATAAATTTTTCATTATTTTCTTTTGCCAGCTCAACCAAAGGTTTATAATCTGTTTTATAATTTGGCCATAAGCGTGCAAGAGTATCTAAAGCTTTAGCATCAATTTTATCTTCCAAATAAAGATTAAGTTCATCTTGGTTGTCAGCTTCAAACATTTCTGCGCCAAACATTAAACCGCTTTTTTTTAATATATCAAAACTAATTTCATATTGTAGCCAGTGTGCAATGGCATTATTGTGTAATTCTCCAAAAAATATGATGTCTGATTGTTCAGCAGATTCTAACATCATTGTATAGTTAACAGTTTCACCTGTAGAATTAAATATTTTATAGGGGAGCTTGTCTTGAGCTAATCCTAAAAGTGTGAATAATACAAGGATATTAATTATGATAATTTTTTTCATGATAAATTAGTTTAATGATTTCTATAAAAATATAAAATTAAGTCGATAGATGCCCTACTGATTTTAAATAAATAAGAAAGTAAATTTTGTCTGAGATAACTTTAAAGTTTATTGTTGATTTTTATAAATGATGTTGTAAATTGCATGAAGATGTAAAATGATGATCAGTGAAAAAGGTAATATTTATATTGTTGATAATACTTTTGTCAGTTCATATTTATTCACAAAATTTGATTGGTGATTCTACTATTTTTAATTCTGGTCTTTTTGAAAAACACACACCTTTGAAAATTTATCTATCAGCCGATTTTAAGAAGCTGAATCAGGAAAAATCTGCAATTAATTATATTCCTGCCAGTTTATTTTTTTATAATAAAGACAGCGTTAAAATCGAACGAAGTGTAAAGATAAAAGCAAGGGGTGAGTTTCGAAGAAGAGAGTGTTCTCATGTTCCCTTTTGGTTAAATTTTAAGAAATCTGGTTTAAAAGATGAATATTTTAAAGGTGTAAATAAAGTAAAAGTAGTTACACAATGCAATGGGGCCAAATTCTATAATAATTGTTTGCTTAAGGAATATATGGCTTATAAAGTATTTAATATTATAACAGATAATAGTTTCAAAGTACGATTATTGAATATTACTTATATTGATGAGGGAAAAGATTTGAAAGAAGATAATGAGTTTGCATTTCTGATTGAGCCTGAAGAACTTCTAGCAAAAAGAATAAAGGCCTATCCATTAAAATTGGATAATGTTAGAAACAGGAATACCGATAGTGTTTTAACGACTATAGTTAACATGTTTCAATACA
>CAZPMA010000102.1:0-10632 GCA_964587535.1 uncultured Bacteroidales bacterium
TAACTATTCAGAACTTGTAAACGGAAGTGGGAAAAGTAAAAAATATTCAGAAATAGTTGATCTCGAAAACAATAAAACAATTGAAGTTCTTAGAAACAAAAATATTTCGAATGTAAATTGGATGCCAAAAAGAGATAAATTAACTTACTCTGCTGAATTTGATGGAGCTTCAGAAATATTTGTATACAATATTGAAAGTGGAGTAGAAAAATCTGTTGCAGATGGAATAAAAGATTTATCTAATTTTGTTTGGTCTCCTACTGAGGATTACCTAATATATTCCGAATATAAAGTTGCCGATAAACCGGGCGATTTAAAAAGGGTATATGGCAGTGATGACCGTTTGCCATATTTTAGAAACAGATCATTTTTACATAAGATCGACATTAAAACAGGAATTATAACTCAGTTAACTGCTGGAAATCTTTCTGCTGATTTGAATGATATTAAACCTGATGGTTCAAAAATTTTATTTTCTACAAACAGAAGAGATTATTCGGAATTGCCATTTAGTAAGCAAAACATGTACGAAATGGATATGCTAACTTATGAATTAAAAACAATATGGGAAGATAAGCTTTATGATGGTTATGGCCAGTATTCACCGGATGGAACAAAACTCTTAATACAAGGCGGACCTGAATGTTTTGGCAAACTTGGTGTAAAT
The DNA here is from genome assembly GCA_964587535.1 of uncultured Bacteroidales bacterium. Lineage (GTDB taxonomy): Bacteria > Bacteroidota > Bacteroidia > Bacteroidales > UBA12077 > UBA12077. Next base: position 668 of record CAZPMA010000102.1, read on the forward strand.
GTTAGCGAAGGAAGAATACCAAATAGTTATGATTCTCAACTATACATTTATGATCTTGCAACAAACAAAGTTCAAGCCATTACAAAGAATTTTGATCCTACGATAAATGATGCCAATTGGTTGAATAAAAATGAGATTTATATTTCAGTTGGTGAAAAAGATTATGGGTATCTATATAAATATACAATTAGCGATAAAACATTTACAAAGATCAATTTAGAAGTTGAAGTTCTAAGCAATATTGATTATGCAGATAAAAACCCTGTTGCTGTTTATACAGGTACCAGCATTTCTACTCCTAAAAAATTATATTCATTGAATCTTAAAAAAGGAACAAGCACTCTAATTTCTTTTACTGAAAAAGAACGTTTTGACAATATTCTATTTGGTAAAACTGAGCCATGGAACTTTATAAATAAAAGCGGAACAACAATCTATGGTCGGGTTTATTATCCGCCAAATTATAATGAATCTAAAAAATACCCTGTAATTGTAAATTATTATGGCGGAACATCACCCATTGAAAGATCATTTGGTGGTCGTTATCCTATTAATAACTGGGCTGCCAACGGATACATAGTTTATGTTTTACAACCTAGTGGTGCAACTGGTTTTGGTCAGGATTTTTCAGCATTACATGTTAACGGTTGGGGATTTGATGCCATTGATGATATAATTGATGGTACAAAAGAATTTCTTGAAACACACCCAACTGCTGATGCTGAAAATGTAGGTTGTATTGGAGCATCATATGGTGGTTACACAACTATGTTAATTCAAACACGAACTGATATTTTTAAAACTGCAATCTCACATGCGGGCATAAGTTCTATTACTAGCTATTGGGGCGAAGGATATTGGGGATATTCTTACAACACTGGTGCAGCCAAATTCAGTTACCCATGGAATCGTAAAGATATCTTTGTGGAAAATAGCGCACTTTACAATGCAGACAAATTCCAGAACTCGATCTTATTATTACATGGCACTGATGATACAAATGTACCTGTAGGAGAAAGTTTGCAGTACTATACAGCTTTAAATCTTTTAGGGAAAGATGTTGAAATGGTACTTGTAGAAGGACAGGATCATTGGGTATTGGATTATAAAAAACGAATCCAGTGGCATTATACGATCATTTCATGGTTTGATAAAAAATTAAAAGATCAACCTCAACAATGGAATGAATTGTATCCTGAAAAGAATTTATAAAAAATATTAGCTAAATAAAACCATAAACCTGTCAGGATTTTAATTCCTGTCAGGTTATTTTTTATTCCGGTCTGGTATTAAATTCTGAAACACCGATTAATCGATCAGCATTTAAATGAAAATCATGATAATATACCAGAACTAAATACTGATTTTCTGTTATAGCGTGATTCCCTTCAATATATGTATAATCAGGCTTATTATTTTCAAGTAAAACATACTGATAATTGTAGTATCCTTGCTTTAAAAACAAACGACATTCATACGCTTTTTGCTCAAAATTATATTGCATTTTATTTTCTTCGGTAAATTGATAATTTGTTAAACCGCCCCACACAAAAATATCGCCTTGCTGCATTGGAGCATCAAGTTTTAAAGAAAAGTAAGCAAAACCATAATCTGCTTCAGTTTCCGGAAACTGACCCGGATCCACATCAATTTTAAACTGCCCGTTTATATCCGGTGTGTAAATATAATCCTTGAAGGTTCTATCAATATTCTGAGCAATTTGAAAATGATACATATTGTCAATAAAACTAATATTTGCTATATTCTCAGACAGATATTTAATATTCTTTGTGTTAAAATGATGAAATTCGTTACCCCCCGGAAATTTTAATACTTTGTAATTTCTATATATATATTCATTATCTCGAATATAATCGGGCTTTTCTAAAATAAGATTTGAATTCCAGTCTCGATTTTTTAATACCTGAAGTTTAATATTTTGGTCTAAATCATATATTGCATTTTCGAAATAGGTTACAAGAATTTCCATCTCCTGATCATTTTGAAAATACGAAGTTTGATTCATATTTCTGAAATTAACCTTTATATCTGTCTTCCTTTCAGCCACTAAAAAGCGTTTTGTGAAAATGATTTTTTCTGGATTATATCTATCGTATACCTTAATAATATAATTTCCCGAAACAGTAGGTCTCATATACTCATTCGGAAAATGTAATTTGTAATGCACATAATTAACATTAGTATTAAAAGAAGACTCATAATTACTAATCTGATCTTCAAAATAACCATCAATATATTCACTTTGATCTAATCTTGATTGCGTCCAGTCTGAATTACAATGTATAATAGTGTAATAATAATCTTTTGATTCTGTTGTTAATTCATCAAATATTAATGTCAGGTTTTTGGTACTATTTAAATCCCAAACAGCTAATGACATATCATCATCTTCCAAATACATCAAGACTGTTTTTATGTTTTTTATAAAAATCTTATCCTGCAGAATTTCCTGACCTTGAACAGATAAAACCGAATAAAAAATAATTATTGTATATTAATCTTCTAACCATGAAACAAATATATAATAAAAAAGTCACCACCCATAAACGGATGATGACTTAACAGGTTGATTTGCTAAAAAATCAGCCCCTAATCATATCTTAATCAACTGCTTCTATTTTATCCGAAATTTTCTCATACCTTCTCTGGAAACCTTCATCTTCTCCACACTCGTGAAGTTTAGCCCACTTCTCAGCCCAAGCTGCAATTTGTGGAGCCATTTGTCCCAATTTCATTATAGATTTCATATCCATTGGATTAGCATTCACTTTTTTCTTAATAGCCACATATTTATCTGCCCATGCTTCATACTCATCTAAATATTCGTTGCAGGTTTTTGAGGTTGCAGGGTTCAGACCACTATTTGACTCATCCGATTTATCTTCTTTTATAACTTCATTCTGACTATCTTTAATCGTATTACTCGAAGTTTTTACCGTGGTAGTTTTTCCAGTTTCTATTTCGCTGACCGTTTTAACATTACAGTTATTTTCATATTTCACCTTGCCCTTTTCTTCTCCATCTTTTGTGATATTTAAATGAATAAGCACTTTAGCTTGCAGCCCGTTAGGTCCTGGATGCTTATTGTCATTGCATAGTGCAAGAAGTTGTATTTCTCCTGTTTCATGCTGATCACTTGTAGGTATTATTCCTTTTATGGTTGCTGATCCATTTCCGTGATCTGTCAACTTAAAACCATCAGGTAAAATAATTGAATAAATCTCAACCGGATCACATTCAGGATCATTAGCATATATTTTACCCGACCACTCTTCACCTTGTTGTACATTGGTTTTACCTTTAAAGTAAATAGAAGGACGATAATTACATTCAAAATCAGGATCACCATCGAACCAAAATTCTACATGTTTAATTTCATCTTCGAAATTGGAATAATATAGATGAGTGCGTTTCTTTGAATCAACAAGCATATCCATAAATATTTTCCCTCTGTCATCTACATCATATATAGTCTTCCAAGATTGATTACATTCACAAGTCTTATATGCAACTTTTGTATAGCCCCCATTATCGCAATATGAAACGAAAATAATGCCATTATTACTAAGGATTGAAGAACCGGAAGAACTTACATCTCCAATAGATTCTCTATTCCATTTTCCTGTGCATATGGATTTAGTTAAAATATTAACTCCTCGTAAATCGCCATAAGTATAATCTCTAAATGAAATAACCGGCTCGCCGTATGAATTTAAATCAATAGAAGTGTTCTGTTTTTTTCCTTCTGTTTCTTTTTTATCTTTTAAAATTTCGTCTACGATCCATTCTTGGGAACCTATTGTTTTTTCTGCAAAACTTAACGACCAATTTCCTCCAAATACTACTTTAACTTTGTTACCATCAATTGCAATGGATGGTTCATTCCCGTAATTTTTTTCAGTATCACTCACTCCCTGACGAATAACTTCATTATTCCATTTACCATCCTTTGCTTTATAAAAATAGAGTGATGAATGTCCTTTTTGAACATCAGCCTTAGCAATTACGTGTACCCCCAATTGATTATCAACAGCCATATCAATATAATCTTGGAAAATGTAAAACTTATGCAACCAAGACATCTTATCTTTTGATATTTCAGTAAATTTCCAATCACCTCCTGTTTTTTTATACCCATAATACATAGTTCCGGGATATCCAACTAACATAATATGTAAACCATTGTTTTTATCAATATCCATGGCCACATACTGAATATTTTCATTGTTAAACTGAGATTTTGGTAATTGAGTCGTTTCCCATTTTCCGCTTTTTAGAACTGCCATATATAAACCACCTAAGTTACCATCACAAAATAGTACATAATGATTTCCGTGGCTATCTATAGCTGATTTAACAGACTTTAGATCTTCAGAAGAGTTTTGAGATTTGTAAATGATCTCAGATTTATTTTTCACCTGAATATTTTCCATATCAGGATTTACTTTTTGCGCCATTGAACTAGAAATAAAAGTAAAAACAACAGCTGTGATTAGGAGCTTTTTCATTGCTTAAGATTTAGTTAATAATTGGTTGTTTATTAAATTTAAAAAAATCTAATTGTTATTAATAAGATTCATCAGCAACTTTTACATAAAAACTACCACTTACACTTTTAACTTCTTCGCCCGAAGCACCACCTTCTGCATTACCTGTAAAAGTTCCTTCAATATAATCGTTGTATTGTGTTACCACAATAGAGAAACTGGTTTGCATACCATCTCCATAATATGCATCATAATTTCCTTCTGGTGCTTCAACAGTCATTGCTGCATTTACAGTACTTTTTGTATAGGTACCTTTAGTGTTTCCAGGAATCTCAAACCAGAAATAATAGCCAGATTTTGCACAAGCAACTGTTGTATATGTACCATCATAATAAGCTTCAATAGATAGTGCCCCAGTACCTTTGTAAGTTGTTCCATCAAAAGTGAATTCTACATATTCTTCAGTATTATCTTCATTATTAGTTGATTCATCATCTTTACTACAAGATGAAAAAGCAAACAATGCGATACTAATTACTGTTAAAAAAAATACTTTCTTCATAATAATAAGGTTTTTGTTGTTAATTGTTATTTAGATTGTTAGGCTAAAGTAGATGTTATAAACCTAATTATTTTAGAAGACTTGAATTCAAGCTTATTAAATTTGAATTTGGTATAGTTGAATCAGAATTTGAAAACAACTTTTTTCACCAGACAAAAATGTCTGCTTTACTTTATAATTGTTTATTCTGAAATGCGTCGTTTTATTTTCAGCAGAAAAAGATATCTATTGAACTTAAGAATTTGAAAATTAATTCTATAAAGAATCTAGATATTCCATTAAAAGTACTCTTTTTTGAACAGATACAGGAATATTAGAATTATCAGTCATAACAATAGCACCACCTAATTGTTTATCGAAATACGAGATGTAATTTAAATTAATAAGATGCGATTGATGTGTACGCATAAAACCTAGCGGGCATAGCATCTCTTCATATTTTTTAATCGGCTTAGAAACTACTATCTTATTGCCTGTATTTGTATAAAATGTTGTATATGTATTTTCTGATTCACAACGAATAATATCCTTAACATCCAGAATATGAATCTTATCTGAAGTTTTCAGCACAATCTTTTTTATACCGGATGTAGTATTATTAAAATTATTAAGAAAAGCATCAAGTTTTAGTTTGAATTGCTCTTTATTACACTCAGATAATGCATTTTTCACAGTATCAATAAGTTCCATCGGATTTAAAGGTTTTAGGATATAGTCAAATGCACTAAACTTTATAGCTTGTATGGCATATTCCTGATAAGCCGTAATAAAAATTACTTTAAAGGCTTTATTATCTAATTGTTTTAAAATATCAAATCCCTTTCCGTCAGGTAAATCTATATCAAGAAATAAAAGTTCTGGATCTTCTTTTTTAATCAATTCAACTGCTGATTTAACATTTTCAGCTTTACCTACAATTTCTATTTCTGAGAACTGACTTCTTAAAATAGTTTCTATAGCACTTTGAGCATGCAACTCGTCATCAACAATAATTGCTTTTATCATAGCTAACCGTTTTGTGGAATCTTAAATAATACTTTTACACCTTTTTTATCTTCATAAGGAAATGCTTCACCAATTTCCATTTTAATCCTGACATTTTGCATCTTAGCAATATTATCAATTCGTTCCTTTGTAATTTTTGTTGCTAAAGACTTGTGCTCACTATTATCTTCATGCATCATTCCTTTTCCATTATCAATTACAGTAATTATCAGCTCTTTTTCTACCATTTTATAAATTACCTGTATTGTGCCATCTTTTTCTATTTGTCGCATACCATGTTCAACTGCATTTTCTATGAAAGGCTGAGTAAGCATGGGTGGTAATTTTAACATTTCCTGATTGATACCTTCTTCAATACTTATGCTATAATTAAACTTATCGTTAAATCTTAATTTCTGAAGTTTTAGGTAATAATTCACAAAATCAACATCTTCTTTTAAAGTGATCAAATCTTTACGCGAATTTTCCAGAACCATTCTCATTAATCCTGAAAATTCGGAAATATATGTAACCGATTCCATTGAATTATTTGAAAGAATAAAATTCTGGATAGCAGATAAAGCGTTATAAATAAAGTGTGGATTCATTTGCGAACGCAACAATTTTTGTTTGTTTTGTTCAATCTCTAATTTTGATCTCAATTTATTTTGTCTGAAATATAATATCCCTATTAAAATAACAAACACAATAATAATTACTACTGATGCTAATAATAACTTCTGAGTTTTTAACTTTTGTTTTTGCAATTGTGATTCTTGATTTAGAATCTCTATTTGTTTCTCCTTTTTTTCTGTTTGGAATTTAGTCTCAATTTCTTCAATCTGCTTTTCACGATCTATGTTAAATAAGGAATCTTTTAGTGCAGTAAATTGATCATAAAAGCTTAAAGCTCTTTTTGTTTCTCCTAGCCCACGGTAAGATTGCATTCTTAACCTTGATATTTCTGTTTGCTCTTCTAATAAATTATTTCCTTTAGCCCCTTTCCATGCAGAATCAAGTATCGAAATTGCTTTAGAATAATTTTTATTTTGAATCTCTATTTCCGCTATTGAAGTTAAAGATTGTGATATGCCAGGTCCGAAATTAATTATGTTATAAGCATCCAACGATTCTTCATATAACTTCTTTGCAGAATTATAATCTCCTAAAGAATATTTAATCCCTGCTTTATATGTTGCTATGGTGGCTATACCCCTTTTATAGTTAATTTCTCTGCTATAAACTAATGCTGTATCGAAATATAAGATTGCATCCGTATAGTTTTTCTCTGCTTTATGTATTAAACCTACTTCACTATATATATAAGAAAGTATTTCTATGTTTTTATTTAACTGTCTTCTTGGAACAATAGAATTTTCAAGGCTTTCTTTGAAAGATAATGCTTGCATGTAATATTTCATAGCCTTATCATATTCATGGCGCAATCGAAATATTTCTCCAATAGATGTTAATGATGCTATAATTGAAGATGTATCTTGAATTGCTTCTCTAATTTCAAGCGATTTCAGATAATTTTTAACTGCACCATCGTATTGTGATTTAAAATGATGAACCAGACCTATATTATAATAATTAACTCCAATACCTGATGAATCTTTTATTTGAATATTCACATCCAACGCATTTTTAAAAGCAATGAGTGCACTATCCAGGTTATTGGTTAATCCATAACACATACCAATTAAACCGTAAGTTGAAGCAAAATCTTTGCTTGGATCCAAATCAGTATACATATTAATTGCTTTATTTAAATAATCTAAAGCATTACTATAATCAGCTGAATCAACAAATACCTGCCCAATTCTATTCAAATAAGTAGCCCTTAATTGATCATTTTTTGCAATATCTAATCCTTGTTTATAATAAATCAAAGCTTTATGATACTCTAACTTTGCATTAAACTGATGTCCTAGCTTTTGATATATTTCATGCTGATTCTCAATATCATTCTTGTTTTTTGCTTCTTGCAAAGCAACTAATAAACTATCAGTATTTGCTCCAGTTAAATAAATTGAAACAATAATAAAAAGAGTGTTAAGTATTATTTTTTTCATTAAGGTTAATTTGATTTTTTAAATATAAATAAAATCAGATAAAAAATAAGCCAGTAAAATTATTGCTGGCTTAAAATTTTGTTTTTTTAATTCAACTTACTCATACCTTAAAGAATCAATAGGATTTGCTCTTGATGATCTTATTATTTGAATTGAGATTGTTAAAGAAGCAATTACAATGGCTGCCAATCCTGATAATAGAACTAACCACCAATTAAAATTAATCCTATATGCAAAGCCATCTAACCACCTATTTATATAGTAATACACAAATGGACAAGCAATAATAACGGAAATAGTAATCCACTTTAAATAACTTTTGTTCAGAAGAACAATGATTGATGTGGTAGTTGCACCCAATGTTTTTCTAATTCCTATTTCTTTTGTTCGTTGTTGAGTATGAAATAGCGATAATCCTAAAAGACCAATGCTCGAGATAAGAATTGCAATTAGTGAGAAAGTTGAAACCACTTTACCAAAAGTTTTTTCTGAATTGTATTTTTCATCAATTGCCTGATCCAAAAAGAAATATTCAAATGGATAATCCGGGAAGATTTCAGTCCATGTATTCTCTATTTGCTTTATAAAAGAAGAAAAATCCTTGGTTTTGTATTTTATGTGCAGATATCTAGATCGTACATTTGAATTAATAATAATCGCAAATCCACCCACTTTTTCATGTAATGAGTAAAAATTAAAATCCTTAATAACACCTTTCAAATCTTGCGTTGTTTCAAGTAATTCTTCATAAGAACAAGCTGGAAATTCTGTTTGGATTTCTTTAAGCAAGGACTCATTTATAATAATCTTACCTTTTAATTCACTTTCATCTTCAAAACTTTTATGAATAAATTCTAAGCCTAACAAATCAATATAATCATACTCTGCAAAAGTTGATGTAATAGAAAAGCTCTTATCTTTAAAACCAAATGCATTTGGTTGCAGTTCTCTTGCAAAATGATGATTTGAATATGCTGCCTTAACAACATCTTTTAATTCTAACAATCTTGATTTAATCACATCTCTTTTATCAATAGAATTTCTCATCGGAAGTACTATAATGTTTCCCTTTTCAAATCCAACATCGTGATTCTGTAAAAATCTTACTTGTTTATTTATCATTAAAGTAGATGCAATTAAAGCAATTGCACTTGCAAACTGAAAAACAACTAGTATATCTCTCAATTTAAGGCTTCTCTTTTTTGGATTGCTTCTGTTAGTTAAACTTAAAATGGGTGAAATTCTGGCAAGATAAAATGCAATATAAGCTCCCGATAAAACAGTACTTCCAAATAAAAGAATTATTGAGAATAATATCACTTTAGTGCTTGCATAATCAATAACTATCTCATCATGAATTAAGTTATTAAAAAATGGACGAATAAGTTCAACAAGAATAATTGCTAAAATAAACGCGAATAAATTCAGTAAAAATGATTCCAGAAGAAATTGCTTAATTAATTGGAATCGGCTTGCCCCAATTGTTTTCTTCATCCCAATCTCTTTAGTTCTTGTTGATGAAGAAGCAGTGTACATATTAATGAAATTTACACAGGCAATTATCAATATTAGAAGTCCAATAAAAGAAAAAATACGAATGTACTTTCTGTAACTGTTTACTTTCAATTCAAACTGATGATGAGAATCTAAATGAATGCTTCTAAGCGATTGCAGATTTGAAACAAATGCTTCTATAGGCGGACCGGGAGCATCTCCAACATATTTTTTCATTAAATCAGGAAATTTCTTCTCAACCTCAGCACTTTCCCATTTATCAAAGAGCTTATAATAAATATAAAATCCCATTGCTTTCATTCCTTTTAGACGCTGATAAGA
>CAZPMA010000103.1:0-10294 GCA_964587535.1 uncultured Bacteroidales bacterium
ACTTAGGTGCTTCCCAAGTTTCTTTTTGAGATGTATTTATTTCTTGAATATTTTCGTTCCTGCTTTTAACCTCTTCCATTTCAAGCTTTTTATTATCATTATCAAATTTGATGCAAAACTATTAAATAAAATATCAAATGACTTATTATTAGTAAATTTATTGCGGTTTTAACGATTCTACAAGTTTTTTTAATAAAAAATGGTAAATATATGTATTATACGGACCAAACTTTCATTTCTAACTATAAAATCCAACTACTGCATATTTTTTATGTCCTTTACTTCCAGTAATAATTTTATTACCTGTTTTTAACCATGCATGAGCAATCAGTTTCTTTTCCAAATCTTTATCAACTCCTAAATACAGAGTTGTTTTTACATTTTGTTTTTCCAGCATTTTTTTTGCTGCAATAGCTTCTTCAAAACACTTTACATTCCATGGAAGAACTTTTTTACAGCGCCTAATATTTTTTTGAATTAAACGAATAATATCCCTTTTTTGTTCATCCGGTTCAATATTAAACTCTTTATTATATTCACCTAATATATGGTTAAACCATCTTAAAGGAATAAAACGAACCAGTATAAAAGAATATACAAGCCAAAAAAAAATGCTTATTAAAATTTTACGTTCTAATTTATTTAATCTAAAATATTTTTTTACTATTCTGAACATAATAATGTCCGTAGTTAATTAACGTATAAAAAATTATTTAGTTGCAATAATTAACTGTTTATCAAACAAGTCGTTTAAGAAAGGGGTAATGTCTTTTAAACATTCTTCCTTTTCTACATTATATTTTGATATAATTAATTCGATCAAATCTTTAATTTTAATAGGTTCTTCAATATGATCCCATATAAAACTCCCTGTTTTTCCTAATCCGTAATATTCACCAAGTTGAATACTCATCATGACTTTTTCGCCATCCAAATCGCTGGTTAAAATTTCGTTGTTTCTTTGAATCAAAGTGTCTAATGTAAAATTCATAATTTAGATTTTTAAATCTTCATTTTCTTCAATATAACCGAACTTTTTCATTATTTCAAAATGTGTTGAAATAATTATTTTTTTTGTTTTTTCATCAACATGATTTTTCCAATCTCCTATTAATCCCTTTCTAAAAAAAGATGTTGATTTTATCATTTTCTCTTTAAATCCACTTTTTTTCTCCTGATCAGATAATATTTTAAAATCACTTTTTTGTATGGCAGATTTAATTTTATCATTATTAAAGTCCATCCCTATAAAATCAATTGCCCCTTTAAATGTTTTGAAGGTATCCAAAATCATATCTTCATATCGCATAATATGCACTGGTATTTCCTGTTGCTCTGTCCAACTTTTCACATGATCAGACCATGATCCTAATACTTGTCTAAGCTGATTTTGCAACCTGTCTGTGCTGCTACAAAAAGCGTAACTAGAATTATTTATCGTTTCTACCATTTTTTCTAATGGTTTTGAACTATGATATGCAAACGAAACCAAAACATCCAAAGGATTTCGAATAATGTAAATTACTCCTTTCGATATCTCAGGGGGGAAAAGTACCTGCATTTCATTCACATTGTAATACTTATCGTGTACTTTTTTAAATAATAATTCTTTTGACTCTTCTGACTGCATTCGATATACTCCAGGACGCAATTGGTCAATTTCTTCAAATGTTAAGTCAGCTGAAGAAAGTCCCGTATATTCATCAAATATTTTTCGCGAACTAGAAATTGTTGCTTCTTTTAGATCATTTATATTTGCAGGCTGGTGTGAATCATTCATTAAATTAGTAAGAAATACTCTAAACCAAGTATTTCCTGATTTAGGATAACTAGCCAGCCATATGATATTTTTTTTAGACATGTAAATTAAATGTATCAATAATAAAATCAGCCAGTTCATTTAACAAAACTGGAGACTGCGGTCTTAGCATTCTATAAACCTTAATTTTAGGTAAAAGTTTATTCAATGTTTTAAAATGATCTAACTGTTTTTCCAGACCACCTACAAATTTATATCGGTACGTATTGTTTTTTATTGCATTAAATTTTTCAATGCCAATTAATTCCTCGTACTCGAATCCGGGAGTATTTTTTGTTTGAAGAATAAATATTTTATCAACTGGGATTAGATTAGGATAAAATGCTTTTTTTTCGCGAACATCATACTTTTTAACATTTGGTCTGACTTCATTCAATTCAGAAGTATCAACACCTAATTTTTTTAGTACATCATCCCAAATTTTCATATTAGGAAAGCCCGGAACTATGTTCAGATCATTATCAACAACACTTATATCATCGGCTAAAAACTGAAATCCTTTTTTTACAAAAGTAGCCGTTAAAGAAGATTTACCCACCCCACTTAACCCGGAAAAAAGGCATGCACTTTCTCCAAATTTAACTGCGCTTCCATGAATAGGTAATAATCCGCGCTGAATAAATAAAGCGCCAAAGGCCGATCCTAATAAAAATAAACGAACTTCCCGATCTGGATTCTTTTTAAAAATTTCAACCACAATTTTTTCCCCATCCTGCACATAGAATTTCGCAATACGATCAACTTCCAACAGGAACTGATCTTTGGTAGCCTGATATTTCACTCCTCTTTTTGTGATCTGATCTAGTTTCTTCGGAACTTTACCCAGTGAAATTTCAACATCCGAATTTCCGCTTGATTCTACTAATTCGGGTATTTCAAACTCCGATAAAATATTTAATCCAAAAGCTTTATATAAATACTTATCACCCATATTATGTATTATACACAAATTTAAATCAAATTAAATGAATTCCGGATATATTTTACTTTTTTGATCAATAGATAAAATCTGTTCAATTCAGTATATTTGTTTTAATTACTACAAATTTTAATATGAGATCGTTATTTTGCAGAATAAATATGGATAAAACCTTCATAAATGGAGGTAGTTTTAATAAGGCAATAAAGGAACTATCTGCATTTGATAAGATCTCAAAAGATATTAAAATTGATAAACACACCGCTTTCGGACAAATTGAATTTCATACTGACAATACAACTATTTTTGAGAACAATTCCTATATTCTTTTAACGGACAGTAGATTAGATAATAATCAAAATATTGCCGATACGTTTTCTGAAAATGAAATTTTAATTAAAACATATGAAGAGTGGGGTACAAAATGTCCTAATTACTTATCAGGTGATTTTGCTTTCTTAATTTTTCATAAATTATCAAAGGAGATTTTTTGTGCACGAGATCATTTAGGGATTAAGCCTTTGTATTACTATTTTGACAATGATACTCTTATAATTTCTTCTGAAATAAAAGCAATTCTTTCGCAAGAAGATTTATCATTTACTATTAATAAACAATATCTTGCTGATACTTTATCAATCATTAAATCAGAAAATGATAAAACTATTTATAACGAAATAAAGAAGATGCCTCCTGCTTACACTTTAGAATTGAAAGGCAATAATATTTATCTTGAAAGATACTGGGAACTTTTACCACAAAAAGAACTTACTCTTCCTGATGATGTAATTATTATGCAATTTAAAAAACTTGTTTTTGATTCTGTTAAAAAAAGGATTAATTCTAAAGACAATATTGGAGCTGAGTTAAGTGGTGGGATAGACTCATCCGTAATTACTTCTATAGCATCAACAAAAACTAATGTCACAACTTTTTCACATATATTGCCTGATGAGTTTGTTGTGAAATCTTTTTCATTTAAAGATGAACGCGAATTTATCAATCAGGTTTGCGATTATTCTAAAATAGAGAATAAACATTTTATAACATCAGAAACATCGGGTGTTTTTGATGCTATAAACAAGCATGTGTCTGATTTTAATCACATTTCGCAACAAAATTTCAGTGTTTTCTCAGATCAATTGTATTTAAAAGCAAATCATGAAGGTATTTCAGTCTTATTATCGGGATTCGGTGGTGATGAAGTCATTACATCAAAATCGGGGGATTACTTAGGTGAACTAGCCACGAAAGGAAAATGGAAAGAATTAAAGACTGATTTAACACAAAGAAGATTAACAAGGAGTCAATATTTTAATTCATTACTTCGATATTTTCTTAAATATAAACTAAGTATAGTTTATCAGCTAATTACACTATATAAACCCAAGAAAAAATGGTGGAAGATAAAACTTAACTTTCTTGCTTTAAATAAGGAGTTTGCAAAAAAAATGAAAATCAATAAAAGATATTATAAATATTATTCCCAAATTAATTCAAACAGTTTTCAACAAAGAAACATTGAACGTATAACACATTCACATGTTGCCCAGCGTCTTGAGTATTGCAACACATCAGCACGAAAATACGGAATCGAATATCGTTACCCTTTTTTAGACAAACAACTTATTGAGTATTACCTTTCGATGCCGACACGACTAAAGGCCAGAAATGGAATAAAACGTTATGCAATTCGTGAAGCAATGAAAGGAGATTTACCTGAATCCATTCGATTGCGAAATGATAAAAACGGAGCTACTATTCCTGCGGTTTATTTTCGATTGTTAAAAGATCAGGATAAAATTGATGAAATGATACAAAAAATAAATAATAATCCATTAATTAATAAATACATAGATACAAATAAATTTAATTTTTGGTTTCAGCAATCAATTAAAAATGGATCCCTTGCTAACCCTGGATCTTTTTACAACTATTTAAAATTAATTTTGTTTATTGAAGATAATCCTAAATACTTTGAATGAATAGATTTATAGACTATATAAACAATCATTTTTCTACTGAATTAAAGCTGTTAATCTTTTTATCACAGGACAAGATAAATAACAATCAGGACTTTAATACTAGTGGAGTAAACTGGAATACATTTATTGATTTATGTAAAAAACACAGGCTTGTTTCTCACGTACTAAAACACTCAACATTTTTAGCAAACAACATGCCTGTTGCTTATTATGAAAAATTAATTGAAATCAGATTAGAACATTCCAAGAAATCTCTTAATTATGCAGTACATGCTATTCGTATACATCAAAAATTTGCAGAACAAAAAATAAATCATTTATATTTTAAAGGACCATTATTATCGCTTGAATTATACAAAGATATCGGATATAGAAACTTTGGTGATATAGATATTCTTGTTGATAAAGCAGATGTTGAAAAAGCAAAAGATCTGATCGAAGAATTAGACTTTATATGCATTTATCCTAAAATAAAACTTACGAAGAGACAGCAGAAAATAAATTATTCAATAAGTCACCATTATCATTTTAAACATCCAAAACAAGATGTACATGTTGAATTACACTGGAGCATAACCAATCCGAAATCGTTTTATGGTAAAGATAGTGGTGATATATTAAGCACTTCAAGAAAACTAAAGGTGTCTAATTTTGATTTGCCTTATATTTCTGAAGTAGATAATTTAGCATACCTGGCTGCTCATGGATCAATTCACCAGTTTTATCGACTTTTTTGGTTAAAGGATTTTTCAGAAATTTTATCCATCTCAGATGAAAAAGAAATTATAAAAGCATGGGAACTATCTAAAAAATTAAAATTAAAAAAATGTTTTATTCAAGCCGTAGCACTAGCCAACATAATTTATTTTTCAGAAATTCCTGATTTTGCTAAAAAGTCTATTAAAAATGCTCTTGTAATGGTTCCAATTAGATCGATTGAAAATACTGACTTAAAACAACGCGGTATAGTTGGAAAGATTCAAAACATCCTATACCGAATAACATTAAAGCCTAGTTTAAAATATTATTTTGAATTAATTTACAGATTACGCACTCATTTATCGGATTGGGAGCTTTTAAAACTACCTAAAGGATTCTTCTTTTTATACTACTTTTTAAGACCTTTTCTTCTGACCTATCAAAATTTAAAGAAAAAGAGTTAAAAGGTCTTGTATTCTATTGAATTAAAAATATATCCTGCTTCTGAAAATTCATCCAGAACACGTGGTAGTGCATACTTAAGATTTTTTTCAGCCTTCTTTGTGTCATGAAAAACAATTATTGAACCTGATTCGGCATATTCAATTACATTATTGAGACATCTCTCCCTGCTAAGTTTAGGATTATAATCGTGAGATAAAACATCCCACATAATTATTTTAAAATCTTCTTTTATTTTAGGAATTTGAAAAGGTCCTATTTTACCATATGGTGGTCTAAATAAATTAGAATCAATAAATTCAGCCGCTTTATCAATATCATCATAATATTTCTTGTTTCGTACTAACCATCCTTTAGTATGATTGTATGAATGATTTCCAACTGAATGTCCTTCATTCAATATTCTTTTATATAAATCAGGATACTTTTTGACATTTTTACCAACACAAAAAAAAGTGGCCTTTGCATCATTTTGTTTTAACAGATCAAGCACCCAAGGTGTTACTTCAGGAGTAGGGCCATCATCAAAGGTTAAAAACAACTCCTTTTCTTTACCTGCAAGATGCCATGTTAAATCTCTTATAACCCTAGCAGCTATGTGTTCCTTTTTTCCCATATAATTTTAACTATACTTCTGCATATATATCATAAAACGGTTTTCAATGTCTTTACTTAACTCCAACTGTCTGTTTTCACTGGTAATTCTGTATAATTCCTGCAGAATATACATATTTAATTGCATTTCATTACCAATTTCTTTTGGTCCCGAGATATATTTTGATGGTAGACTTGTATAATAATCCATTTCAATATATGCCTTTGATTTTAAACTTGCAACTAATTCGTTTGCTTTTTCAATTGCCCCTGCATGATAATAAGCCCTAATAACAGGCAACAATGTGTTATTATATGGTATTTTATGATCTGGAAACAGTTCCATGCATCTGTCAAGTACTTTAAGCGAAGAATCTATTTTATTTTCTTCAATCAATTTTTCAGCTAATCTTCCGAAACTGCTTCTTAAATTTGAAAACATACGAATATTGTTTTCATCAAAATAAATATCATTTTGTTCAATTCCACCCCAACGAAATTTATTCATGATATTATTATACATTACATCAGTGTCAACTTCGCCACTTAAGTAGCCTTCACTTTTTGTTTCTACAGGAACTAAGTGATAAGTCAAACCATCTACTTTAAAATATTTTTGCAAGTTAAAATACTTTGTGCTTGTAACTGTCATTGCCCAATATATAGGTCTTTCCCAATTATTTGTAGCCAAAAGATCCAATAACATTAATCCATCTTTATATAGATATCCCTGACCTATTTTCCATGTCATCTGATCAACAATTCTATCTTTATATTTCTCAGACACAACATTGTTTTCAAGTATCTCTTCCTTGTTTATTGTAATTTTAAACTGTTTTGTTGGAATGTAATTAATTTTCTCATTCTCAATAAATGGAGATCTTATTTTTGTTTTTTCATCATCGCTGGCAATAAACTCAATTACATCTTTTACTTCAGCAGGTCTGCCCAACTGATCGATTAAAGGTAAGATATCTCTATTCCCCTTATGTATTTTGTCATGTGTTAAACTAAACGGCATAGGGTCTGCTTCGTAGGACTTGCGACTCATTTGATCAATATACCAGGCTGCTCGTAAATAACTTAAATTACACACTTTAATGTCTGTACGTATACCTTCAACTTCCTGTGCGTACCATAGCGGAAAGGTATCATTATCGCCATTGGTAAACAGAATTGCATTTGGCTCGCATGAGTTTAAATAGTTATAGGCTAAATCTCTTGTAGTATATCTGCCAGAACGATCGTGATCATCCCAGTTTTCGGCTACCATAATGCCCGGAACCAATACAAGAGTTATTGTTGAAATTGCTATTGCAGAAACTGATTTAGGAATCTTTTTACTTACTATTTCATGAATAGCAGCCACTCCTAATCCAATCCATATAGCAAAGGCATAAAATGAACCTGCATATGCGTAATCTCTTTCACGTGGTTGTATTGGATACTGATTCAGATATACAACAATTGCCAATCCGGTAAGAATAAACAACATCAAAACCACTGTAAAATCATGTTTGTGTTTTTTATAGTGGAATATCAAACCTGCTAAACCTAATAAGAGTGGTAACATATAATATTTATTACGCGCGGGATTGTTTATTAAGTGCTCGGGCACAAGGCTCTGATCTCCCAGTCGGGCATTGTCGATAAAAGGTATTCCACTAATCCAGTTTCCATTTAATACATTTCCATGCCCCTGGATATCATTCTGCCTACCTGAAAAGTTCCACATAAAATACCTTAAATACATGTGTCCTACCTGATATTTAAAGAAAAAAACCATGTGATCAGCAAAAGAAGGTTTTATTCTTTTTTCCTGTCCCCTTCCGGTATTAACTGATATTTCTTTACCAGATAAATCCACCCACTTTTTATATTCTTTCACATGATTTGCTTCTGAACTATACATCCTTGGAAATAATGTCATAAATCGTTTATCAAATTCCACTTCAATCTTACGATCGGCAACAATATATTTACCCTCTTTTTTAATATAAACCGGTTTTGTTAATTTATTGTTTGTCATTGGCGCATCAAAACTATGACCATACATTAATGGTCGATCGCCATATTGCTCTCTATTTAAGTAATATAAAAGATCAAAAACATTATCCGGGTTATTCTGATCCATAGGAGTATCTGCCAAAGATCGTATAACAACCATTGCAAAAGAAGAATAACCAATTAATATTACAGTTATCCCAAGAATAATAGTATTGTATATAACTTTCTTCTTTTTATGAGTATAATGAATCCCCCAAACAATTAATGAAATAAGTAATGCTGCATAAATTACAACTCCGGTATTATAATGCAATCCAAAACCATTAACAAACAAGAGTTCAAACCAGGATGCAATTTTAATAAGCCCAGGGATGATAACATACATAACTGCTCCTAACAATATCCCTGAAATAATTAGCGCATATATTATTCCTTTGCGGCTTACTTCATATTTTTTAAAGTAATAAACAAAAACAATTGCCGGAATTGCAAGTAAATTTAACAAGTGCACTCCTATTGAAAGTCCCATCAAATAAGCAATAAAAATTAACCATCGGTTTGCATATTTGGCTTCCGACTCGTGTTCCCACTTTAGTATTGCCCAAAAAACCACGGCGGTAAATAAGGATGATGTTGCATATACTTCAGCTTCAACAGCAGAGAACCAAAATGTATCGGAAAAGGTATAGGCTAAGGCACCAACTAAACCACTACCTAGAACAATAATAATCTTAGAGATAGAAAAATCATCCTTTTTAATCATTATTTTTCTTGCAAAATGTGTAATGGTCCAGAATAAAAATAAAATAGTAAAAGCACTTGCTAATGCCGATAATACATTAACCATTTTAGCCGCATTTTCTGCTCCATTGGCAAAAAGCGTAAATATTCTGCCCAAAATCATAAAGAATGGCGCTCCCGGCGGGTGACCAACTTCCAAACGATATGCCGTAGCAATAAACTCACCACAATCCCAGAAACTTGCTGTTGGCTCAATAGTTAATAAATAAACAATGGATGCCACCAAAAAGATAAGCCATCCAACCAGATTATTATAAAAACGGAAATTTTTCATTGAATTGATATTTTACAAAGAATGCTCTAAATTAAAATAAATAACGAAAAATAGCATGTTAAATTACAAGTTTCATGAAATATCTACTTGATATAATTTATAATTCGCATGTTTTTCTTATTTTCGAAAACATAAAATTATATTCATGATTTCAAAGAATTATATATTATTCTTCTTTTTTGTTTTTATACAATCCTTTGTTTTTTCACAAAACAACTATCATTATTATAAAAGCAACTTTAACATTAACGATCAAGATACAAATACGCTATCCCTTGATATCTACAACAATAACTTTTTTATTAATAATGAATATGATGGAAATATAGTTAAGGGTTATACTTTACACGGCTTTAATTTTGCACCACAAATTGTATACATCCCAACATCGAAGCTAAAGCTATCAGGTGGTTTTAATATACTTTCTTTTTACGGCAGAGAAGAAATGACAGATTTTATTTTTTTACTGACAATTCAATATAAACTACTTCCTAATTTAGACGTTTTGCTGGGTAGTATTCATGGGAATTTAAGTCATAAAATAATCGAGCCATTATTTGATTTTGAAAGACTTTATCTCAGAAATCCTGAAAATGGCATTCAGTTTTTATGGGATTCAAAAAAGTTAAAAGCAGATCTTTGGCTTGACTGGGAATATCAGATATTCCAGGGAGATCGGGAAAGAGAAAGATTTAATGTTGGTCTTGCTTTAAACTATGAACTCCTTAATGAAA
>CAZPMA010000104.1:0-10016 GCA_964587535.1 uncultured Bacteroidales bacterium
AATTTTTATCCTAACTTTGTTTTATGTCATCAGAAAATCAGAAATTTCGAAATAAATACATCAAAAAAGCATCTTGGGTTGGTATCATTGGTAATACAATTTTGGCTATTGCAAAAATAGTTATTGGCTTTATTTCTGGTAGTTTAGCTGTAGTAGGTGATGGAATTGATACCGCTACTGATATTTTAACCTACATGATTACTTTGGTTGCAGCCAGAATAATGAACAAACCACCAAATTATAAATATCCTTATGGGTATTCACGAGCAGAGGCTGTGGCTACAAAAGCATTAAGTTTTATCATATTCTTTGCAGGAGCACAACTGTTTCTGTCAACTTTAATACGATTAATTAAAGGTGAAGCAACAGAATTACCAACCTTACTGGCAATTTATGTTACTATATTTTCAATTTTTTCAAAAGCAGGAATGGCTTTTTACCAGTTTAAAGTCGGTAAAAAAATTCAAAGCAATATGCTAATAGCCAATGCTAAAAATATGCGAAACGATATTTTGATTTCCGGATCGGTTTTAACCGGATTAATATTTACACAGGTTTTGCATTTGCCTATTTTAGATTTAATTACTGCAATGGCCGTAAGTATCTGGATTATGAAAGCTGGTTTCGAAATTTTTATGGAATCGAGTCGCGAATTAATGGATGGAAGCAATGAACCGGAGATTTATTATAAAATTTTTGATGCCGTGGAGGGAGTTGGAGCTGTAAATCCACACAGGGTTCGCATTCGAAAACATTCAAATATGTATACTGTTGCGTTGGATATTGAAATGGATGGAAAACTTTCAATCGACGAAGGACACAAAATGGCTAAGAAGGTTGAGAATATCATTAAAGAAAAGGTTGAAAATGTTTACGATGTGTTGGTGCACGTGGAGCCAAAAGGAAATGTAGAAAAAGAAAAGTTTGGATTATCTCGTACAAATCTAGAATCTGAATGTGGAAAGAATAAAAAGAAAAATGCAAAATAAGTATCAAAAACCAACAGGCTCATACATAAGTTTTATGAGCAATAAAGTAAAAGAGTGTGGTGGTATAAATTTAGCACAAGGAATCCCGGGTTTCGATCCTCCGAAAGAATTAACAGAAATTTTAAGCAAACTTGCTAATCAGAAAATTCATCAATATGCTCCCGGAAATGGTAATAATGAATTGCTTGATTTATTGCTGAATAAGTATAAAAAACATTATTCTTTTTCTAAAGATGACTTTTTGATTACACAAGGCGGAACAGAAGCACTTTCTTTACTTTATACCTATTTTAATAAAATTTTATTAAAACCTTTTTCAGCCTTAGCTTTCGATCCTGTTTATGAAAGCTACAAATATCTCCCTGGTATTTTCAATACAGGTTTTGTTTCTTTTTCATTTGAAAAAGATTTTTCTGTTGATTTTACGAAACTGGAGAAAGTTTGTGTCCAACATAATGTTATGGTAATTTTCTTAGGTTCTCCGGGAAATCCATACGGAAAAATATGGTCGAAACAGGAAATGAATTTACTTATTGAACTTAGCAAGAAATTAAATTTGTATATTGTTTTAGATGCAGTTTATAGAGAACTTTATTTCGAAGAAAAACCATATATTCCAATTGATCAGTTTAATTCAAATCTATTTTATACCAATAGTTTTTCAAAGTTATTTTCTATAACTGGATGGAGAATTGGTTATTTACTTGCACATAAAGATCATATGCAAAAAATAAAATCAATTCACGATTATACCGGACTTTCTGCTCCATCAGTATTACAACAAGCAATAGTCGAATATTTGAAAATTAGTGACTTTGGAAATGATTATGTGCATAATCTTCGAAACCAATTAAAGGATGGATTTAATCATTTGTCATCTGAATTAATAAACTTAGGATTTGAAATCCCTGAAACAAAAGGTGGATATTTTATATGGGCAAAACTGCCTAAACAATTCAGCGATGGATTCAAATTTGCCATCGATTTATATGATCAACAAAAAGTAGCAGTAATCCCTGGAGAGCATTTTTCTGAAAGGGCTAAAAACTACATTCGTTTTAATATTGCTCGCGAGAAAGAAGAAGTAGAAGAAGGAATTAATAGAATTAAGAAGTTTTTTTCAAGCAAATAAAAACTTTGTGAATCTTCGTGCATTCTCTGTGTTCTTAGTGGTATAAAATCACGTTATGCTTGTTTTAAACCCAACACTTTTTAAATCATCCCAATATTTAGGATAGCTTTTAGCGATTACTTCTGGATTATTAATTAGTAATTCGTTGGTTATTATAGAAAGTGGAGCAAATGCCAAAGCCATTCTGTGATCATCATATGTATTTACATAATGATCTACCGGAATTTTAATTCCATCTACGCCATTCCATTGTAAATTATCTTTACCGTTTGTTTGTAGATGTATTCCAAGTTTTTCAAACTCAGTAACCAATGCTTTTATTCTGTCTGTTTCTTTAATCGATAAATTGTCTAATCCTGTAAGTTTAAAAGGTATCTTTTTAGCAACTAATGTAACAGCTAAGGTTTGCGCTAAATCAGGGCAATCAGTAAAATCATATTCAAAATAATCACAAGTCGTTGGTATGTTTTTAATACGCAATCCAAAACTTGTAAAAGCAGAATCGACACCAATAGTTTTAAACAAATCCATTAAAACAGAATCGCCTTGTAAACTGTTTTTCTTTAATCCGGTAAGTTCAATCATTGAGTTTGGCATCAGTGAAATAATTTCGAACCAATATGATGCTGATGTCCAATCTGCTTCAACGATTATTTCCTTGGGTTTGTATTCTCCTTTTTTAACACGAATCGTATTTTCTGTAAAGTCAATTATGGCACCAAATTCTCGCATTATATGAATAGTCATTAAGATATAGTCTTTCGAAAGAATTTTATCCTGAATGGTCAGACTAAATTCTCCATCAAGCAATGGAGCTATCATTAATAAGGCACTAATATATTGGCTGCTAATATTACCTTGTATTTTGGCAGGTACTGCATTTAAATTCTTACCAGTAATTTTCAAAGGTGGGAAACCAATTTTTTCTAAATATTCAATTTGAGCCCCGAATTCTTTTAAGATATTAACCAATTCTTCAATCGGACGATCCTTCATTCTTGAACTCCCCGTTAAAACTCTTTCTCCCGGAATTATCGAAAATAAAGCAGTTAGAAAACGCATTGCTGTGCCGGCGGATCCAACATCAAATTCGGTTTTATTTAAGTTTTTAATAGCGTCTATTAAACATAAAGTATCGTTACTTTCCGAAAGATTTTTTATTCTACAATGGTCTGTGCACAATGCACTAATAATTAAAGCTCTATTCGAAATGCTTTTTGATGCAGGTAAGGATATAAAAGATTTTATTTCTTTTGATGGTGCCGACACTTTTAATTTCATGATTATAATCTTTTATACCAGTTAAGAGCTTCTGTTATATCATCAACTTTGCAATCTTGATTAATCTTAACTTTTCCGAAATCTTCGAGCAAGGTAACATTTATATGTTTCCCCGATTTTTTCTTATCGTGATTTATAAAGTTAATTATTTGATTAAAATTTAAATCAGAAAAAGAAAGCTTAGGATATGTTTTCAGTAAATAATCTACAATTTTGGTTAATTTTATTTCAGGAAAGCGGCATGTTTTTTTCGATAAATAGAGTTCGCAAATTAAACCATGAGCAACAGCCTCACCATGCAGAATTTCATTTTCGGTATTCATAAATAAACTTTCGAAGGCATGACCGAAAGTATGTCCAAAGTTTAATGCTTTCCGAATACCATTCTCGGTAGGATCCTTTTCAACAAAATGATTTTTGATATTTATTGATCGGGCAATAAGCTGGTTTAATGTTTTAAAATTTGTTCTTGCAATGTCGTGTGATGTTAAACTAATCCAGTCATTTTCACCAAATAATAGCGCATGTTTAAGCATTTCCGCCCATCCCGATAGAATATTTCTTTTATCTAATGTTCTGTTAAATGTGCTGTCAATAATTACATATTTAGGATGATTAAAAACACCAATTTCATTTTTTAAGCCTAGAAAATTAACACCTGTTTTCCCTCCAACCGATGCATCCACTTGTGATAGCAACGTTGTGGGAATGTTTATGAAATCAATTCCCCTTTTAAATGTTGAAGCTGCAAAACCCCCCATGTCTCCAATTAAGCCTCCACCTAAATTTATTAATAATGATGACCTGTCGGCTCCTTTTTCAGATAGTACTTTCCAAATTAATTCTAAAGATTTTATTGATTTATTTAATTCACCGCTTTTAATTTCAATCGTTTCAAAATTTAAGGTTTTATTGAGTCTTAAAAATGTTGGTAAACAATGCCTTTTGGTGTTTTCATCAACTAAAACGAAAAGGTTCTTATTGGCAAGTTCTGCAAAAATTTTTTCAAAGATATTTTCCAGATCGTTTGAAATAAAAATAGTAGAATGCTTCGTTTCTATCTTCATAATATATAAAAGATGATAAATCGTTTCTAAAATTACTAAAATAATTTAGTTAATGCAGAAAATAATCATTAAGCAAAATAATAATTATGTATAAATGAATAACTTACTTATCTTTGTTGTTAAAATTGGTAAATATGCTTTTTGATAATCGTAAAACGGTATTGAAACTTAATAAGATAAGGTATTTAGCATTGCTAGGATATATTACCATAATATGTGTTATTATTTGGTCCGGATGGTTTGATAAGCCTGTTTTAAGAATCAATAAACTAACTTATATTATTTTCTTTACCATAATATATATCTTGTTTATTCTCAAATTTTATGTTACTAACTATAACTACTTTTCATTTAATGATGAAGGAAATAAATTAATTTTTAGGTTTGTTTCTTTCCGTCCATTTGATAATGAAAAAAAAGCGATAGAGATTGACAAAAAAAAATTTGGTGGATATCAGTTTAAAAGATCTTATCTTAATTTAAAACTAGAATTAATCCTAAAAGTGAGCACAAAACAAGGTTTAGCTAATTATCCGCCGATTAGCATTTCTGCTTTATCCGATAAAGATATTACCCTCTTAAAAAATGCTTTAAGTCATTATATTACAAATGAATAGCTGTATTCTATTTTTAATCCCGACTGTTATATAAAACAAATCAAAAAAATGTGTTTAATATCATAAAATCTAACTAAAATAATCTTGGATTATTTAAATTTTAAAATATACATTTGCGCAATCTAAAAATAATTAAGTGTTCAACAAAAAACCATATAAAAAATGAACGTAGATAAATTAATGCTTCAGCTAGAGCAAAAACATCCAGGAGAAGTTGAGTATTTGCAAGCTGTAAGAGAAGTTTTAGAATCAATCGAGGAAGTATATAATCAAAACCCTCAATTTGAAGCAGCAGGAATCATCGAGCGTATCGTTGAGCCTGACAGAATTTTAACTTTCAAAGTGCCTTGGGTAGGCGATGATGGTAAAGTTAATGTTAACTTAGGTTACAGAGTTCAATTTAATAATGCGATTGGACCTTACAAAGGTGGTTTACGTTTTCACCCAAGTGTTAACTTAAGTATATTAAAGTTCTTAGGATTTGAACAAATCTTCAAAAACTCTTTAACTACACTTCCTATGGGTGGTGGTAAAGGTGGTTCAGATTTTGATCCTAAAGGAAAATCTGATGCTGAAGTAATGCGTTTTGCACAATCTTTCATGTTGGAATTATGGAAACTTATTGGTCCTGAAACTGATGTGCCAGCTGGTGATATCGGTGTAGGTGGTCGCGAAATAGGATTCATGTTTGGAATGTACCGAAAATTAGCTAGAGAAAACACTGGAGTTTTAACTGGTAAAGGTTTAAATTGGGGTGGAAGTTTAATTCGTCCTGAAGCTACAGGTTTTGGTAATGTTTACTTTGCTAAAGAAATGTTAGCAACCAAAGGTGAAACATTCGAAGGTAAAACAGTTGCTGTTTCTGGTTTCGGAAATGTTGCCTGGGGTGCTACTACAAAAGCTACAGAATTAGGAGCAAAAGTTGTTACTATTTCTGGCCCTGACGGATATATTTATGATCCAGCTGGAATTTCTGGTGAAAAAATAGATTATTTATTAGAATTAAGAGCTACTAACAATGATGTTGTTGCTCCTTACGCTGATAAATTTAAAGGTTCTACTTTCTTCGCTGGTAAAAAACCATGGGAACAAAAAGTAGATATCGCTCTTCCTTGTGCAACTCAAAACGAGTTAAATAAAGAAGATGCTCAAGCATTGATTAAGAATGGTTGTATTTGTGTTTCTGAAGGTGCAAATATGCCATCTACACCTGAAGCTGTAGAATTATTCTTGGAAAATAAATTATTATTTGGTCCTGGTAAAGCTGCTAATGCAGGAGGTGTTGCAACATCTGGTTTAGAGATGTCACAAAACTCAATGAAGTTAAACTGGTCAGCCGAAGAAGTAGACGAGAAATTACACTCAATTATGTGTAATATTCACGAAGCATGTGTTAAGCATGGAAAAGATGCTAACGGATACGTTGATTACGTTAAAGGAGCAAACATTGCTGGTTTCTTAAAAGTTGCTAATGCAATGTTAGATCAAGGTGTAATCTAAAGCATAAATCATTTTAGTTTTTAGTTTGTAATTTACAATTAGGAGTCATTCAATTTTGGATGGCTCCTTTTTTTTATGGGAAATTTTTATAATTTCACGTAAATTTTTTTGAAATGGCAGATGTTGGGTTACAATATAAAATTGCTTTAAGTCTGATTCCTAAAATTGGACATATTACAGCTAAAAAATTAGTTTCTTATGTAGGAAGCTTCGAAGGTGTCTTTAAGGAGTCCAAAAAGAATTTATTAAAAATACCCGGAGTAGGCGAAATTTTAGCAACTAGCGTAATTAATTCTAACGCATTATTAAAAGCCGAAAAAGAAATTCAGTTTATTGAAAAGGAAAAGATTAATGTAATATTTTATCTCGATAAAAATTACCCTGAGCGTTTAAAGTACTGCGAAGATGCGCCAATTCTGCTATATGCAAAGGGAGAGATAAATCTAAACAAGCAAAAAGTTATTAGTGTAGTTGGAACTCGTAAAGCAACATCTGATGGTATAATGTTTTGTGAAAAACTAATTCAAGATTTGTCTCAGCGAAATCATGATCCAATTATTGTTAGCGGCCTGGCATATGGTATTGATGCTTCAGCACATAAATCTGCATTGGAAAATAATCTTGAAACAGTAGCTGTTTTAGGTCATGGCTTGGATATTATATATCCTGCATCGCATAAGAAGTTAGCCAATGATATGCTTCAAAATGGAATGTTGATTACAGATTTCCCATCAATGTCTTCGAGAGATAAAAATAATTTTATAAAAAGAAATAGAATTATCGCAGGGCTTTCAGATGCAACTATTGTAATTGAATCCGGTGAAAAAGGTGGCTCGCTAGTTACTGCCGATCTGGCTAATTCCTATAATAGAGATGTTTTTGCTGTGCCAGGTAGAATAAATGATGACCTGTCTAAAGGATGCAACAAATTAATAAAAACAAATAAGGCTGCAATGTTAACATCTGTTGATGATCTGGAGTATATCTTAGGCTGGGAATCAGCAAAAGTTATTAAAAATAATGTTCAAAAAAAATTGTTTATAGAATTACAAAGTGATGAGCAAATTGTATTTGATATTTTAAAAGAAGAAAATGAACTGTCAATTGATTTAATTTGCTTAAAATCCAATTTGTCTACGAGTAAAGTTGCTCCAATTTTGTTAAACCTAGAATTTGCAGGGCTTGTAAGGGCACTTCCCGGGAAAGTGTACAAATCGATTTTGTAATTAATTTATGATAAAAGTCAGGAATGTTGTTAAACATGTGGCTTCTGTGATGCCTATAATGCCTAAAGCTCACAGTAATAATTAATTCTGTTAATTAATTAACAGAAGGATTTTATAGACGTCCATATTTTCTTTAATTTTTTTTTTACATATGTTTGTTAGTATCAAACCATAAAATTACAAACTAAAAACTAAAAAAAATTATGGATCCACGTGTAGAACAATTTATGGCTCAGCTGATTGCCAAAAATCCAAACGAAAATGAATTTCATCAGGCAGTGCAAGAAGTAGCCGAATCTCTTATCCCATTTATCGAAGAAAATCCTAAATACAAGCACGCAAAAGTTCTTGAAAGAATTGCCGAGCCTGAAAGAGTAATTCTTTTTAGAGTTCCCTGGTTAGACGATAAAGGAGAAATTCAAATTAACAAAGGTTATCGTATTGAAATGAATAGTGCGATAGGACCATATAAAGGGGGTTTAAGATTCCATCCAACAGTAAATTTAAGTATTCTTAAATTTTTAGCTTTTGAACAAGTGTTTAAAAATAGTTTAACAACTTTACCTATGGGGGGAGGTAAAGGTGGATCAGATTTTGATCCAAAGGGAAAATCAGATAATGAAGTGATGCGTTTCTGTCAAAGCTTTATGACAGAGCTAAGTAAACATATTGGTGCTAATACTGACGTTCCTGCCGGTGATATAGGTGTTGGTGGTCGTGAAATTGGATATATGTTTGGTCAATATAAGCGATTAAGAAACGAGTTTGTGGGTGTTCTCACTGGTAAAGGCATTATGTATGGTGGTAGTTTAATTCGTCCTGAAGCTACAGGATATGGCGCTACTTATTTTGCTGAAGAAATGCTTAAAACTCGTGGACAGAGTTTTGCCGGTAAAACTGTTGCTATTTCTGGTTCAGGTAATGTTGCGCAGTATGCTACTGAAAAAGTTACTGAATTAGGAGGAAAAGTTGTTACCCTATCGGATTCTGCTGGATTTATTCATGATCCAAATGGGATTGATGCTGAGAAGCTTGCTTATGTTATGGAGCTTAAAAATATCAAGCGTGGTCGTATTAAAGAATATGCAGATAAATTTGGTTGCGAATATTATGAAGGAAAGCGTCCTTGGGGCATTAAGTGTGACGTAGCTTTGCCATGTGCAACTCAAAATGAAATAAACGAAGAAGAAGCTAAAACATTAGTAAGTAACGGATGTATTTGTGTATCCGAAGGTGCTAATATGCCATCTACTCCAGAAGCTGTTGAAGTATATATTGATAATAAAATACTTTATGGCCCTGGTAAAGCAGCTAATGCTGGTGGTGTCGCAGTTTCTGGCCTTGAAATGTCGCAAAATAGCTTACGCCTAAGCTGGACAAGAGAAGAAGTTGACCAAAGATTACATCAAATTATGAAAGATATCCACGCAACTTGTGAAAAATATGGGAAAGACTCTGAAGGCTTTATTAACTATGTTAATGGAGCAAATATTGGTGGTTTTGTTAAAGTTGCAGAAGCTATGTTAGCTCAGGGCGCAGTTTAATTAACTTATTATAGATATTTAGTAGGAGATGATTTTTTCATCTCCTATTTTTTTAGGGTAAATTTTGATTAATTAATCTATATCAAAATATAAAATGTTTTAAGACATATATAAAATACCCCGCAAGGCTACTTTAAATAAAGAAATTTTATATGTTTGCATCGGGTTTATATTTATATGAGGTTAATAGATACGCATACACATTTATTTCTAAAAGAGTTTGAAGCTGATTTAGATCTGGTAATTGAAAATGCCAGAAATAATGATGTTGAAAAAGTATTTTTGCCTAATGTTGATTGTACTTCTATTGCTAGCTTATTCAATTTAGTAAATAAATATCCCGATTTTTGCTATCCATTAATGGGACTTCATCCAACATCAGTAACTAAAAACTATCTTAGTCAGATTGAGACTATAAAATACTATATTGAGAATAATAAGGTTTATGGTGTAGGAGAAATTGGAATAGATTTATACTGGGATACAACATTAAAAAAGGAACAGGAAGAAGCTTTCCGAATACAAATTGAAATTGCCAAAAAAAATAATCTGCCAATTATAATTCACGCCAGAGATTCTTTTGATGAAATATTTAAAATAGTAGATGAAGTAATAGATGAAAAATTAACAGGTATTTTTCATGCATTTACCGGAGATGTT
>CAZPMA010000105.1:0-9896 GCA_964587535.1 uncultured Bacteroidales bacterium
AAAGTTTAGCATTAAAAATAATTTAAGTTCTGTTGTAGCTTTTGATAATTATTACGTAAATGATACAAATTTCACGGTGATAAATAGTTTTCCAATAACCATAAAACCCTACGAAGAAGCAGAAATTTATGTGAAATATACTCCTACAAAGTATGAAGGTGAACATCAATCAACTTTATACTTAAATTCTTATTCAGATTCAATTTATACACAAAAAATTTGTGCTTTTAACAAATTAATAGCTTATTCAGAAGATATTGTTGGGCCTGAAATTTCAATTATTCCGGAAAATAATTCTGAAAATATTGAAATTGAAAGTCATTTAATAATAAACAGTGATGAGCCTTTAAGATTATTAAATGATTCTGTGCTAACTGTTGAAGATTTAAAAAATATTATTGAATTAAAAGATGGAAGCAGTGACTCAATCCCTGTAGATTTTAATGTGCAAATATCACCTACATATGATGAAATTACAATAAGCCCTGAATCATTGGCAATAAATAAAGAATATTGCATCATTATTAATGATTCTATAGAAGATAATTCAGATAATAAAATTCAAAAAATAAAATCCTGTTTTACTACAGAAGGAACCACAAGTGTAGTAAATTTATCAACTAATCAAACGGTTATTTACCCAAACCCTTGTAAAGACATATTAAATATTAAAGGCAATAAGGAAATAGAGCTTATTGAAATATATAATGTCCAGGGATCATGTGTTTTAAAGAAATATTTAGGCTATAATGTAAAAAGTTATAGTATTAATATACCTGACTTTTCAAAGGGAATTTACTTTATAAGAATTCTTTACAAAGATTTTAGCTTTTATAATACCCAGTTTATTAAAAACTAAATTATTTAATAGACTGAAACAATTAATTACTACATTTGTAGCTTACCCGGTTGAATTTAAATTACAATGAAAGTAAAAGATATATATTTATCAGCACCTGAAGTTCTTTTTGGAGAAAAAGAATATTCTAATAATGAGATAATAGATCGAGTAGGAGAGAATTTTAAAGGTGATAAGTCAGTATTAAGAAAAATTAAAAGCGGGATATCTTTTGTTTTTAAGTATTGTGATACCAATTCACGATACCTTGGAACAAAAGAAGGACTAAGACCTATAGATTATGCAATAAACGCTTCTAAAAAAGTTATTGAAAAAAATGACATTAATACATCCGATATTAATTTAGTCATTTATGGTGGAATTTTCAGAGAATATTTTGAACCAGCTACGGCTATGGAAGTAGCATCAGGATTAGGAATAAAAAAAGCGCACGCATTTGATGTTACAAATGCTTGTGCCGGATTGTTGCAATCAGTAAATGTAGCAGCATCATTAATGATGGCTGACCCCTCAATAAAAACAGCTTTGTGTTGTACCACTGATTTCCCTGATGTAGCAATAAACTATGATATACAGACCTTTGAAGAGTTATCGGTAAAAGCTGCTGGCTTAACGCTTGGAGGTGGTGCAGCGGCCTGGATATTAACTCGCAAACCATCTAAAAATGGAAGTGTAAAGTTATTGGAAATTCAAAATACTTCTATTCCAGAAGCATTTCATCTTTGCAAAGTTCCTGTAATTGATAAAAAATTTACTTCGCAAAGTAAAGAAATATTTGATCTTGGATTGAAACATGTGCCGGGAGAGATAATTAATATTACTGAAAAACTAAATTGGGATATGCAAGAAATCGATTATTTTATATCTCATCAACCCAGTAAAAAGATAATTTATCAAATATGTGATAAGTTAAATATAAAACATGAAAAAGCTCCAATTACTCATCATTTGTATGGTAATACAGTAAATGTAAGTGTGCCAATGACATTAGATCACATCTTAAAGCAGGATAAACTGGTAAATGGAAGTAAACTAATTATGTCTAGTGCAGCTGCTGGTTTTACTATGCTTACAATTGCTGCTGAATGGGTTAAATAATATGCTTAGGATTTTCTACATTTTAAAAATTCTTTTCAGATCGTTTGGTTTTAGAATAAAATATCTGATAATTCCATTTTATCGCTTATTATACAATATTTTAAATTATCTGGGTTTAGCTTTTGACGAATTGTTATTTTTTAATTATAGAAAAGTTAAGCTTGAAAAACCAATATTCATAGTCGGTCATCCAAGAAGTGGAACAACTTTCTTACATAAATTTCTTATAAAAAATGTTCCTGAATTCGTGGGAATGAATTTGTGGAAAATGATCTTTCCTAATTTGTTTAGTCGAGTTATTATAAGACCGATTCTCCCTGTTATAAATAAACTATTTCCTAAAAATTTATATGATCCTAAGATTCATCGAACTGGATTTCTTGAGCCTGAAACAGATGATGTAGCTTTATTTTTTAAGGAAATGGGAGGTATGTTTAAATGGTTATATTTTTCTGCATTAAAAAAATATAATTCTATAGATATACTGGAAAAAGAGTTAGTTAATGATTGTGAGCTTGAAAAAACCTTAAAGAATTTAGAAGCTTTGTATAAAAAGAACTTATACAGGAAAGGAAAAACTAAAAGGCTATTCTCAAAATCTTTCTCCTTAATATTAGATTTAAGTAAACTGAAAAAGAAGTTTGTTGATGCAAAAATAATTGTATTGATAAGAGATCCTCTTGAAGTAGTACCATCAAGTATGTCGCTTGCCAGAAATGTTCAGCAAAATATTAATGGAATTACTAGTAGCAGTAAAGAATTTCAGGAAAATTATTACCAGAATTTATATCAGGCGTCTTTAGTTTTTTATAAATCTTTGATTAATCAGTTGGAAGTTATGAATATAGAAAATGAGATTTTTCTTTTAAATTACAATGATTTAATAAAAAACTTTTCATTCACAATGAATAAATTATTTGAGTTTTGTGAAATTAAAAAAACAAGTGATCTTTTAGAAAAAATATCTGTTCAGGCTAACAAACAGGTAAGTTATAAAGGGAAACATTCTTATACACTTCAAGAGTTTGGATTAAGCGAATCAATGATCAGAAAGGATTTTGATTTTCTTTATTCAAAGTTCAAATTTAACTAATGTATTAAGCTAATTCTTTTTGTTTTACGAATACTTTCTGATTCTATCTCACAATAATACAAGCCATTAGCTAAGTCGGATAAATTCATTGTAAATTGGTTATTTCCAAAAGTGGAAGTTAGATTAGTATAACTTTTAACTTTAATCCCATTGGTATTATAAATGCTAATGTTGTATTCTTCCTGCTTCTTTAGATCAAAATTAATTGTAAAAACACCTTCACCCGGATTTGGATAAATATTAATATCAGCATTCGTTAGATTTATTTCATCATTAATACCGGTTGGCGGAGCCACATCCCATAAGTATCTATGACTACGATATAGTAAGTGGAAATATTTGTTAAATGTTAATTCATAAACAATTTCTTTATCACCGGTTACTTCAGTTATTGAAGGCCATAATTCAATGCTGCCATTCATTGCAGAATCAGGTAATTCGCCCCAGTTTATAAATGTGTTTCCATTACTTAAGCGTTGAACACTTCCCATCGTTTGACAAATTATTTCTCTGGGGTGTTCATATTCCCACACTAAAGTTGCTATTTTATTTACTTCATCAAGAGTGTATTCTTTTGCTCGTGATCTTTTTGGAGAATGACAAACACCATTATCAAATAGTGTAATATTTCCGTTTTCTATCCTACGAATATCGTGTTGACGACAGAAACCTTCATCATTTTCAAAAGAGAAGTCATTATTTTTCCCACCTAAACGCCATATAATATCACCAGTACTTCGATCAATTTTGGTTATTTCATTCATTAAGCGCGAAGAAAGTAAAAGATTACCATCGGTATCTATATCTAAGGCATTTCCGTGAACATAACTCACATAAGATTTGGTAAAATCAACATCTTCAGCATCTGTTATTTCATAGTGATCCCAACTTCGCCACTGAAAAACTAGGTTTTTGTTTTCATCTAATTCTTGAATGATAAGGCCTTCAACAGTAGCAAATTCTTGTCCTCCAGGCACAAGAGCACTCATATCTACAATTTGCAGGTCCCATGCCAATAGGAAAGCATGATTATCTTCCGTCATTTGAAATTCGTGCCAATCAGCTTCAAAACCATTTTTACATGCAAAAGAATCAATAACTTCATAGGATGAATCCATCATATAGAAACTTTTATTATTCCAAAATGTGATATACCCGTTTTTTTGTAAGGTAAAATTTAGACCTTTGTCATTATCTTGTTTTGAGAAATAAGAACTACCATCATTGTTCATAATTCCATAAAATCGATCGTAATCAGTGGCAAGAGCAGATAGGTTATGGAAAAAGATTTTTCCTTCAGCAGGATTATTGTTGACATTTACTGTAACCGAAGGGAAACCCTTTGTAGAAATAGATTTATTATTTATTTCTATCTCATTTTTTGTCGTATTAAATTCTTTGATCCTAAAGCTATAATCAATAAGATCTGTTGTTTTGTTATTTGATAATTCTAAAGGAGATATATGAATAGAGACAGTTTCTCTTAACTCAAAATCATCAATAGGATCTAATATTAAGGTTTTATTATCATTTGAATATGAATAAGTAAAATCTATTACTTTGCTTATGCTGCCATTAATCTTTATTTTATTATAAATGTTTTGGCTTTTAATAGGATGTTTAGATGTTATAATTATATCTGTTTCAGGATTATGGAGAATAGAACTAGGCTTTGGGGAAAGATTAATTATTTGTCCTAAAGCGTTGATGGTATAAAGAAATATGGCAAAAAAAAGAAAGATTTTTAATTTGAGCATATAAACTAATTTACAATTATTTTTTTACTGATTCTTCTTTCGTCAATAGTAATTGATATAAAATAAATCCCCGATTTCAGACTCGATATATCAACTTCCTTTTGCTTACTAATATTAAACGTTTTAACCATTTTCCCAATCGAGTTATATATACTAACTTTAGCTTTATTTGAAGGAATTTCAATATTTAATAAATTCTTAGCTGGATTAGGATAAATTTTAACATTATCATTAGAGTAAAGATGTGAAATACCAACCGTTCCATCGATATATAAATTATCGACTAATAATGTACTGCCTGGATCAAAAATACTTGTATCAGAAGATAAAATTACGATATTTAAACTATCCGGATCCGCTTCGCTAGTATAGTTAACAGGGGCTTCAAATAATGTCCATTCACTTTGATTACTCGACGTGAAGACACCTATGCCTAAAGTATCCCTTTTATTCTCAATATGATCATATTTGGTTACAAAGATACTCATAACACAACTATCTTCACCTGAAGTAGAATATTTGTAATAACCGGATAATACAGAAGGTTTTTCTATTACAGGAACTCCACCTTTTACAACTGCTTGTCTTGTTGATAAATCTACATCAAATATACCCAAAGTGATTAAGCCTACCACTTTAATATCTTCCCCACTAACATTTTTTTCTGTTGTAACTAGTTTTACACTACTTTCTCCTGAATATACATCAGTGGTTTCATTAAAAACTGTTTCAAATGTTACTACACCAAGAACGGTGAAGTTTGATGAGCCCCAACTTACAGGATTATCATAAGGAGTATATGAGTTCCAGTTTTCAAACTGATAATTTGGGATATTTTGAGCATTTAATGAAAATGAACAAAATAATATTAATAATAATGTTACTAATCGATACATAGAGAATAACTTGATTAAACTACTCACAAAATTAATTTTTTTTATAAGTTTACAATGTTATTTTACTATAAATTGAATTAATAAATAATGATTGAGTATCAAAGGAAAATAAGTTTATTTATATATTTATTTATTATAAATATTGTTGTGATTGGCCAGAATAAATCTTTTACAGATTTAATTCCCGATATAACCGTAATGGAATCAAATATACCTTCAAATGGCTATTTTTTTATTTCTTCTGAAGAAGTATATAGTCAGGGCAATGCGAATTATTTTTCAATAATAGATAATTATGGTACCCCAGTTTATTTTAAGCAGTTAGCGGCAAAAGCAAATGACTTTAAATTGCATGAGAATGGATTCTTATCGTATAATTTAAGTGATTCTATTTTCATAATGGACAGTGCATTTCTATTCGTAGATACTATTACAGTAAACCCTTATAAATTAAATAGAAATGCTTTTATTATTAATGCCGTTAACGAAAAAATTGTTTTAGCATATAATTATCGAAATCAAGATTTAAGTGCTGTTTTCGCAGGAGGAGACAATAATGCTACTGTAGTTGAAAGTATTATAATAAAGATAAACGATGAAGGTAATAGTGAAATATTGTGGAATAGTGAAGACTATTTTAGTGTAACAGATATTAATACAGAGTCAGTTTTTGTTGATATAACAAATGATACGGTTGATTATATCGGTTTGGTTGATTTTGTAATGGATACAGACACTACCTTGTTATTGAGTTGCCAAAATATGGATGAAATTACAAAAATCAATTTAAATTCAGGAGAATTAGTTTGGCGTTTGGGTGGAAAAAACAATGAATTCAGTTTTATAAATAATAGTATAATATTCTCTCAGCAATCGTCAATTGATTTTTCAAATAATAGTTTATTTGTTTTTGACAATGGTATTTTACACGAGAATCCTGTAACAAACATACTTGAGTATACTATTGACGAACAAAATAAAATCATTGAACAAGTTAATAGGTATTGTCATAAAGATAGCATTGTAGTTCAATATAATGGGAATGTCCAAAAAAATAGCAATGGGAATTTAATTATTAATTGGGGGAATAATTCCCCTTCGATCACAGAGCTTTTTGAAAACGGTTGTGAAGCGTTAGAACTGGATTTTTCTGATCATAGTTATTTAAATAGTGTATCAAAAGCAGATTGGCAAACAAATCTATTTACACCAATTGTTGACACTATAAATTATGGAATGTGGGAATATACAGAGTATCCTTATCTTTTAAGAGTAGATAATAATTCGAGCAGTGAAATAACAATAAATAGTGCACATCATTTTTGTGAAGATGGATATTTTATAAAGGAAAGTGATATTCCTAAAACAATTTCTGCAAATGGCAATGGTTTAATATTAATAACTTTTCACCCAGAAACAATTGAGATTGGAATTATTAAAGATGTTTTAACTTTAAATGTGGATACAGAAAACCAAAGAATATCACAACAGGTTTATTTAATTGGGTACAGAGATGACTTTATTACACCCGTATTAACAACAGATCCTGTTAATGATGAAACGAATGTAAGTGTAAACTCTACAGTTTTATTAGATTTTGGAGAGCCTTTACAAATGATGGATAATACAGAAATAACATATCAGAATGTAAAAGATATGATAGAATTTAAACAGGATAATGATGCAGGTACAGATATTGAATATGATGTAAAATTGAGTTCAGCAAAAGATTATATTATCTTAAAACCAATCAATAAATTGAGCTATAATACTACCTATTATGTAGCATTAATAAATGATTTAAAAGATTATTATGATCTTGTGCTTCCATCAGCAAGTTTTACTTTTACAACGGAAATATTATCTGACATAGAGCATGTTAAAAATCCTAATATTAAGATTTATCCAAATCCGGTGAATGATGCCTTAAATGTTTTTTCGGAAAATAAAATAATTGAAGAGATTATTATTGTGGATATTACTGGAAGGAAAATATATAATAGAAATAATTTAAAAGCAAATAATCACATGGTTGATTTTAATGGATTTAATAAAGGAATTTATATAATGAGTATTAAATTTATTGATGGGAAAGCGTTTACAAAAAAAATAATAAAATATTAAGTCTAATAGTATGAGTTTATCAGAAACTAATATTTTTCCAACATTCGATAGGATTTTAAAAAGAGAAGATAAAGAACATCTTTTAAATCAAAGGTCGATTGTAATATGGATAACCGGTCTTTCCGGTTCAGGAAAGACAACAATTGCAAAAGGGCTGGAATTAGAATTACATAAACGTCATTATTTAACCAAGTTATTAGACGGAGATAATGTGCGAACAGGAATCAATAATAATTTAGGATTTTCAGAAGCAGATAGAAAAGAAAATATTAGACGTATTGCCGAAGTCTCAAAATTATTTATGCTTGGTGGAGTAATCCTTATTAACTGTTTTATTTCACCCACAAAAGAAATTCGAGATCAAGCAAAAAATATTATTGGCGAAAATAATTATTTTGAGATCTATGTAAATACTCCAATTGAAATTTGTGAACAAAGAGATGAAAAAGGGCTTTATGCAAAAGCAAGGGCAGGATTAATAAAAAATTTTACGGGCATTGACTCGCCTTACGAAGCACCTGAAAATCCTGATGTTGAGTTGAAAACTAACGAGTTGGGAGTTGAACAATGTGTGCAAAATATATTAGATAAGCTTTTACCTAGGATAGAATATAAAAATGTTTAATTTTGCAGTTCTATTAGTAAAAAAATAGATGATGGATAATAAGTATAGAATAAATCACTTAAGAGAATTAGAAGCAGAATCAATCTTTGTAATCAGAGAAGTTGTTGCTCAGTTTGAAAATCCTTGTATGTTATTTTCAGGGGGTAAAGATTCAATTGTAATGTTTCATTTAGCCAGAAAAGCTTTTTGGCCTGCAAGAGTGCCTTTTCCTTTGATGCACATTGATACAGGGCATAACTTCAAGGAAACACTTGATTATAGAGATAAACTAATGAAAGACACTGAGTCTAAATTAATTGTTAAATATGTTCAGGATTCTATTAATCAGGGAAGAGTAGTTGATGAAACCGGAGTAAATGCCAGTAGAAATAAACTGCAAACGACTACATTGCTGGATGCAATTGAAGAAGAAAAATTTGATTGTGCGATGGGCGGTGGCAGGCGTGATGAAGAAAAAGCAAGAGCTAAGGAACGTTTTTTTTCACACCGAGATGAGTTTGGGCAATGGGATCCAAAAAATCAACGTCCTGAATTGTGGAATATTTTTAATGGAAAAAAACATATGGGTGAGCATTTTAGAGTTTTCCCAATTAGTAACTGGACCGAAATGGATGTTTGGCAGTATATTTTATTAGAAAATATTCCTATTCCAAGCTTATATTTCTCGCACGAAAGAGAAGTTGTTGTAAGAGATGGAACCATATTGGCAGCCGGAGAATTTGTAGAGTTGAAAGAAGGAGAGATTCCTATTAAAAAAATAATTCGTTTCAGAACTATTGGAGATATGACATGTACCGGTGCAGTTGAGTCTGAAGCTGATTCTTTAGAAGATATTATCGATGAAGTGGCTTCAACAAGAATTACTGAGCGTGGAGGTCGTTACGATGATAAAAGATCTGAAGCTGCTATGGAAGATCGCAAAAAAGAAGGATATTTTTAAAGAAGAATTAAAAGGAACTATATATTATGTCAGAAGAATATAATAAAGGATACTTAGATATGGAGCTTTTGCGCTTCACGACTGCAGGAAGCGTTGATGATGGTAAAAGTACCTTAATAGGAAGATTATTATATGATAGTAAAGCTATTTTCGAAGATCAGATGGAATCGATTGAAAAAGCTAGCCAGAAAACCGGTGATGGTGAAGTTAATCTTGCTTTATTAACAGACGGATTAAGAGCAGAGCGAGAGCAAGGTATTACTATCGATGTAGCATACAGATATTTTGCTACTCCAAAGAGAAAATTTATTATCGCAGATACTCCTGGTCATGTTCAGTATACTCGTAATATGGTAACAGGTGCTTCAACTGCTAATGTTGCCTTAATATTAATTGATGCAAGAAATGGGGTAATTGAGCAAACGTTACGCCATGCTTTTATTGCTTCATTATTGCAAATTCCACATATTATTGTTTGTGTAAACAAAATGGATTTAGTGGATT
>CAZPMA010000106.1:0-4529 GCA_964587535.1 uncultured Bacteroidales bacterium
GTTGATTGTAAAAAACTTTATACATTTGCGATATGGAAAATTTAGAGAAAAAAATTGCTCAAGCTTTACTGCAAATTAAGGCAATAAAGTTACAACCTACAAATTATTTCACATGGGCATCAGGATGGAAATCGCCTATTTATTGCGATAACCGTTCAACATTATCTTATCCGGAAATTAGAGATCTTTTAAAAGAATCTTTCGCTAAAGTGATTACCGAAAAATACGGGAAACCGGAAGTGATAGCTGGTGTTGCTA
Organism: uncultured Bacteroidales bacterium; assembly: GCA_964587535.1. Classification (GTDB taxonomy): domain Bacteria; phylum Bacteroidota; class Bacteroidia; order Bacteroidales; family UBA12077; genus UBA12077. The sequence goes on from CAZPMA010000106.1 coordinate 259, forward strand.
CAGGAGCGATAGCAATAGGTGTTTTGGTTGCTGATGTTCTTAATATTCCTTTTGTGTATGTTCGCCCAAAACCAAAAGAGCATGGCTTGGGAAATATGATTGAAGGCGAAGTTCCTACAGGAAAAAAAGTTGTTGTTGTTGAAGATCTAGTTTCAACAGGGAAAAGCAGTCTAAAAGCTGTTGAAGCACTACGAAAAGCTGATGTGGATGTGTTGGGAATGGTTGCTATTTTCACTTATGGTTTTAAAATTGCAGAAGATAATTTTAAAGAAGCAGATGTTAAATTAGATACTTTAAGTAATTATAAGGTTTTAATAGAATATGCATTAGAAACAGGATATGTTAAGGAATCTGATTTAGAAACATTAAAGCAATGGCGAATAGATCCTGGAAACTGGAGAAATTAAAACATATTATTGATGGGAAAATATACAAGTAAAACAGGGAAGATTAATCAGTCTGACGAGTTGATATACAGATTTTTATCAGATTTTAAGAACCTAGAAGCTATAATACCTGCGGATAAAGTGAAGGATTTTGAAGCAACTGAAGATACATGTAAGTTTAAAATAGAAGGAATAGGACAGGCAGGATTAAAAATTATTGAAAAGGAGCCTTTTAAACTTATAAAAATTACAAGTGATGGTAAAACACCATTTACTTTCTTTTTCTGGATTCAGTTAAAACCTATTGAGAGCGAAAAAAACACTACCGCAGTTCGATTAACGATAGATGCCAATTTAAATCCAATGATGAAAATGATGGTTGGAAAACATCTGCAAAAAGGAATTGATACAATTGTAGATCAAATGGTTGTGTTTTTTAATGAAAAAGTAAAACCTGAATAATATTGCAAATATCTAAAAGATGAATTCGATTTCTTTGAGATCGAATTCTTTTTTTTCTCCATCTTTGGTTAGTATTTTTAAAAGCCCGAATTCATTAACTCCTGTTATTTTTCCTTCAAAGATTGTATTAGAAGTTTTATACTGTTTAAATTCTCCCAATCGATATAAACATTTTAAATATTCTTTATCAATAGATTCAGTATTGCCACCTTTTAATTTGTCATAAAAAAACTGAATGTTATTCCTAAGCTTAATTATTTCTTGTTCAATCAGATAGTTCTTCTTGGTTATTTGCTTTAGAGACACAGGGTTTGGTGCATCGCTTGTGAATATTTCTTGATTTACATTAATTCCAATTCCCACAATGCATTTCTCAATTTTTGAACCTTTTACAGAATTTTCAATTAAAATCCCTGCTAACTTTTTATCCTTAAAATAAATATCGTTTGGCCATTTTATTTTTATATGATTAGATTTTGTATGACAATAATTTACTATGCCCAGTGAAATCGCTTTTGAAAGTAAAAATTGATTCTCGATTTGTAAAAAAGTTGGATATAATACAATACTAAAAAGCATGTTTTTCCCCTTTTCACTTTCCCATTTATTCTCACCTAATCCTTTACCTGCAGATTGAAATAATGTTGAGATAATGGTTCCTTCACATAAAACCTTAGATTTAAGCAGTTCTGAAGTATAAATATTAGTTGAATTAATACTTCCTAACTGAAATATTTTTTGCCAATTTTCCATAGCAGTATTTTTATTCAAATTTATAGCTAAATATGACAAGATGTAAAACAAATCTGTCAGATTATTTTCAGTTATATTTATTTCTTTTAAAATGTGACAAAATTTCCGCTTAAATCAATAATATTGTATTTATATTTAAAAGGAATGGTTTTTGGACAATAAAGCCAGAATGAGAAACTGAAATTACAGAAACAAGAAAATCAAATAGTATAAAAATAGATGGTATTTATATTACCTTTGTCAAAAATTAAAACTGAATGGTTAAAACAAAAACGAAGAATCAAGATAATACAAACGAATTAGTTAGTGCAATAATTGAAGGATTACATAAAAAGAAGGGAAACGATGTTGTAAGCTTAGATCTTACAGAAATTGAAAACTCAGTATGTAAATATTTTATAATTTGTCATGGAGATTCTGACAGACAGGTCGAAGCACTGGCAGATTCAGTGCTGGAAACTGTTAGAGAAGAAACAAAAGAAAAGGTTTTACATAAAGAAGGATTTGGACAAGCAAATTGGGTGCTACTTGATTATGCAGATGTTGTAGTGCATATTTTTCAGAGAAACTTTAGAGATTTATATAAATTAGAAGAGTTATGGGCAGATGCAAAACTGACCCGATATGAAGATGTAAAAAAATAAAGAGAAATAGAAAATGACAGAAGATAAACAACATAATAAGGATTCAAAGAAAACGAATAATTCGGATTCTAATAAGCCTAAACCTAAATTCAATGTGTATTGGATTTATGGTATTATAGCAGTGGTTTTTATTGGACTACAGCTTTTAAGCCTTTCACCAAAACCACAAGAAATTTCTCGACAGGAATTTGAACGTGAGATGCTCAGAAACGGAGATGTAGATAAAATTGTTGTTGTAAACGAAAAAATAGCAAATATCTATATCAAAGAAAATAAGTTAGCAGATCCAAGGTATGCTGATCGTATAAAAAATACTTTTGCAAAAGTATCGAACGAAGGACCACATTTCTTCTTTACAATTGGTACTGTCGAAAATTTTGAAAACTGGATAAATGAAACTCAGAAGAAATATTTAAAAGAGGAATACATTGAAGTTAGTTATAAAACACAACCGAATTATTTAAGAGAGATTGTAGGTTGGTTGTTTCCAATATTTATAATCCTGGCAATTTGGTTATTTATTTTCAGAAGAATGTCGCGTGGTGCCGGTGGTGGTGCTGGTGGTGGCAATATCTTCAGTGTTGGAAAGTCAAAAGCACAGTTATTTGATAAAGAAAGCAATATAAAAGTTGACTTTAAAGATGTTGCAGGATTAGAAGAAGCAAAAATTGAAGTGCGTGAGATTGTTGATTTCTTGAAAACACCAAAAAAATATACAGATCTTGGTGGTAAAATTCCAAAAGGTGTGCTTCTTGTAGGACCTCCCGGAACAGGAAAAACATTGCTTGCGAAAGCAGTTGCCGGTGAAGCAAATGTGCCTTTCTTTTCAATGTCGGGTTCGGATTTTGTTGAAATGTTTGTTGGTGTAGGTGCATCACGTGTTAGGGATTTATTTAAACAAGCAAAAGAAAAAGCACCATGTATTATTTTTATTGATGAGATTGATGCTATTGGTCGCGCTCGTGGTCGTAATCCTAATTTTGGAGCAAATGATGAACGTGAAAATACATTAAATCAGTTATTAACTGAAATGGATGGTTTCAGCAATAATTCTGGTGTTATTTTAATGGCAGCTACAAACCGTGCTGATATTTTGGATAAAGCATTGATGCGTGCTGGTAGATTTGATCGTCAGATACATCTTGAATTGCCTGATATTAATGAGCGAAAAGAAATCTTCAACGTACATTTAAAGCCTATTAAATTAGAAACAAACCTGGATATTGATTTTTTAGCAAAACAAACTCCTGGATTTTCTGGTGCCGATATAGCGAATGTCTGTAACGAATCAGCATTAATTGCTGCACGTAAAGAAAAGAAGGTTGTTGAACGTCAGGATTTTCTGGATGCTGTTGATAGAATTGTGGGAGGCTTGGAGCGAAAAACAAAAATTATAACTAAGGAAGAAAAGAAAACAATTGCATTTCACGAAGCAGGACATGCTACTGTAAGTTGGTTGCTTGAACATGCACACCCACTTGTAAAGGTTACTATCATTCCTCGTGGTAGAGCATTAGGTGCAGCATGGTATTTGCCAGAAGAGAGACAAATTACAACCCGTGATCAATTATTGGATGAAATGTGTGCAGCTCTGGGAGGGCGTGTTGCTGAAGAGCTTATCTTTGGTAAAATCTCAACTGGGGCAATGAATGACCTTGAGAAAATTACAAAACAAGCCTACGCAATGATCGCTTATTTTGGCATGAGTGAAAAAGTGGGACATGTTAGTTTTTATGATTCTTCAGGCCAGTCGGATATGGCATTCACTAAACCTTACAGTGAACAAACTGCTGAATTAATAGATACAGAAGTAAAAGACTTAATTGAAAAAGCATACAAACGTTCTTTTGATTTATTGAAAAAACATAAGGATGGCTTAACAAAATTAGCGGAGATTTTACTAGAAAAAGAAGTAATCTTTACAGAAGATCTTGAAAAGATTTTTGGTAAAAGACAATGGAAAACTCAACACGAAAGAGAAGAAGAAGCTAAGAAGGAACTAAAAGAAAAGGAAGAAAAGAAAGAA
>CAZPMA010000106.1:4629-9649 GCA_964587535.1 uncultured Bacteroidales bacterium
AAAGAAAAGGAAGAAAAGAAAGAAGTTGCTGTTGATCAAAAGCAAATCTCTGAGGAAGTTGATAAAGAAAAGGCGGGAAAAGGGAAAGGTAATAAAGAATAATTTTTAAAAAAAATAATATTTTGAGTAATCTATTTCAAAGAGCTATAACCGGAATTATTTTGTTAATTGTGGTTACTGGATCGATCATGTTTAATGAAATAAGTTTCTTTATCTTATTTGAATTAATAATTATAGGAGCAATGTATGAATTTTATACATTGGCAGAAAAAAAGAGATTTAAACCCCAAAAAATATTCGGAATAATAATTGGTGCTATTGTTTTTGCTGTTAACTATTTTTTCGCAAATGATATCATTGAAAGTAAAATCTTCTTATTAATAATCCCTACAGTAATTAGTGTTTTTATTGTTGAATTATATCGAAAATCTGATTATGCATTTGTAAATATAGGTTTTACTATTCTTGGTGTAATTTATATTGCAGTTCCGTTTTCATTTGCAAATTACATTGTTATAAACGATGGATATGACTTCCATTTATTACTTGGATTCTTAATCTTAATATGGTCATTTGATACATTGGCATATATTTTTGGTGTTACCTTTGGCAAGCACAGGTTGTTCGAAAGAATTTCTCCTAAAAAATCATGGGAGGGATTTATTGGCGGATTAATTTCTAATGTTGGGATGGCTTATCTTATATCTTTAGTATTTAAAGATTTGACATTTCAGAATTGGGTAGTTTTATCATTAATAGTATCTGTTTTCGGAACATTTGGCGATTTGGTTGAATCATCATTCAAAAGAAATATTGATGAGAAAGATTCGGGAAATATATTGCCCGGACACGGCGGGGTGCTCGATCGTTTTGATGCAATGCTTTTAACATTACCATTATTTTACGTATATTTACAATTAGTACAATAATTTACTTATAAAAATGACAATTCATAAGGAAGGCAGATCAATTGTTGCCATTGTTTTTACAGTCTTGCTGGCAATTAATTTACTTATATGTTTTTTTGTATCAGTAAATCCAATTGTTAGCTGGGGACTTGGGATCCCATCTTTTTTAATTTTTTTATTCGTTGTAAGGTTTTTCAGAAGACCAAAACGTGTTTTATTAACAGATGAAGATACTGTTTATGCTCCTGCTGACGGAACTGTTTTAGTTATCGAAGAAACAGAAGAAACAGAGTTCTTAAATGAAAAAAGAATACAAATTTCAATTTTTATGTCGGTATGGAATGTGCATATTAATTGGTATCCTATTTCAGGGATTATTAAATACTTTAAATATCATCCCGGTAAATTCTTAGTAGCTCGATTACCAAAATCATCCACTGAAAATGAAAGAACTACAGTGGTTGTTGAAGACTCAAAAAAACGACAAATTCTAGTTAGGCAAATTGCTGGTATTTTAGCACGAAGAATTGTTTATTATGCAAAAGAAGGAATTAATGCATCACAAAACTCGGAGATGGGTTTTATTCGTTTTGGCTCACGCGTGGATGTGTTTTTACCGCTAGATGCAGATATCAAAGTAAAATTAGGAGATAAAACCAAAGGAACTCAAACTATATTAGCAAAGCTTAAATAATAACACAGTTTAAGCTAATCAAAATAATTGTCAATATTTATTCTATATAACTTATCTTTTTTAAAGATAAAGGTATATTTTGTTCCTTCACCTATCATTTCAATTCGGTCTTTATCAAATACCAAATCATCAGTGAATTTTGCAATAAAATCTTCTTTACTCATCTTAACATGAATGTCATTAACAAGTGTTATTTTTTTATCCATGATTTTACCTGCAATTAAAAATTCCTTTCCCTGATGTGTTCGAATAAAAAAGACTTCTGATTTGCGAAAATAGAATTGGTAAAATGTATCTACAACTTCTGGATAGTGTTCATTACTTTTTGTATATTTTTTTATCTTAAACTTGTTTGTCGAATTTTGTTTAAAGCTCTCAATATCTTCATTAAATCCTAAGGGTTGTTTTAAGAATTCTTCCTGACTTAAAATGTTATTCTTGATATTATTTTTCTGAGCAGAAGTTAAAAAGTTTATTCCTAAAAGGATAAAAATTAAAATGTAATATTGTCTCATCTTGCTTAATTTAAAAGCGAAAATACAAAAAATTACAAAAAGAATAAAGCAACTCCACCAACAGCAATAACAGAACCAATTATCTCTTTTAATGTTATTTTTTCTTTGAAGAATATGATTGCAGGTGGAATAATTAATACAGGTACAATTGCCATAATTGTAGATGCAATTCCCGTTGTTGTATGCTTAACGGATAGTAAAGAAAAAGAAACGCCAAGAAATGGTCCGAAAAATGCACCAATACTTAAACTCGTCATCGCTTTTTTGTCTTTTATTGCTGCGAAAACTTTTTTCCATCTTCTTAATACAATAAATAAAATTGAAAAACCAACAAGTCCCGTGATAACTCTAATCTGAGTTGCTGCAAAAGGGTCAAAATCCTGCATTCCATATTTACTTAGCACCAAACCTGTACCTTGCCCTACAGCACCGCCAAAGGCCAATAAAATGCCCACAATCGGATAAGATAATTTTACTTTTTTAGTATTTGATTCTTCCAGCTTATTTTTTGCTTTTCTGTCTAAAACAACCAACATAATTCCAAAAATGGTTAGAAACATCCCCAGGAAATTCTGTTTGCTTAAAACTTCTCCCATAACTAACCAACCAATAAATGCAGTTATCGGCGGAGTTAACGACATAATTAACATAGAGATTCTCGAGCCAATCACAACATAAGCTTCAAACAAAAGTAAATCACCAATTACAAACCCTATCAGTCCTGATAATGATAACCAAATCCAGTTATGACCTGAAGCATCGAATGGAATAAAATAACCACGGCTTATCTGGCTATAAATCCCAATAAATATAAAGGCCATAAATAGCCTGATTAAATTTGTTGTTAGTGAACCTACTTTTTTCCCCGCAGATTCAAAAGCAATAGCTGTTATTGTCCAAAATATTGCTGTAACTAAGGCTGCATATTCTCCTGGATGCGTTTGAAACATGAATTATAATTCTAATTTATAATCGAACAATTTTATTATAACCAAAAATAACTTATTTTAGATCAGATTTTATAATATGATATCGATTTAGATACTTTTTTCTTTGTAAAGTTTAAGATGAATAAAAATTTAAGATATATTTTTATTGTTGTAGGTATTGGAATAATCATTTTCCTTTTATGGTATTTTAAATCAATAGTTACCTATGTTCTTATTTCTGCTGTATTAGCAATTGTTGGAAAACCAATAGTTGATTTCTTAAAAAAAATTCATTATAAAAATATTCGATTACCAAATGCCCTTTCCGCACTTTTAACATTGATAATTTTATGGGTTTTATTATTAGCGTTTTTTAGAATTTTTATTCCACTAGTAGCACATCAGGCTAGCGAGTTATCTACAATAAAGCCTGAAGTTGTAATAGAAAATTTAGAAGGCCCGATTAATAAAATGGAGTCATTTCTTGAAAAGTATAATATTAATTCAGGGGATGGAAAATCAATGGATCAGAAATTGACAGAAAAGTTTATTTCTATACTCAATTTCTCTGTGCTTTCTGATTTTTTTAGCTCAATCGCCGGAATATTAGGCAATATTTTTATTGCTGCATTTTCAATTTCTTTTATCACTTTTTTCTTCTTAAAAGATACAGGATTATTGTACAATGCAATTTTATTATTAGTCCCTGATAAATATTTAGAAAAAACAGAACATATTCTATTGTCAATTAAAAAGTTATTAACAAGATATTTTATTGGTATTGTGGTTCAGGTTACTGGCATTATTACATTGGTTTCCATAGGTTTAACAATTGTTGGAATAAACTTTACTGATGCATTGTTAATAGGCTTAGTCGTTGGTTTAATGAACATTATACCATATTTAGGGCCTATTATTGGAGCATCTTTAGGTATTATTTTAGGCTTAGCCACTAATCTGGATTTACCATTTTATAGTGAACTCTTACCTTTATTAGGGTATATGGCTATTGTATTTATCATTGTTCAGGTTATTGACAATGTTGTTTTTCAACCACTTATATACTCAAGTAGTGTGAATGCACACCCCATGGAGATTTTTATAGTAATCATGATGGCTGCAAGTTTATTTGGTATTACAGGAATGATTTTGGCTATTCCTTCCTACACAATTATACGTGTTATTGCTAAAGAATTCTTTAACAATTTAAAAGTGGTTAAAAAATTAACCGAAAAAATTTAAAATAATAAAGCGGTATTTTATATATTTACGTGATTAAATGTTAATTAATGAAGAAGAATAAGTTATTATTATATTTCGCATTTATATTTTTATCAGGCAATTTATTTGCTCAAATTGATACTGTTAATTTTCGATTCGTACCAGACCCTGTAACTTTTAAAATAAGTTGCCAGGCGCAAAAGGGAACCTTTGGAGCGACTGATACCATATATGAAGATTTTACCCTAGCAGATACTGTTGGTGGAGCATATACTTTTGATTGGGGTGGTTCTCAGGAACCAATAAAAGATGCTGCGCCATTTGCAACTTTTGAGTTTGCTGCCGAAGGAACATATAATATTACTTTATCAGTAGTTGAAGATGTAACAGGGACTCCTTTTACAAGAGCAAAACCATTTACCATAAAGGATTTTATACAAGTGCCAAATGTTTTTACCCCTAATGATGATGGAATAAATGATTTATTCATAGTAAGAGCTAATGGACAAGAACCTTTAGAAATAACCATTTTCACTAAAACAGGAACAAAGGTATTTACACAGAAGTCGCCTGTAATTGTATGGGATGGTAGAAATACTTCTGGAACTTTAGTGAGCCAGGGGCTTTATTATTATATCCTTGAAACATACGAAGATGAACCTATTAAAGGCTTTGTTTATGTTATTTATGATCCTTCTGATTTAAAATAATTCAATAAATTTATTATTTAGAATAAAATTTAATAACTTACAT
>CAZPMA010000107.1:0-3559 GCA_964587535.1 uncultured Bacteroidales bacterium
GGTAATGATACATCATTATGTGGTGATGATGCATACTTATTACTGGATGTTGCTATGTACGGAGATAATTATTTCTGGGAGATATATGACTTTGGAACAGATGAAACAGAGACATCATATAATCCTTCAATTACATTATATACTCACTCTACCAAACGAGAAGTGCGAGTTGAAGTTGAAGATTTAAATGGTTGTATTGGTTATGATACGCTTACCGTAGCATTCTGTGGTGATATTATTATACCAAATGCATTTACCCCAAATGATGATGGTTATAATGATACCTGGAGAATAGAATATTTAAATAAGGATAATTTCCCTGGTTTAACCGTAGATGTGTATAATCGTTTTGGCGATAGAGTTTTCTCTTCTAAAGGGTATGAAGATGAGTGGGACGGAACAGATGGTAGAGGCAAGAAATTACCTATGGACAGGTATTTTTATGTAATCGATCTGCATAATGGAGAAGTACCAAGAGTTGGATCTGTTACTTTAATTAGGTAATTTAAATAAATATTTATAATATTGATTTAGAATTGGTTGAAATGAAAAAGAAATTAATCATAACATTAATGTTGCTTACTGTTTTCCTTCTTACAAAAGGACAGGGAGACTTTAGTCAGCATGCTATGAATTTATTTCTAATTAATCCGGCTTATGCAGGTAGCGAAGGATTTACATCATTTAATCTTACGGCTCGTCAACAATGGTTGGGTTTTGAAGATGCCCCTATGACTCAGGCTATATCTGGCCAAACAAGAATAATGAAGTCAAGTTATGTTTCAAAATCAAGATCAGTTCGTAAAAGAATAAAGAAACGTCGCCCAAGTGGACGTATTGGTGTAGGAGCTCATATTTATAATGATCAAAATGGACCTATAGGGAAAACAGGTTTAGAAGCTGCTTATGCTTACCATTTATTCATTGCCGATGGACAATTATCCTTAGGATTGTCATTATCTGCATACCAGTTTAGAGTTGATGCAACTGAGCTACATACTTATGAAGATTATGACCCATTGCTAAATGAAGCGTCAAGAGAATCTATGTTTATTCCAGATGGTAGCTTCGGAATTTTTTATACTTATCAGCCTTTTTATATTGGTGTTTCTGCTAAAAATTTATTTCAGGCAACTGTAAAATTTGGCACGGATGGTAGTTTCGATGATTATCAGGATAAAAGACAATATTACTTGATATCAGGATATAGATATGATATGGAAAATGATTTTGAAATTGAACCATTTTTATTATTTAGAACAAGTGAAAATTTTAACTTACAAACCGATATTTCTCTTACAGGATACTATAAAAGAGATTATTGGTTAGGTTTTACATATAAAACCGGCAATGCTTTTGTTACACGTATTGGTGTTCGAGTAGATAGAATATATATAGGATACGCATTTGACTATTCTTTAAATGATATTCAAAGAATTAGTTATGGATCGCACGAAATTATGATTGGAGTTAAATTTGGAGATAATTCAAGAAGATACAGGTGGTTAAATAGATTCTAGAATGATTTTTTTATGTGCGATGCTTTACTTTTGTAAAGCATTTTTTTTTGTCTTAAATTTAAACGTTAATACTATTCATACGTATAGTGTAATTGTTTAATCTAATTAGTAAAATATGAAAAAGTGGATTTCCTTTTTAATTGCAATCGCAATAATTATTGTAGCTTTTCTAATCATTAAACCACGAATGGCAGATAGTTATTACCAGAAGGCCAAAACTTATATGGATTCATCTAAATATGAATTAGCTGTAAGTTATTATACCAAAGCATTAAAGTTTAATAAAAAACATGAAGAATCGCTTTTAGATAGAGCTGAAGCCTATTATCAATTAAATAATAATGAACAAGCACTGACTGATTATTTGAGGCTTATAAATATAAATAATGAAAATTATAAAGCATATTTTGGAAGAGCATTAATTTATCTTCAAAACAACAACTTTGAAAAAGCACTTAATGATTTAGTATTAGCAAAAGAAATCACAAAAGAAGAAGCTGATATTTATTATTTTTTAGGATATGTGAATTCGAATTTAAATAATTACGATGATGCAATTTTAAACCTTAATCAAGCTATTAAATTAGATTCTACATATGCTGAAGCATATCATCAAAGAGGTATTGTAAAAGCAAATACAGGTGATTTTGAAGGCTCAGTCAATGATTTTAATAAGGCAATTGAATTAAATCAGGATAATATTGATGCACTTCAGCGTAGAGTTAAATATAGAATAGATAAAGAAGATTATAATGGTGCAATTGCAGATTATGATGCTATTATTAATTTAGATGAAAATAACCAAGACGCATATTTTAACAGAGGTTATTTTAAACTGCAAATAAGAGATTTCAATGGAGCAATTTCGGATTTTAACAAAGCAATAGAATTGAACCCACAAGACCAAAGGGCGTACAAAAAAAGAGGAAATGCAAAAGCTGGTTTGGAAAATTTTGAAGCTGCCTTAACCGATATGAATAAGGCTATTGAATTAGATAATGCAGATTTTGAAACATATTATAATAAGGGACGAGTTTATCTTACTAAATCAGATATTAATAATGCAATAAAGAGTTTCTCAAAAGCTATAAGTATTAAGAAAGATTATACAGAAGCTTATTATATGCGTGGAGTATCAAAAGCTATGATGCAGCAATACCAAAATTCTATTTCAGATTTTGATTTGGCTATAAAATATGATGAAAATTATTTCGATGCTTATCTGGGCAGAGCAATTTCTCTTGGAGTGTTGAAAGAGCATGAAAAAGCCTTAAAAGATTATGATTTTTATTTAAAAAATGTACATAACAATGGTAATGCATACCTTAACAGGGGGATCTCAAGAATAAATGCAGATAATACCGAAGGAGGGTGCGAAGATTTTAATAAGGCTCTTGAACTTGGAGTTGCAAATGCAAAAGAAATGATTGAGATTTATTGTGGACCAAATAAAAGTGTAATAAAAAAATGAAAAAAAGGATAAATATTTTATTAATTATTTTGTGTGTATTTTATAGTGCATCAGCACAAGAGAGCACTCAGATAGAAAATAATATTGACGATTATTTAACCTATTTTTCAGGAGATAATCCCGGAGCTGTTATTGCGGTATTTAAAAAAGGAGAAATAGTTTTTAATAAAGCTTATGGTTTAGCAAATGTGGCTGAAGGTAAACAAATGAGTAAAGATTATTTGTTTGATTTAGGAGAAATCTCAAAAGCTTTTACTTCTTTGTCTGTAATGAAACTTGTTGAGAAAAAGAAAATTAGCTTAGATGATAACTTAACAGACATATTTGATCAATTTCCTGAATATGGTAATAAAATAAAAGTACGAAATTTATTAAGTCATACATCTGGTTTGAAATCTTACCATAATGAAAATGATGTGCTTGCTTTTTTAAAAGATCAAAAGGAATTGGAATTTGAGCCTGGATCACGATTCATTTATTCAAGTTCTGAGTATGCATTATTGGTAAAAATGATTGAACTGAAGACAGGAATGTCTTATAAGGATTATATCAAAAAGAATATTTTCAA
>CAZPMA010000107.1:3659-9275 GCA_964587535.1 uncultured Bacteroidales bacterium
TTAATTATTATGGTTTGGGGTGGGTTTTAATGGAAAGAAATAATACTAGGTATTATTGGCATGCAGGTGCAGGTAATGGATATTCTAATCTGTTATTTCATTTGCCAGATAGCCAGTTAACTATTCTTATTCTTACAAACAGAAATGATGGTTATGATTTTCATACTATGGCAATTTTAATTGCTAAACAGTTTGATAAGGGTATAAACCTTTAAAATGTCAAAGTAAAAGTTGTTTCTTTTTCTATTTCAGAATGGGCGGTTATTGAACCTCCATGTAATCTCATGATTTGTTTTGAAAGACTTAAACCAATCCCAGATCCCTTTGGTTTTGTAGTAAAGAACGGAATGAAAATTTTATCTAAAACATCTGGTAAAATTCCTTGTCCATTATCAATAACTTGAATAGTTACTCTTCCTCTTTTATTATAATATGCTTTTAACGTTAGCTTTGGATTATCTGTATTTTCTAATGCATGTATAGCATTTTTAATGATATTTATTAAAACTTGTTCTATGAGTTTAGTATCAGTGTAAAATTCCAGAGATTCCGGCTCCACAGATAAATTACATTCTATGTTATTTGCTTTTATTTCTTCTTTTACTAATAAGTTTATATCATCCAGAACATCTTTTACTTTTGCTGCCTTAAAATTTGGTATAGGAATTTTTGTTAAATTTCGGTAAGTATTCACGAAATGCAACAATCCATTACTTCTTTTATTTATTGTTTGTATTGCAGTATGTACCTCATCAATTGCTTCTTGATCAGGAGTTACATTATTATTCTTTGAATCTTTAAACATTAAATCTAATGTTGAAGTAATAGAAGAAATAGGTGTAATTGAATTCATTATTTCATGAGTCAGTACACGAATCAATTTTTGCCAGCTTTCTGTTTCCTGATCTTCTAATACACTTTGAATATTCTTAATTGTAACTAATATTATACTTTTGTTATTTATTCTAAATTCAGTACCTGAAACTGCTAATTGCAATATATCATCTTCTTCCTGAATCTTTACTAAATAACTTTTTCCTGGTTCAAAATTAATAAGTGTATTAACTAAATCGGTACTGATCCCTTTTAAATCATAGATATTTTTTAAAGAGTTTATCTGGAAAAGCTTTTTAAAAGCATTATTCAACATGTCTACTTTCCCATCACGCTGATAGGTAATTATACTCACATCAATATTTCGAACCAAGGTTTGCAGATACTGATACTGCTCTTCTTTTTCTGATCTTACTTTTTGAAAATCAGTAATTACATCATTAAAAGCTTTATTTAATTCATCAAAAGATGAACCCATGCCTTCAATCTTAAAAGATCTGGTAAATTCAGAAAAACGAATTGATTCCAGAAAGCTTGCTAAATCACGATTTGTTTTATCGATATATTTAAAAATAAGATATACCTGAAAAATAATTATCATGGCAACCAGGAACGGAGTTATAAAATAATCGAGTGTAATTACATAGAAAAAAAGAAATATTGTTGCAGTTAACAATAAAATTCTAAATGTGGCTACAAATCTAAAGTTTCTAAAGACCATATTTTTCCATTCTTCTGTACAGCGACGTTCTTGTTAATCCAAGTATGCTGGCTGCCTGTGTTATGTTTCCCTGGTTTTGTTTTAAAACTTTAACAATAATATTTTTCTCAACTTCTTCAAGATTGTAAGTATCTATTTCAATTTCAGCAACCCTTTCACTTCTGTTCGATAATAAAAAGTCATCTGATTGTAATGTATCTGAATCGCTCATTATGACAGCTCTTTCTAAAGAATGTTGAAGTTCTCGGACATTACCCGGCCATGGGTATTGCGTTAATTTTTTTAATGCTTCTGAACTGATCCCCTTAATGTCTTTCCTGTATTTTTTTGCATATATTCCCAGAAAATGGTCAGATAGTAGTGGTATGTCTCCAATTTTTTCTCTTAAAGGTGGCAAATGAATTTCAACAGTATTGATTCTATATAATAAATCCTGTCGGAAAAATTCTTCTCGAATCATTTGATGAATATCGTTATTTGTTGCACATATTAACCTAACATCAATTGGGTTTGGTTTATTAGCTCCAACTCTTATAATTTCTCTTCGTTCAAGTACTGTTAAAAGTTTAGCCTGCATTGGCAAAGATAAATTACCAATTTCGTCAAGGAATAAGGTTCCTCCTGATGCGATCTCAAACCTTCCTGGCTTATCTTTTTTAGCATCTGTAAATGATCCTTTCATATGACCGAAAAGTTCACTTTCGAACAATGTTTCTGGAATCGATCCTAAATCTACACTAATAAATACTTCATCTTTTCGAAGCGAATTCCTATGCAATGCTCTTGCAACCAACTCTTTACCTGTTCCATTTTCTCCTAATATTAAAACATTAGCATCTGTTTGGGCTACTTTCTTAATGGTTGAGAAAACTTGTTGCATTTCCGGAGAATTACCAATAAACTCATGAAATGGTTGATCATGAATAGCACTTATTTCTTTTTGTTTCTTTTTTAAATCAGTTGCTTCATTTTTTGATCGTCGTAATTTTATGGCAGATGATATAGTCGCTAGTAATTTCTCATTTTGCCAGGGTTTTAATACAAAATCAGTAGCTCCAAGTTTAATAGCTCTGACAGCTTTTTCTGCATCGCCGTATGCTGTTATAAAAACTACCACAGCATCAGGATCGATCTCCAGTATTTTACCCATCCATTCAAATCCTTCCTGGCCACTTATAGCATCTTTTGTGAAATTCATATCCAATAGAACGACATCATAATGCTCGTTATTAAATAATTCAGGTATTCTTTCCGGATTTGTTTCTGTTTGGATTAATTCAACATGGTTTTTAAGAAGAAGTTTTAATGCAAATAAGATATCTTCATTATCATCTATTGCAAGTATTTTTCCAACTTTTTCGCTCATAATTATTATACTAAATAATTGTAGTTTATTAATTAATTCTGTTAAGTGTAAATATACAATTTTAATTTTTACGGCGCTGTTCGTTTTCGTACTAAAAATGTTTCGGAATCGAACAGTTTTTGATAATGAGTTTTATACTTTGAATGTGTAAGTGTCATTAAATCAATTTAAAAGATGTTTTGGCATGATTGATGATTAATTAGAGCTGAGTGTAAATAAAACGTATTAAATTTAAAATAATGGATAGAGTAATAGAAAAAAAACATAAATGGTTAAATAAGAAAACAATTTGGATAACCATTGGAAGTATTTTAATTCTTCTTGTCGCATATAATATTTTTTTCGGTGATAAAAGTTCTAAATTAAATGTTGAGAAGGAGAAAATAACAATTGAAACAATAATTGAAGACGAATTTAAAGATTACATTGCTGTTATTGGAACAGTTGAACCTATAAGAACTGTATACCTCGATGCAATAGAAGGAGGTCGTGTCGAAAAAATCTTAATCGATGAAGGAAATATGGTTGAAAAAGGTGATGTAATCTTAAAATTAAGCAATACAAATTTAATTCTTGAGATATCAAATAACGAAGCTGCTGTATCAAGATCTATAAATGAATTTGAAAATACTAAAATAAATCTTGAGTTACAGAGAATTAATCGACGACAGACACTTATTGAAACTGAACGTTTGTTAAAAATGCAAAAACGTCAATATGAGTACAATGTAAAGTTATTAAAAGATGAGCATATATCACAAGAGGAATTTGATCAGTCATTTGAACAATATAATGCGACTAAACAACAATATGAATTATTTAAAGAAGCTCTAAAAAGCGACTCTATGTATAGACAAGTGCAATTAAAAGCGATGGATAATCAAATTCGTAATATGCAGGAAAACTTAAGGATAATTCAAGGTAAACTAGAAAATTTAAATGTAAAAGCAACATGCGATGGTGAACTAGCTAATTTAAATCCTGAAGTGGGTGAAGTGATTAATTATGGTACTCGTATAGGTACAATTAATATACTTGATGACTATAAATTAAGAGTGGAAATTGATGAACATTATATTGCAAGAGTAAGAAAGGGGTTGCCAGGTAGTTTTGATTTTGCCGGATCGAATTATAAACTTAAAATTGAAAAAGTATATCCTGAAGTAAATAATGGCAGGTTTGCCGTTGATATGATATTTACAACAGATAAACCGAGTCAAATACGTATTGGACAAACATTCAGAATAAAATTAGAATTAGGCCAATCCAAACAAGCTGTTTTAATACCTCGTGGAGGATTTTACCAGAGTACTGGCGGACAGTGGGTATACGTGGTTGATGAAACAGGTCAATTTGCAACTAAACGCAATATTTCAATAGGTCGTCAGAATCCAAAATATTATGAAGTATTAGATGGTCTAAACCCTGGAGAAGACGTGATCGTTTCAAGTTATGATAACTTTAATGAAGTTGACCAATTAATTTTAAAATAATAGAAATTTATAATAAGTAATTTAAATCTTACAATCATGATTAAAACAAACGAATTAGTAAAAGTTTTTAGAACAGATGAAGTAGAAACAACTGCTCTAAACAAAGTAAATTTAAATATTGACCAGGGAGAATTCGTAGCAATTATGGGTCCTTCAGGTTGTGGAAAATCAACATTGTTAAATATTCTAGGTTTACTAGATAACCCAACTGCCGGAGAACTGCATTTTATTGATCAGGAAGTATCAAAATTCTCAGAAAGACAAAGAACAAATTTAAGAAAAGCTAACATTGGTTTCGTTTTTCAAAGTTTTAACTTAATAGATGAACTTACTGTTTATGAAAACGTTGAGCTTCCTCTGTTATATTTAAATATGCCAGCATCTGAAAGAAAGAAAAAAGTTGAAGAAGTACTGGATAGAATGAAAATGTCGCATCGTAAAAAACACTTTCCACAGCAATTATCTGGTGGACAGCAGCAGCGAGTGGCTATATCAAGAGCTGTAGTTACTAATCCAAAGTTAATATTAGCCGATGAGCCTACAGGTAACTTAGACTCAGCAAATGGTGAAGAAGTTATGAATCTGTTAACTCAGTTAAACAATGAAGGTACTACGATTGTAATGGTAACACACTCTCCGTCAGATGCAGAAAAAGCACATCGTATAATTCAATTATTTGATGGACATATAGTTACAGAGAATATTAAAAAAGTATTATAGTTACAAAATAAAGGCAAAGAAAGGCAGATGTGATTTTTCCCCAATACTTTCCCGATTTTTTGAGTATATAAGATCCCCAATTTTGTCACTCTGTACTTTCTTATAAAAGAAGCTTTCCCCAAAGCTTCTTTTTTTGTTCGAAAATGAACAATATTTGAACGAACACGCACAAAATGATACATTTTAAAATACTAATAATTTTGTTATTATTCAGTCAGTCAATTATATACAGCAGGTGGCATGTTACTTGTAATAAATTAATTGAAGCACAAGGGTTAAAATTTTAGTAAACAATTGATATAATTAGAAATTAACTGAACAAACCATCGAAATAGTAATAATTTAAAAATAAGAAAGGATAAAATCATGTTAAAAGATTTATGTATTCCGGTACCAGGATTTGGCGAAAATGAAATTGCCGAATTGCATCTAAAAGTAGGTGATAAAAAAATTAGCTACGATTTTAGAGTTGAATCATTTCC
>CAZPMA010000108.1:0-9266 GCA_964587535.1 uncultured Bacteroidales bacterium
TTCTTACAAAATCCTTTGATGATAATAAAAGTACAAATTGGGCTGTAAAACAAGACAAAAAAAGACTTATTCGAATCTCCAGGTTGATGCAATATGCATATCATATATGTAAAGTTCAAGATGGAGCTTTTATTTCTGATGATCACAATGGAGCAATTCTTTACGATTTTCCTGTAACAGCCAAATATGATCTCTCGAGATTAGTACAAGATATAAGATTTATTTTTAATGTTATAGGTCCGGAACGCCTTTTTAAAGTTCTTAAACGAGAAAAATATATAAAAAACCTTCATCCTAAAGAAGAATATATTTATTTATGGTTTCTGGGTGTACATCCAAAAAATCAGGGAAACGGAACAGGTAGCAAATTATTGGATGAATTAAATTCTTTAGCTGATGAAAAAAAACTCACTATTTGTCTTGAAACATCTAATCCTAAAAATATAGAACTATATAAGCGTTTTGGTTTTGAAATTTACCACGAATGGAATTCGGATTTTATATCTTTTCCGGTTTGGTTTATGAAACGACAGAGTGGAGTCCTATAACTCATTTTTTAAATCTTCAAAAAAAGTTCTTGTAATTAAATAACGTTGCGTGTGTTTCTCAAGAAGTTCAGGAAATTCATTGTAAGTGCGTTCAAAGTTTAAGAATCGTTTGTCTAGATTAATTATTACATAATCGGGAAGTTCATCAATTTTAATTCCACGTAAAAGGTAAATTTCTGTATAGCGAATTATTCCTATCTTACCGAAAGCATCTAGATCGTCAGCGTTACAAACTATAGAAAGCAAAGAATCAGGCTGTTGGGTATTATGATTGTAGTTTTTATCATCATGATTTTCGATTGCAAAAAGAATATTTTCAAGGTTTTTAGGTTTGTTTATTTTATTTTGTTCGAAATATTGTAAACAAATTATTTTGCTTTCTAAGCCATGAAACTCATTTAAGGTTTTCGTTAGTCCTGTATCATGAAAAATACATGCAATTAAACTTTCTTCTACTAAATTGAAATCGATATTACCAGATTTATTTAGTGATTTTAAAATATCTTTTGCATATTTCCATACTCTTAAATGATGAGTATGATCGTGTGATGGAATATTCGTTTTTTCAAATAGTGATTTACAATAAGAATGTAAATTCATTAACCATTTTGATTCTGCATCTTTGATGTATTGATCTAATAATTGCATGGAGCAAATTTACGATTTGTGAAAATAAAAAAGCAGAAAAGTTTTCTTTTCTGCTTTTTTTAAGAAATTATTTCAATATTAGTTTTGGGATTGAGTTTCTTCAGTCATTTTAATAGCCATATCTAATATTGTCGTATCATCAATAGTTACAATGCCTCCATCAGGACCTTGTCCTACATGGATACCTGCAGATTCTCCTTCGCTGTAGTTTGTTCCACCGAAATAATTTCTAACAGTTTCCTCATGCATATTCAATTTTTCAGCAATTCTCTTAATTGCACCATGTGGTAACTGATCTTTAATTTTTCGTAACTCGTTGAATGTTAATGTCATAATCTTCCATTTTTAAATTTGACATGAACTATAAAATTAAGGATTATTGATCGTACAAAAAAATTTAATGATACTTTAAAATGAAATTTAGGAAAATTTAACATTAAAACCCGATAGAATCTATATCTCGTATAATATAAACATCATAGTCGCCTAAAAACTTGAATCCTAGATTTTTATAAATTTCAATTGCTTTTGTATTGGTTTGATGTACTTCAAGTTTTATTTGATATCCCTTTTCTTTCGCAAATTTTAGTGATTCTTTGGTTAAGAGTTTACCAAATCCTTTATTCTGATATTTAGGTAAAACACCTATATGATGCAAATGAATTCTTCTTCCATCAAATGTCATCCATGAAGAACCAAAAATTTCTTTTGTATCAGTATTTTCCAATAAAATTAGTTTTCCGCCAAGATCAATGCTTTGTTGAATAATCTTGTTATTATCTCCACGCTTAGTGTTTCCTAAGCCTGTTTCTTCCCATAAAACACTTAATCCTTCAAAATCTTCAGGAGTATAATTTTTAATTTTATAATTAATCATTTTACTTATCTTTTACAACATACAACTGACCCGATCGGTAATCAATAACTTTAATACTTTCACCTTTTGAGATAAAACCTATTTCAGATTTTGCATCATAAGTATCGTCATCTATTTCTATTTTACCGCTTGGTCTTAAATCAGTAAAAGCAATGCCTGTTTTTCCTATAAATTTTTTCTGATTTGTTTCTACACCAATATAGCCTTTGTCTTTATCTTGAGTTGAATTTAATACTATCCATGAAAAGGCATTTGATGTTAAAGCCTTTTTGCTAAGGTAAAGAGATAAAATAAATGAAATAAAGATAGAAACTGTTACAATCATTAATGCTTTTAGAACTTCAGCCAATGCTTGTGCACCATGAAATTCAAATTCAAAAATAATATTATCAACCATGCTTAGAACTAATCCGGTTAATGCCAATATTAAGCCACTAATACCGGCAATGCCGAACCCTGGTATGACAAATATTTCCAGGATTATTAAGATAAGTCCTACAACAAATAATACCATTTCCCAGTTTTCGGCTAATCCTTCCAGATATAGTGGTGCAAAATATAAAATGGCAGCAACAACGGCAGCTCCTAAAGCAAATCCAATTCCCGGACTTTGTAATTCAAAATAAATGCCACCAACAATTAACATGATTAGTATACCTTGAATAGCAGGGCTTACCAGGAATGCAATGAATGCTTCAAGCTTTGTTCTTTCGTAATATTTAGTTTCATAATTGCTTAATTCAGCATGTTCCAATATTTCTGGCATATCTTCAACGATTGCTTCACAATAACCATTTGCTAGGGCTTCATTTGCTGTAAAAGCAACAATTTGTCCTGTGTCTGAAATGCCTTCGATATATATTCTTGGATCAACCATAGCTTCTGCAATTTTAGGATCACGATGCCATTTTAAGATTGTATCTCCGTTTTCAGCAATTACTGTGTCTTTTCCATGAGCTTCAGCTGTAGCTCTCATTGTAGATCGCATATACGACTGATATTTTTCAGGCATTATCTTTCCTGTTTGATCTACAACAGATGCAGAACCAATTTTAGCTCCTTTTTTCATGTAAATTCGATCAGCAGCAATGGATATTAAGGCACCTGCCGATGCAGCATTGTTTTCTATAAAAGCATAAACCGGCACTTCGCTGTCTAATATTTTTGTTCTAATAGAGTCGGCCATATTTACCATTCCTCCATAGGTATTCACTCGCATAATAATTAAATCTGCATTAATTTGACTAGCTTCGGCAAAACTTTTCTGTGTCTGTCGCCACATACCTGGATCAATGTCGTTATTAATATCAAATACATAAACAATGTTTTTGACAGTATCACTATTTTGTATTGAGTCATTTAACGATTTTGCATTTGCTTTACAAAATATAAATGATACCAGGCTTATAAGAATGATGTATTTTTTCATGATTGATTATTTAACTAATCGACTAATTTCATAATTATATTTGAAATTCACTAGAATAATTTAAAAATAAATTCATTCCTTCTTTTTTAGGTTTATCCAGCTTAAAATCAATATTTTCTAGTAAATATGTTTTTGGATCAATATATTCCGGAAGATACGATAAATCAAAATAAGATACAGTTTTATCTATATTTTCTATTCCTGATTTAAGTGCTTTATTAAATTCTGTTTTAAATGTTTCTCCAATTTCTTTATTGGCTACCCAGGCTGCAAAAACAAAAGGTAATCCAGTAAAGCTTATCCATTCTTCGGCCAGATCATAAACATATGGAAAATCTCTTTCAACCGCCATTGCTTTATCACCAATTATAACGGCTGCTTCATCAGAATTGATATTCTTTTCAAAACCTTCATTCGTATTTGTCCATTTAACATCAATTTTCCAATAATGTTTTGCTAATATCCTTGTTAACATAACCGACGATCTTGAGTGATAATCAAGCAATATGGTTTGTACTTCTTCTATTGGTTTATACGAAACCAAAATTACAGATCGAACCTTTGCTGATGCTCCAATACAGTAATCTGAAATAATTTCGTAATACTTAAGTTTTGGAATTATAGCAACCGGAACCAAACCAATATCAACCTGATTTTCCAGCAATTTATGTGCGCAAACAGACGGAATATCCTTTGAAAGTTCAATGTGATTAATTATGTCGCTGTTTTCTAGTCCATATATAAAAGGGAAGGTATTGGTATAAGAAACAGCTGATATTTTTATTTTACTCATTTTATCTCTAATTATGTTAACAAATATACAATTGATGTAAATATTTTAATAGTAAAATCATTTGTTTTTGTTTATTTTGCAATGTGAATTTTCTGAGTCTAGGAAATTAGAAATATAAAATTACTGAAATGAGCAATTTAAATACATTAACCGCAATTTCTCCAGTAGATGGAAGGTATAGAAATAAAGTTGAAGATTTAGCTAGTTATTTCTCTGAATTTGGACTTATAAAGTATAGGGTATTGGTTGAAATTGAATACTTTATTGCTCTTTGCAATTTACCCTTAAAACAACTTAACGATTTTAATAAAAACCGATATTCAGATCTGCGAAAGATATATCAGGATTTTAATGAAAGAGATGCTCATAGGATAAAAGATATTGAAAAAGTTACTAATCATGATGTAAAAGCTGTTGAGTATTTTATAAAAGAAAAGTTCGATATACTTAATCTAGAAAAATATAAAGAGTTTATTCATTTCGGACTAACATCGCAGGATATAAATAATACTGCAACACCATTATCTTTAAAAGATGCTGTAATTAATATATACAATCCGGTTCTAAATGAGCTTTTAGATAATTTAAAAGCCTTAGCTAAAGAATGGAAAGATGTATCCATGTTAGCCAGAACACATGGTCAGCCTGCATCACCTAGCAGATTGGGAAAAGAAGTGAGTGTTTTTATTGAACGTATAGAACGTCAAATGGAACAACTAAATGCAATTCCATATTCAGCAAAATTTGGGGGAGCAACCGGGAATTTTAATGCCCACCATGTTGCATATCCAATTATAGACTGGAATGAATTTGGGAATTATTTTGTTAATGATATTTTAAGCTTAGATCGCTCATTTCCAACAACACAAATTGAGCATTATGATAATGTTGCTGCTTTATTTGATGCAATGAAACGAATTAATACTATTTTAATTGATTTGGCTCGTGACTTCTGGACATATATTTCAATGAACTACTTTAAGCAAAAAATAAAGAAAGGTGAAGTTGGTTCATCAGCCATGCCACATAAAGTAAACCCAATTGATTTTGAAAATGCAGAAGGAAATTTTGGTATAGCAAATGCCATATTTGAGCACCTTGCAGTAAAATTACCGATATCAAGATTACAACGTGATTTAACTGATTCAACAGTACTTAGAAATATAGGTGTTCCTATTTCACATACAATTATTGCTTTTAAATCACTGTTAAAAGGTTTAATGAAAGTTATTGTAAATAAAGATGCTATCGAAGCTGATTTAGAAAACAACTGGGCAGTGGTAGCAGAAGCTATACAAACTATTCTTCGTCGTGAAGCTTACCCAAAACCTTATGAAGCATTGAAAGATTTGACCCGAACTGGAGAAAAAATTACAAAGGATAGCATTCATCAATTTATTGATAATTTGAATCTTTCAGATGAGATCAAAACTGAATTAAAACAAATAACACCTTTTAATTATACTGGAATTTAATTTTCGGGAAAGATTTATTAAAGCTTTTTAATTACCTTTGGTATAACTGCCAAGTAAATAAAAATGATTAGAAAATATATTGATATAATTCGATACGTTTTACCATATTGGTTTAAGGCCTTACTAAGTATTGTTTTTAATTTATTCGCTGCACTGTTTTCTGTTGTATCTTTTACAATGGTTATACCATTTTTAGGTATTTTATTTTCAAACCAGGAGTTTAAAGAATCAATGATCCCATTGCAATTAAATGTTGAAAGTATTCAGCATAATTTCAATTATTACTTAGGGATATTAACAGAAGAGAAAGGACAAATGGGGGCTCTTACATTTATAATTATTGTCGTTTTTATTTCTACTCTTTTAAAGAATATATTTCTTTATTTAGGTAAATCAAGAACAATAAGTATTAGAACCAAAGTAGTTAGAGATATACGAAATAAGTTAATGAATAAAGTTTTTGAATTTGACTTAAGTTATTTCTCCAATGAAAAACGTGGAGATATAGTTTCTAAGATTATCATAGATGTGCGCGAAATAGAAGCATCAATAATTAGCTCCTTTGAAATGATCTTTAAAGATCCAGTTCTTATTGCAGTATACCTTTACGTATTAATCATATTAAGTCCTAAACTTACACTTATTATTGTTATAATATTTCCGGTTTCTGCTTTTATTATTGGTAAAGTGGGAAAAACCTTAAAACAAACAACATTAAAAGGACAAAAAAGAATGGGTGCCCTTATGGGGATGCTCGATGAAATTTTATCCGGAATAAAAGTGATTAAAGCATTTAGCGCTGAAAAAATAATTGAAAATAAATTTCGAACTAAGAATAGCAACTTAACAAGAATTCTAAATAAAAGCTGGAAAAAGAGATCACTTTCAGGGCCCATAAGTGATATAATAGGAACAATTTCTATTCTTGTGGTGATGTATCTGGGAGGGAAGCTTGTGTTAGGTTCGAATGGAGAAATGACATCAAAAGTATTTATTGGGTATTTAGCTATTTTTACGCAAATCGTGGGACCTGCAAAATCATTTACCAGTGGTTACTATAATATATTAAAGGGAATGGCATCTGTGGAAAGAATTAATTCAATTCTTGATCAGAAGTATAAAATATATGAGGTGCATGATGCAAAAGAAATTGCAGATTTTAAGGAATGTATTGAACTAAAAGATGTTAGTTTTTATTACGAAACAGAAAATAGACATGTACTAAAAAAAGTTAACCTGGTTATAAATAAAGGTGAAAAAGTAGCTTTGGTTGGTCCATCAGGAGCGGGTAAATCAACAATTGTCGATTTACTTCCAAGGTTCTTTGATCCAATAAAAGGCGAAGTAATAATAGATGGTTTAAATATTAAAAAATATAAAATAGATTCATTAAGAAATTTATTTGGTTATGTAAATCAGCAACCGATATTATTCAATGACACCATTTATAACAACATACTATTTGGAAAGCCTGGGGCATCGAAAGATGAAGTTGAGTTAGCTGCTCAATTGGCCTTTGCTCATGATTTTATATTAGCAAAAGAAGAAGCTTATGAAACTAATATCGGGGAAGGAGGAGATAATTTATCCTTAGGTGAAAAGCAAAGAATAAGTATAGCGCGAGCAATTTTAAAGAACCCACCAATTTTAATTCTGGATGAAGCTACTTCTGCTTTAGATTATGAATCGGAGCTTATAGTTCAAAAAGCATTACAAAATTTAACAAAAGACAGAACTTCAATTGTTATAGCACATCGATTATTTACCATAAAAAATGCTGATAAAATAATGCTTATAGATAAAGGAGAAATAATTGAGCAAGGAACACATGATCAGTTAATTCAAAAGAATGGGACCTATAAAAAACTAACTGAATTAGAGTATCTATAAAGCTAAATTTAAAGTGAAGAAGAGAGTAGTAATCGGTTTAAGTGGTGGGTTAGATAGTGCAATGGCGGCTTTAATGCTTAAAAAGAAAGGTTATAATGTAATTGGTTTACACTTTTCTTTTTCAGACGAAAAATATTCAACAGAAGTAAATGGGATTGCTGATAAACTGGAAATACCACTGTTTACTGAAAATATCAAAAATGAATTTGAAATTGTAAAGCAATATTTTGCTAACGAATATCTTAAAGGAAGAACTCCCAGTCCTTGTACTTTTTGCAACAGAGTTGTTAAATGGAATAAATTATTGCAGTTCGCTGATTCTAACAACTGCGATCTTATTGCTAGTGGTCATTATATTAGGAAAGAGAATATTAAAGGAAAATATTATTTTAAAAAAGGGGTGGATCCAATAAAAGATCAATCTTATTTTTTATGGGAGCTAAATTCAGATATTATTGAAAGAATAATTACTCCATTGGGAGATTATACAAAAGAACAGATTAGAGAATTTGCTAAATTAAATGGATTTAATCATTTAGCAAGTAAGAAGGAAAGTATGGGAGTTTGCTTTCTTCATAAAATGGATTATAGAGATTTTTTAAAAAAATATATTCCTGATGAAATTAGAAAAATAAAACCCGGTGTAGTTGTAAACGAAGAGAATCAACCAATTGGAACTCATAATGGATACATATATTATACTATTGGTCAGAAGCGCGATTTATTGCTGAATGATAACAGAAAAGCATATGTTGGAAGTGTTGACTCAATAAATAATGTACTAAAAGTAGGATCAAAGCAATCCCTAAATCATTTTAATATTAAATTAGCTCAAATTCATTTAATAGATAAGGATGATGTGAAACCAGGTTCAGAAATAACAGTTAATGTAAGGGGGTATGGATTAAACCCTAAGGAATTAGCTATTGTTAAAGAAATTAATTCTCAGGAAATAATAGTGAGTTTAAAGAGTGCAGCCTGGGCAGTTGCTCCCGGTCAACCAGTAGTTTTTTATAAAGATGATTTATTATTAGGGGGTAGTATAGCAGAAAAAAGTTGGTAATGTTTAGTAAAGAAGAATCAAAAAGAATAAAAAAAGAATTTTGGACAAGATTTGGACATTTTTCTCAACGGAAAAGAATTGCTCTCGGTTTAGATAAAAGATGGATTAGTCATTATACAGATATTAATGAATTAAGTTTAAAATTTGATTTTGAAAGAAAAAGAGCCTTAGTAGGAATTGAGATTTCAGGTAACAGGTGTAATGTAGAAAAATATTATGATCGTTTATTGTCCTTGAAAACAATATTAAATAAAAGCTTTCAAGATAATCCGGAATGGTATTCTGAATATGAACTGCAAGAAGGGAAAGTAGTAATCAAAATATACCATCTATTAGAGAATGTAAATATCCATGATAAAAAAAGCTGGCCTAAAGTATTCAATTTCTATTTCGACTATATGATTCTATACGAGTTATTTTATTCAGAATATAAAGATTTTATCAAGGAAGAATAGATATAAAAAAAGCAACCAATTGGTTGCTTTTATATTTTGGCGGAGAAAGAGGGATTCGAACCCCCGGTACCTTGCGGTACAACGGTTT
>CAZPMA010000109.1:0-9166 GCA_964587535.1 uncultured Bacteroidales bacterium
TTATAAAACATTAAAAAAAGCCGTTCTTAACTGAACGGCTTAATTTTTAAATTATTTTATTTTTCTATTCCTAAACTCTTTAATAAAGCATCAATTTTTGGTTCACGACCACGGAATGCAATATAGCTTTCCATTGCATCAACAATACCATTCTTAGCTAACACATTGTCTCTGAATAATTTTGCAGTTGCCTGATCGAAAATATCAGTTTCTTTAAATGCTTCAAATGCATCATTATCTAATACACTTGCCCAAGTATATGAGTAATATCCGGCATCGTATCCACCCATAATATGATTGAAATAAGTAGCTCTGTATCTTGAATAAATTTCAGGAATTAGTCCAATTTCGTTTAAATATTTCTTTTCAAAATCCATCACATTTAAGTTAGGATCTTCTTCTGTCATCATATGAAATTTCATATCAAGCAATGAAGCTGCTAATACTTCTGTTAAAGCAAATCCTTGATTAAAGTTTGCACTTGCTTTTAATTTTTCTACTAACTCTTCAGGAATTACTTCGCCAGTTTCGTAATGTTTAGCATACAATTTTAGTACTTCAGGTTCAAAAGCCCAGTGTTCATTAATTTGAGAAGGTAATTCAACAAAATCCCAGGCAATATTACTTGTTGTATAAGATTGTTCTGAGAATAAACCATCTAAAGCATGTCCAAACTCATGGAACATTGTACTAACTTCATCAATACTTAATAAAGCAGGCTTATCGCCAGTAGGACGTGTAAAATTACATACATTGTTCACCAATGGTGCTACTTCATTTCCTTCCTTATCGAAATGATGTTCTCTATATGCACCACACCATGCGCCACCACGTTTACTATCTCTTGGGTGCATATCCATAAAGAATAATGCTAAATGCGATCCGTCAGCTTCTTTTACTTCGTAAACAGTAGTCTCTGGGTGTGGAACAGGAATTCCTTCAATTGGAGTAAATGTAATTCCATATAATTTATTGGCTACAGCAAATATTCCTTGACGAACATTTTCTAATTCGAAATAAGGTCTAACTTCATTTTCATCTAAATCATACTTTTCTTTGCGCAGTTTTTCAGTATAATAAAACCAATCGTGTGGTTCTAATTTAAAGTTTCCACCTTCTTTGTCAATCATTGCTTGTAATGCAGCTCTTTCTTCTTTTACTTTTGGTAAGATTCCTTTCCAAAGTTTACCTTCTAATAAGTCAAATACTCTTTCTGGATTTTTAGCCATTCTAGGTTCAGTAACATAAGATGCATGATTTTCATAACCTAAAAGTTTTGCTCTTCTTACTCTTAAGTTAAGGATGTTTTTAAGGATTTCTTTATTATCAAATTCATCATCATGATTACCTTGATTTACGTATGCATCATAAATTTCTTTTCTTAAGTCTCTATTATCAGCATAGCTAATAAAAGGAATTAAGCTTGGTTTTTGAAGTGTAAACACCCAACCTTCAATACTATCTTTAGCAGCTTCTTCAGCAGCAGCCTGAATTGAACCTTCAGGTAATCCAGCTAAATCAGCTTTATCAGTAATAACTAGTTTAAACTTATTAACTTCACCTAATACATTTTGGCTGAACTTTAAAGTCAAACCCGATAATTCCTGATTGATTTTCTTTAATTCTTCTTTCTTATCTTCTGGCAATGCAGCGCCACTTCTGATAAAACCTTTATATTCATGTTCAAGTAAAAAAAGTTGCTCGTCAGTTAAGTTAAATTTCTCTTTATTTTCATACACAACTTTTATTTTTTCAAAGAACCGAGGATCCAGGCTAATTTCATCAGCATGAGCTGATAACTTAGGAAATATGTCTTGTGCTAAAAGTTGAACTTCTTCGCTAATATTTACACTATTAAACTCACCAAAAACAGTAAGTACTCTTCCTAATAATTCACCTGAATAATAAGACGCCTCAATAGCATTTTTATAAGTAGGTTCTTCTGTGTTAGATAAAATAGCTTCCATTTCGGCCTTGTGTTGTTTCATTGCTTCTTCAAAGGCTGGGGCAAAATGTTCTATTTTAACCTTCTCAAACGGTGGCACGCCATAAGGAGTATCCCATTGCGCTAATAAAGGATTTTCGTTAGTAGCTTGTTGTGTACACGACCACATTGCTACCATAACAACTAATAGAATTAAAATCGTTTTTTTCACGTTGATTAAATTTTTTATGGTTAATATTAATTTTTACTTTTTTACTAAATTATTTGACAATAATAACAAATTACAGTTTAATTTAGAGAGCTTAAAATTATAAAATACTTTAATAAATTATACTATAAATATGATAATAGATCACATATCAAATTGTTCATTATACGAATCATTGCATAGTAACTTTGATAAAGCATTTAATTATCTTAAAAAAACAAATTTTAATTTACTCAAGAATGGTAAATATGAAATTGACTCAGATAAATGCTTTGCCATAATAAATAGCTATAAAACAAAACTAATAGAAGAAAGTTTTGCAGAAAGTCATAAAAAATACATTGATATTCAATTTATGGCAAAGGGAAATGAAAAAGTAGGTATAGGTAATATCAGAAAATGCAAAAATACTTATTTTAATGTATCTGAAGATTTGCTAAAACACGAAGGAAAGCTTGACTTTTTAACTCTAGAAGCGAATTACTTTGCCATTTTCTTTCCTGATGATGTGCATATGCCCGGAATTGTTAATGATTATTCAATGGATGTGTTAAAAATAGTTATTAAAATTGAAACAGCGTTTTAAAATTAAAACGCTGCAATAATATATTTTTTAGATTCTAGCTAAGCGAATATTTACCAGGCTGGGTATTATGTTAGGAATCTTAAATTTTACCGGATAAAAATTCTCATTAATAAAGTTTCTCAAATATTCTAAATATTTTACTTTATAAAAATCAATTTTTATTTCATTAATTACTTCTGAAACACTTTGAATTTTTGTTGTTTTATATGCTTTTGATCCTGCAAAAGCAAATCCTTGATCCATTTTACCTTGAGCTGCATTATGAAGTGCTTGAGCAATACAATATGGTACATTTTTAGAATCACATGATTTTAAGCATTTCCAATAACATTTAAAAGGCTTGGTTTCTCCGGAATTTATTTGATCAACAAAACTATTTCGTATGGCTCTGCCGGGTAATCCAACTGGACTTTTTATAATTGTAATATCTTCTTCTTTACACCTAATATATTCTTTTTTAAATTCAATTGATGCATCACATTCGTTCGTGGGCACAAAACGCGAACCCATTTTAACTCCTTTAGCACCTGCCTTCATAACTTCATACATATCTTTACCTGAATAAACTCCACCTCCAGCTATCACAGGTATTTCTTTTTCATATTCCTGTTCAAAAGATCTTATTTCAGCAACAACTTCCCTGACAATTTCATTTAAACTTTGTGGTTTATCTTCTAAATCTGACTTTTTAAATCCTAAATGTCCTCCTGCCATTGGTCCTTCAACCACAACTGCATCAGGCACGTGATTATAGGTTTTAGCCCAATAAGAAAAAATTAATTTTGCAGCTTTTGCTGATGAAACCTTAGGAATAATTTTAGTTTCAATATTTTTAAATCCTTTTTCAAGTATATATTTTGGCATTTTTAAAGGTAAGCCGGCGCCCAATATTATAACATCAATTTTTTCTTGTAGTGCAACGGTAAATAAATCATCGTAATCGGTAACAGCTGTCATTAAGTTAACACCTAAAACTCCGTTTGTCAAACTTCTGGCCTTTCGAATTTCTTTTATTAAAGCCCGTTTATTTGCTTCACGATAATTTTTCATATAATCCGGCTCTGTCATCCCTATTGCAACGGCAGAAATTACTCCTATCCCCCCTAAATTTGCAACAGCAGAAGCTAATCCTGATAAAGAAATTGCCACACCCATTCCTCCTTGAACTATAGGCAATTTAACATTTAAATTTCCAATTCTTAACGAATTCATAATAATATTAATTTGAATTTTGAGTCAAATCTATTACGATTGATCTTGATTACATTAAAAAAGGGATTAGGTATAAAAAAAAGGGTTATAAATAAACTTTTAGGGGTTAAAAATTAAAATACAGGGGTAAAATAATCATTTACTAATATCCATTTTATATTAGATGACTTAATTTATAGGCAAAATTCTTTGAAACCGGAACGGAAAAATTAACACCTTCAAAAAATATTTTATACCCTTGAATACTTCCTTCTATTTTATCGATATAATTTATATTCACTATAAATGATCGGTGGCATTTAAAAATATACTTATGTTCTTTTATTAAATCTTCTGCATTTTTAAGGCTTGTTCTAACCATCTGACTTTTTATTGAAGTACCTTCTTTCCAGAATATTTCAACATAATTGTTTGCTGCTCTTATCAATATTAACAGATTCGCCTTAATAGATAAATTATCTTTTACATAATCAGATTTAAAATGTACTAACTTTTCTTCTTTTGATTTATTTTCTTTTAACTTATTGTTTATATCTTCTGCTAATTTAAGGTTTGTTCTTAAAATTCTGTTTCGGTTTACAATAATTAATCCTGTAATTGGAATAATTGCAATAACAATTAGCCCTAGTAACATTTTAAAATCAATTTCGAATATCCCCAGTACTTTATAGTATAAATAATATCCAAGAGAGATTGTAGAAAGAATCCAAATATCCCAGATGATTTCTTTTTTGATATTCCATATTCTTTTAATGAAAATTCCAGGAAACATACTTGGTAAGATTAATAAATTTAAACTTAAAGATAAAAAAGTAATTGCCCCTAAACCTAAAACGACAATCAGTTTTTCTCTACTGCTCATTAAATTTACATCTAAAGGCTGAAATAAATATAAAAAAGCAAGAACACCTATACTTATAAAAAATATAAGTTTGCTATTGTATTTTAGATCATCGTTAAATGGATATTGATTTTTAAGGAATTTAAACATTTTAATCTCTATTATTTTTTCTAATTAGTTTTATAAAGTTCCAATATAATTTGTAATACCATCAAATACTAATTGTAATCCAATGGTAGCAACAATTAGTCCAGTAATCCTGATTAATGCATTCATTATATTTATTTTAACCAGAAACTCCCCTATCTTTTTTGCAAATATCATTAAAAAAAGGTTAGCACCTAATGCTACAAAGATTGCCAAAATAGTAACCATTCTTCCATAGTGTGCAGGAAAAGTAACTGCAGCAGTTATTGTTGCAGGTCCTGCAATCATAGGCATTGCTATTGGAACTGTAAGAATGTCATCTAACTTAATATTTTTATCTATTTTTATTAAAGCTCCTTTTTGCAGTCCTTCAATACCATTATAAAACAACACAACACCACAAGTTACTTGAAATGCATATAGCTGAATATGAAATACATAATTAAAAATCAGTTCTCCTAAAAATAGAAAGAAAACCAATATTAAAAATGCAGTAAATGAAGATTTTATAGACAAATACCTTAATTGCTTAATATCAAATTGATCTTGCAAAGAAGTAATTACCAAAATTTTATGTACTGGATTTATCAATGCAAAAAAGGCTACCAATGCACTACTAAATAATTTCAATTCCATCTTTAATAAACTTTATTCTACAATGCTTGAAAAATAATCCCATAATGAATTTTCTGGTGTTGGGGCAACTATTTTTATTTGCTCATTGCTAACTGGATGAATAAACTCAATCTTTCTGGCATGTAAACTAATTCCACCATCAGAATTAGATCTTGGAAAACCATATTTTAAATCCCCTTTAATAGGACATCCTATTTTTGATAATTGACACCTTATTTGATGATGCCTTCCTGTTTGCAGATCAACTTCCATTAAATAATAATTATCTGCATTTGCAATTAATTTATATGATAATACAGCTAGCTTGGAATTCTTTACTTCTTTATCATAGGCAAATGATTTGTTCTTTTTCTGATCACGAACAATGTAATGCTTTAATGTAGCTTCAATGTTTCCAGGTTTATTTTTTACAATTGCCCAATATGTTTTCTTCACCGTTTTATTTTTAAACATTTCGTTTAAACGACTTAAAGCCTTACTCGTTCGAGCAAATAAAACAGCCCCACTTACAGGCCTATCTAGACGATGAGTAACTCCTAAATAAACTGCTCCAGGCTTATCATATTTCTCTTTAATATATGATTTTACTTTTTCCGATAAAGGTTCATCACCTGTTTTGTCACCTTGTACAATATCAGAAGTGCCTTTATTAACTGCAATTATGTGATTATCTTCAAAAAGAATTTCCATTATTTTGGCTTTTAGCCTTTACATATTAGAAGTTTGCTTTTCTCAAGAAAGAAATATCTTTTGACTTTATTAATATTGTTCTTTCTCATTAGGGAAATCAAGCGTTTTTACATCGTTTATATATGATTTAACAGAACCTTTAATTTCTTCAAACAAATTATGATATCTGCGTAAGAATCTTGGAGAAAATTCTTGAGTTATACCTAACATATCATGAAGCACAAGAACCTGTCCATCAACATTGGATCCTGCTCCTATACCAATTAAAGGAATTGTCAGCTCTTTGGCAACTTCTGCTGCTAATTTTGCCGGAATTTTCTCTAGAACAATTGCAAAACATCCTGCTTCTTCTAATTTATGAGCATCTTCAATTAATTTTTCCGCTTCTTCTTCTTCCCTTGCACGCACCACATAAGTACCAAATTTATGAATCGATTGTGGTGTTAAACCCAGGTGACCCATTACCGGTATACCAGCAGATAAAATACGTTGTACAGATTCGATAATTTCGCTACCACCTTCAATTTTCACAGCATGCCCACCAGTCTCTTTCATAATTCGAATAGCATTTGTAAGTGCTTCTTTAGAGTTCCCCTGATAAGATCCAAAAGGCATATCAACCACAACTAAAGCCCTGCTAACACCCCGAACAACAGATTTTGCGTGATAAATCATTTCATCCATTGTTATAGGCAATGTAGTTTCATTTCCTGCCATAACATTCGATGCCGAATCGCCAACTAAAATCACATCAATATTTGCTGTATCGAGAATTCGAGCCATTGAATAATCATAAGCTGTAAGCATCGCTATTTTTTCTCCACGCAATTTCATTTCGTGCAGAACATGGGTTGTTACCCTTTTTACTTTTTGATGAACTGACATAATTAATGGTTTTATTAAAAGACAAAGCTACAAATAATACAAAACAAAAGTCTTAATTTTTAAAATAAACACAATTTTCAGGACAAATGTTAATATGAAAATTTTATTTGCTGTCTTTTTGGCAGATATTATGACTTTAATTTTTTATAAGATTAGAATTCAAGTGTCAATTTTGCATTTTTTTAATGTCAATTGGTATTGGCATAAACATTGAGTATTTGATATCGAATTTTGTTTTAGAAATTGAAAAAATAAATATAAACATTAAAAAATAAATAAACGAAATGGGTAAAATTATTGGAATAGACTTAGGAACAACAAACTCTTGCGTTTCGGTAATGGAAGGAAGCGAGCCTGTTGTTATTCCTAACAGCGAAGGAAAAAGAACAACGCCTTCAATTGTTGCTTTTATTGAAAATGGAGAACGTAAAGTTGGTGATCCTGCAAAACGTCAGGCTATTACTAACTCTACTAAAACAATATCATCAATAAAAAGATTCATGGGTGAAACTTTTGATAAAGTTCAAAAAGAAATAAACCGTGTTTCATATAAAGTGGTTAAAGGAGAAAACAATACACCACGAGTGCAAATTGATGACAGGCAATATTCTCCACAAGAAATCTCAGCTATGGTGCTTCAGAAAATGAAGAAAACTGCCGAAGATTATCTTGGACAAGAAGTTACCGAAGCCGTAATTACTGTACCTGCGTATTTTAATGACTCACAACGTCAGGCAACAAAAGAAGCAGGAGAAATAGCAGGATTAGACGTTAAACGTATTATCAATGAGCCAACAGCAGCATCTTTAGCTTATGGTTTAGATAAAAAAGACAGAGAAATTACTGTTGCTGTTTTCGACTTAGGTGGTGGTACTTTCGATATTTCTGTTTTAGAATTGGGTGATGGTGTATTTGAAGTAAAATCGACCAATGGAGATACTCACTTAGGTGGTGATGACTTTGACGAAGTTATTATTGACTGGTTAGCTGAAGAATTCTTAAAAGATGAAGGCATCGATTTAAGAAAAGATCCAATGGCTCTTCAAAGATTAAAGGAAGCAGCTGAAAAAGCAAAGATTGAATTATCAAGTTCAACCAGCACTGAAATTAATCTGCCGTATATTATGCCAGTTGATGGAGTTCCAAAACACCTGGTAAAAACTTTATCGAGATCTAAATTCGAACAACTAGCAGATAAACTAATACAGGCTACCCTTGCTCCTTGTAAAAAAGCATTGAGTGATGCAGGAATGCAACCATCGAATATCGATGAAGTAATTCTAGTGGGTGGATCAACTCGTATTCCTGCAATTCAGGAAGTTGTTGAGAAATTTTTCGGCAAAAAACCTTCAAAAGGTGTTAACCCTGACGAAGTTGTTGCTGTAGGAGCTGCTATTCAAGGTGGTGTTTTAACTGGTGATGTTAAGGATGTATTATTATTGGATGTTACTCCACTTTCACTTGGTATTGAAACAATGGGTGGTGTGATGACAAGATTAATTGACGCGAATACTACTATTCCAACTAAAAAATCAGAAACATTTACAACAGCAGCTGATAATCAGCCATCTGTTGAAATCCATGTATTGCAAGGTGAAAGACCAATGGCAAAAGACAATAAAACGATCGGTCGTTTCCATTTGGATGGAATTCCACCTGCACCCCGTGGTGTACCTCAAGTTGAAGTTGCTTTTGATATTGATGCAAATGGTATTATACATGTTACAGCTAAAGATAAAGCAACAAATAAAGAACAAAGTATTCGGATTGAATCATCATCAGGTTTAACTGATGAAGAAATCAAGAGAATGCGTGATGAAGCTAAAGCAAACGAAGAAGCAGACAAACAAGTTCGTGAAAAAGTTGATAAATTAAATGCTGCTGACAGCTTAATTTTTTCAACCGAAAAGCAACTTAAAGAATTTGGGGATAAATTATCTGCTGATAAAAAAGCAAATATCGAAAAAGCTTTAGCTGATTTAAAAGAAGTACATAAAGCTGAAAACATGGACGAAA
>CAZPMA010000110.1:0-8985 GCA_964587535.1 uncultured Bacteroidales bacterium
TTTTATGCCAATTGGCTTTGATGCAAATTCATTACATCCGGCTTCGAAAGCTTCTTGCCTGTCAAAACTGTCACTATAGGCAGTTAATGCAACAATTGGAATGCTGGTGTTCATTTTTCTGATTTCTTTTGTTGAAGCAATGCCATCCATAATTGGCATGTTTATGTCCATTAAAATCAAATCGATATTTTCATTAAAGATTTCTATAGCTTCTTTGCCATTGTATGCATGCATGGTTTTAAAATTAAAATCTGATATCTCAAGAACTTCTTTTATAAACAGATGGTTAACATTAATATCATCAACTATTAAAACTATAAAATCTTTCATTATATAATATTTTAATATATAGATTATTGATTTGATAAGTAAATTCCTAAAAAGTTTAATTCATGTTTTAAAATAACATAAGTTGATCTTGTGTTTAGTTAAATATAAAATATCTTTTTAATGAAATGATTTTATTGCAGAACAAACAATTTGTTAATTAAAATTTTATTTTTGTTTACAATA
Source organism: uncultured Bacteroidales bacterium (assembly GCA_964587535.1). Taxonomy (GTDB): domain Bacteria; phylum Bacteroidota; class Bacteroidia; order Bacteroidales; family UBA12077; genus UBA12077. Next base: position 514 of record CAZPMA010000110.1, read on the forward strand.
AAGTAATGTGATATGATTTTTAATTCAATTGATTTTGGAATCTTCTTTCCAATTGTATTTTTAATATATTGGATTTTTTTTAAAGGTAATATACAATCCCGGAATATTTTCTTAATAATTGTCAGTTATATTTTTTATGGTTGGTGGGATTGGAGGTTCTTGTTTTTAATAATAATAAGCTCATTTGTTGATTATTTTATTGGGAAAAGAATATTTATCGAAGAAAAAAAATCTACCCGAAAAAAGCTTTTATTGATAAGCTTAGTTATTAACCTGGGATTCCTGGGATTCTTCAAATATTATAATTTTTTTATTGGAAGTTTTATTGATGCTTTTAGTTTCTTCGGATTAAAACTTAATGGATATTCATTAAATATCATTTTACCTGTTGGTATTAGCTTTTACACTTTTCAAACCTTAAGCTATACTCTGGATATTTATTATAAAAAAATGGAACCTACAAATGATATTTTTGGGTTCTTTGCATTTGTTGCATTTTTTCCACAGTTAGTAGCTGGACCCATTGAAAGAGCAAAGTTTTTACTGCCACAATTCCAAACTCGTAAGATAATTGATTACGAAAAACTAAGAAATGGAATGTATCTAATGGGATGGGGGCTTTTTAAGAAAATAGTTATAGCCGACAGACTAGCTATATTTGTAGATAATGCCTTTGGTAATGTTGAAGCTGTTTCCGGATTGCCGGCAATTATTGCAATGTTTTTCTTTGCTTTCCAGTTATATCTCGATTTTTCCGCTTATTCTGATATTGCAATTGGAACAGCAAAAATGCTGGGATTTGATCTTTCAATAAATTTTAAAAGACCCTACTTAGCTGCAAGCTTCTCTGATTTCTGGAAGCGATGGCACATTAGTTTAAGTTCATGGTTTAAGGATTACGTTTATATTCCATTAGGAGGAAATAGAAATGGTGTGTCTCAAACCTATAAAAATATTATGATCGTATTTTTATTAAGTGGATTATGGCACGGAGCATCATGGAATTTCGTAATTTGGGGAGGCTTAAATGGTTTATTCATTCTCCTTTTAGATAAATTAATAAAAAAAGATAATCTGGATTTATTTCAGAGAGCTTTTAATAGTGTTTTAATTACAAGCATGTGGACGCTTTCACTGGTGTTCTTTAGAGCACAGAACTTTTCTGATGCGATTATTTATTATAAAAACCTTTTTTCGGCTGCAAGCCTGGATATTTTTAGCTTTGGATTAGGTGCTGCAGAGTTTAAATTTACTGTAATTTTAATAATATTTTTAGTTGTTTTTGAGATTATACAAGAGAAAATAGGAGGTATTTACCGAAGAGTTAGCTCAATGAATGTAATATTTAGATGGGCAATATATATTGCTATTGTTGTAATGATAGTTATGTTTGGAGCATACGGAGAAGGCTTTGACGATAATGCATTCATATATTTTCAGTTTTAGTAATATTAATTTAAGTGATGGTGAAAAAACAGAATAAGAAAAGCGTAAAAGAAGATCTTAGCAAACAAAACGTGAAGGGATTAACTGAAAAGCCTATTAAATCACCAATTCTCAGTTTGGTTATAAAGTTCTTTATTCTTTCAACCATAATATTAATTGGAATAATTTATGCCGATAAGAAAGGATATTTTAATCCTGACCAAAAAGATAATCATACATTAAAAAAGTGGAACTCTTATTGTGATTTTACTCTAAGAAATGATGTAGATATTATTCTTTTGGGTAATTCGCATTTATATACTGGTATTAACCCCAAAAACCTTAGCTTAAGTTTAGGTTCTAATGCATTTATTTTAGCTTCACCAGGGACCAATATCGCCGATTCATATTTCGGTTTAAAAGAAGCGATAAAAAGAAGTAAACCTAAGTTAGTTGTTGTTGAGACTTATGGAATAAATTATTTTAACCCTTATGAATTAACGAATAGTGGGTTGTCTGATCAGTTCAAAAGTTTTTCTGCGCGAAAGCATTTTTTTACCAAATTAATTTCAACCCCTTATTTATTTAAATATACAAATTACTTATATGCATGGTCAAATGTGATCAGAAATCACGGTTATATATTTAACGATTCTAAACAGCTGAAAAAAAATATTCATTTGATTAAGCATCCTGCTGAGAAGAGTAAAAAACTATATCTCGGACGTTATGTTAGGTTTACAAAAGGACTGGAAGATTCAACGATCGTTAAATATCAAAAAGATGGTGCCCCTGTTGATGGTAATGATTATAGTTACAGTACTTATGCTCAGAAATATATAAATAAAATTGTTGAACTTTGTAATAAAAATGGAATAGAAGTATTGTTTCTTACTTTGCCAATGCATAAAGATCATATAAAGAATTATACAGTTTGGAAAAGTAGATTAAATGAGATAATAGAGCCTACATCTGTAAAATGGATTGATATGCAGGATAAACCATTAATTGATAAATTCCCGCCAGTTAGTTTTGAAAATACATATGCAAAAAATCAGCATCTAACTTTGCAAGGTTCTTTAATTGCAACATATATGCTTTCAAATTATATTAGAGATAATTATAAAGACAAATTGCCTGATAGAAGCGATGAGTTCAGGTGGCACAATGTATTTTATGGCGAGGAAGGTTATTTTGAAAACTATACTCCCAGAGAGAATGATGAAAAAAATAAAATTATTTGCAGAAATAAAGTAATTCGAAATCTTAACATTAAAGAAGTAATTACGGTTTTTAATGAGAAACAGAAAACAGATAGGCTTATTGCTAAAATACCAAGAGAACAGTTTAAAGGGATTGATGTTGGGAAAACAAAATTAAGGCTCGTAATTCGTTATAAACAGAATAATAATATAGGTGTTGGTGTTGCTGAATTAGAATATGATTTGCTACACGAAACTTATAAAAATGCAATTTATATTCAAGGATTCAAAAATGTTGAAGTTCTTGAAATAATTGATGCAGGGATAGAGTATAAGAATAATTAATATTATTCCCATACCAAAGCAGCAGCTCCTAGTATTGCTGCATCATTTTCTGATAAACCAGATGGTTTGATTTCTATTTTATTCTTAAAAATCTCTAATAAATACTCGTTAAAGTATCTTTTTACAGGCTTAAATAATCTATCACCAGCATTTGCTAAACCACCGAATAGGAAAATAACTTCAGGACTTGTTATTGTTACCGCGTTTGCTAACATTATGCCTAAAACATAGGCTGTATAATCAAATGCTTTTAATGCAATAGAATCCCTTTCCAGAGATGCTTTGTAGATCATCTCACTATTAATTTCATCAATTGGTATATTTCTCAAAAGACTTGGTTCATCCGATTTTTCTAAAAGCTCTTTTACAGTTCGTACAATACCAGAAGCTGATGCATACGTTTCCAGGCATCCTTTGCGTCCGCAATTGCACTGACGACCATTCGGATCAAAAATTGCATGACCTAATTCTCCAGCAAATCCATCGTGTCCTAAAATTAATTTTCCATTTGCAACAAAACCACTACCAAGTCCTGTTCCAAGTGTAATCATCATAAAATCGTTAAGATTTTTAGCATTGCCATAAATCATTTCACCCATTGTAGCAGCATTGGCATCATTGGTAAGTTTAACCGGGATTCCAATTTTATTGCTTAGTAAATTTGCTAAAGGAATTACTCCTTTCCATGGCAGATTTGGAGCAAACTCTATGGTCCCATTATAGTAATTCCCATTTGGAGCTCCAATTCCTACTCCCATCAGTTGAAATTCAGTACCTAATCCGTTTAGTGAGTTTTTAATCCTATTTGCTAAATAATCTACAAATACATTTACATCGTTAAATTCTTTTAATGGGAATGATTCTTTTAACTTAACAATTCCATTGTCTGTAACTACACCGTATGATATATTTGTTCCACCTATATCTATTCCTATCGCTAATCTTTGCATTCCTTTATTATCTTTTAGTTTTTCAAACATAATATCTACCTTTTTAATTATAAATTGATTTAGATAAATATCCTTTCCATCCGTAATACATTAAGTAAGCATAACAAATTATTGGAACAAAGAAAGACAAATGATATCCATTAAGAATATCGGCAACTGCACCCTGAATAACTGGTATAATAGCTCCACCTAGAATCATCATTACTAAAAGTGATGATCCTTGTGCTGTATTTTCTTTTAAATCTTTAATGGCTAAGGTAAATATATTTGACCACATAATTGAATTGAAAAGTCCAATTCCTACAATTGTCCACATAGCTACAATACCATCTGTTATCAGGGTTGTGGTTAATAAACCGATTACAACCAAAGCAAATATGGCTAAAGTTCTGCCAGGAAGTGATTTTCCAAAAATGAATCCAATGTAGTTTATAATTAAAAATAGTATAAAAGGAGTGACTCTTTTAAATTCAAAACTAGAGCCACTTTCAATATAAATTATTCCATAAATTAATAAGAAAGTTAAAACTGATGTTAACAACATCAGGCTGTATTTCTTAATTTTTTCAATACTGCTTAATGATATTGCTCCAAGAAAACGACCAATCATTGCACCACCCCAATAAAATGCAAGGAAGTTTTTTGCTTCCATTTCAGGAAATCCTACTAATTCGCCAGCGTAGTTAATAAATGCACTGCCAATACTAACTTCTGCACCTACATACATAAAAATGGCAACCATACCTAAAACTAAATGTGAATGTTTTAAAGCTCCAGCACCTTTCTCAATGCTTGAAGAGCTTGTAAATCTTGGGAGGTTAGTAAATTTTATAATTATAGCTAAAAGAATAAATATTGATGCAAAAATTAAATAAGGTAACTGTACTCCTAAGGCTGATAATGGTTCTCCAGCATCGGTTAACACAGGATTGCCCAGGTTGTTATGCAAAGGTTCTCCTAATTTTGCAAAATAGTGAAAAACAAAATATCCACCTAGAATAGGAGCAAGTGTGGTTCCCAAAGAGTTAAATGCTTGTGAAAGATTTAATCTGCTCGATGCTGTTTCGGGTGGGCCTAATAATGCAACATATGGATTGGCAGCAATTTGTAATAAAGTAAATCCTAATGCAAGTATAAATAATGCTGTAAGAAATAACCCAAAAATTTTATAGTGTGCTGCAGGATAAAACAATACACTGGCAAAAGCAGAAATTAATAATCCTAAAATGAGCCCGTTTTTATATCCAATTTTTGAGATAGGGTCTCCTTTGCGGGCCGAAATAATAAAGTATATTAATGATCCCACAAAATAGGCTGTAAAAAAAGCAAACTGAACCATCATTGACCTGAATCGATCCAGTTCAAACATTTTTTTTAAAAATGGAATTAAAATATCATTCATGCAGGTTATAAATCCCCACATAAAAAACAGACTTGTTAATACAATAAGGGCACTTGTATAATTTTTCTTTTCTGTTGTCATTTTAGGTATTATTTAATAGTTATTTCATCTGCAAAAATATGTGATTGATAACCAGCTCCTTTGTGCCAGTCAGGGCACATAATTCCACTTTTACCAATTACTTTGATGTACCTAATCCATTTTGGATTAATATTTATTGTAAAATCTTTAATTATTACACCCCAATCATTTTCAGGAACAGTATTGTCAACTTTACCAAGGAAACTGAAGTTTTCGCCATCGAACGAATAATAATATTCAACATACTCAGGCATAAATATCCATGAGTTAATGTCTTGTAAAAAGTTGATTGATATGCTGGATACATTTGTAGATTTTCCTAAATCAACAACAGCATCCAGGTCAATGCCATAAAAGCCTTGCCAGGAACCGGTTCTGAAATCTTCATAACCAAAAATACCATCTATTAAAGCTGAATCGCCACCTGCCGTATATTGTGGATGTGGCTTTGAATTTAATATTATATTTCTTCCTTCAGGGAATTTTACTAAATTTAATTCAGTTACTGCAGACCGTATGCCTTCTCTTTCAGCAAAGTATTTTATTGTTGTAGTTTTATCAATTAAAATAGGGAATTCATAAATGTTTGTTGTATTTGTAGGTTCTTCTCCATTTGTAGTATAATAAATATTGGCATCTTTATATTGATGAAATAATTCAACTTTAAATTGCTCGGTAAAACTTCTTCTTGTTGCATTCGAATAGGGTGTCGGGATAATTAAATTTTCTGTTATTTCAGATACAGGTATGTCTATATCCATTGCTCCCCATTCTTCATTTGGATCGCTTCCCATTTCAAATACCAACTCACCACCATTCATAATTGTTTGGTGCTGAATGTATGAATTGCTATATTCTTCACCATTAAGCTTAGCACTTTGAATGTAAATGTTTTCTTTTGAAAGCCCTTTTGCTTTTATGGTAAATGTTTTACCGTTCTCTAAGTTAATTTTTGATACTTTTAGTATTGGACTTCCAATAATATAAATATTTGAACCAGGAGTTACCGGGTAAAAACCCATCGAACTTAAAACATACCAAGCCGACATTTGTCCGCAATCTTCATTTCCACTGTAGCCATCAGGATTTGTTGAATACATCTCATTCATTATTTTATGAACCATTTCCTGGGTTTTCCATGGCTTGTTTGCATAATTGTATAAATATGCCATGTGGTGACTAGGCTCATTGCCATGTGCGTATTGTCCTATTAAACCGGTAATATCTGCCTGATGACGCCCGGTTGTCTGAGTGCTTGCAGCAAATAAATTATCTAACTTGTCCGTAAAATTTTCTTTACCATCCATTAAATGAATTAGTCCTGAAACATCTTGTGGTGTATAAAAAGTGTATTGCCATGAGTTTGCTTCGGTATAGTTAAAATCAACTTCAGCAGGGTCAAATGGTGTTTTCCATGCCCCATGAATTTTTGCACGCATAAATCCGGTGTTTGGGTCATAAATGTTTTTATATGACTGTGCTCTTTTAGTAAAGTATCTATAATCTCTTAAAGAATCTAAATCCAAGGCCATTTGTGCTATACACCAGTCGTCGTAAGCATATTCCAATGTTTTTGAAACTGACTCAGATTCCTGATGTGCTAATACATATCCATATTTTTTATATCCATCAAGACCCAAATGATTCTGCATTGCACTATGTTTCATAGCTTCATAGACTTTGTTTACATCATAATCACGAATCTCTTTAAAATATGCATCTGCAATAACCGGTATTGAATGATAACCGATCATACATCCTGTATAATTTGCAGCTAACTCCCAAACAGGCAGTTGTCCGCCATTCTTATACTGATTGATAAATGTTTGTATAAAATCGTTGGTTCTTTTTTGATCGATAATCGTGTATAGGGGATGTGCAGCACGGTAAGTATCCCATAATGAAAAGATTGTATAGTTTGTAAAATCATTTGCCTGATGTATTTCAGAATCTGTTCCCAGGTATTTCCCATCAACATCCATAAAAGTATTTGGTGCAACCATGGTGTGATATAAAGCCGAATAAAAAATTATTTTCTTTTCTTTGTTAGCCTTGATTTGTATTTTATTTAATTCATTATTCCATGCTTTGCGTGCATCTTTTTTTATTTGTTTAAAGTTCCAGTCCGGAATTTCTTTTTCAAGATTTTTTCTTGCTCCATCAGTGCTTACAGCTGAAATGCCAACTTTTAAGAGTAAGTTTTTGTTTTTAAGCTGTCCAAAATCAAAAGCTACTTTAATGTTCTTGCTCTTAGCTTCAGTTTGATCAATTATTGTGTCATTGTTTGATAAAATCATATTTACAATTGGCTGGTTAAATTTTGCCACAAAATAAATTACCTGATCCTGAGCCCATGATCTTGATCGGCGCATACCTTCAATTTCGTATTCATTAATTTGCTTTAAACCAGATTCCAGCACTTCATCTCGATGTGTTAGATCTAAAGTTACAAATGCTTGTGTGTTTTTTGGGAAAGAATATTTATGAAATCCTGCCCTTGTTGTTGTAGTTAATTCTGCATCAATGTTATAGTCTTCTAATTTAACTGCATAATATCCCGGTGAAGCTTTTTCAGTTTTCTTACTAAATCTCGAGCCATAACCATTATTTATATCTGTTTGATAACCATTTTTTAAGTAATATTTATCGACAGTAGGCATGAATAAAATATCGCAGTAATCTGCTATTCCTGTACCACTTAAATGAGTATGAGAAAATCCATAAATAATAGAATCAGTATAATGATAACCAGAACAACCATCCCAGCCTTCCAAACGTGTGTCAGGGCTTAACTGAACCATTCCGAATGGGAGTGTTGATCCCGGGTATGTGTGACCATGTCCGCCAGTGCCAATAAATGGATCAACAAATTTTGCACGATCATTTGTAAATTGACAACCGCTTAATAAAATTAGGATCGAACTTATAATAAAGTAAATTTTCTTCATTGTATTTAGGGGCTTTTAATATTTGTTTATTATTTCGTTTAAAGACATATACTTAAAGTAACGAGCCGGATTATTATCATCTTTATCGGTTTTAAAAATAACTCTTTTTTCTATACCAG
>CAZPMA010000111.1:0-3653 GCA_964587535.1 uncultured Bacteroidales bacterium
TCATATCTTTTTGAGCCAAATAACTTGTTCCGTAACTTATAAATTCACCCGTTTTTACTTCTTTTAATGTCATTACAGAAGATTTCCAGCTAAGAATTTGGCATAATGGATCTTCTTGAATATTATTTTTAGAAAGAAATTGAATATATGTTTCCACACTGGGCCAAAATCCATATTGCAGAATACCAATGCGCACCATTTCAAATTGTGTTTTTGGATAAGTTAATGAAGCTGCACTGCAAGCTGTATGTCTCATCTCAGGCTTTAGATCATGCTTTAAAAATGATTTATAAATTTTATTAAAGAGTTTTATTTGATCATTAATTCGTTTATAATTGGCAATGCTTTCTGCTCCTGCATAGTGAGTGCAAAGTCCTTTGAGCTCAAAATAATCAGAGTTAGATTTTAGAATCTCGATTACTTTTTTTATGTCTTTTTTATCAAACCCTGTGCGATTCATTCCTGTTTCCAGATCGATATGAATTTTTGATGATTTTTTTAAGTTTTTTGATGCACCAAACACTTTTGCCAAACGGTCAAAATCAAAAACGAAAAACTCTATATTATTTTCGATGATCCAATCTATGTCTTTATCATTAATAAACCCCATAATCATTATTGTGGTGCCGGGTTTTACATACTTATGTACAATACGGGCTTCACCTGAACTGAAAACAGAGAAATGATCAATTCCACATTTAGAAGCCATTTGAACATATTCGATTAGTCCATGTCCGTATGCATTTGCTTTAACAACAGAAGAAATCTTAGTGCCATTAAACTGATCTTTTAAAAACTCGATATTTTTACGTAAAGCATCTTGACTTAATTCAATTTTAGATGTGAGCATTTGCTTTATTATTTAAATTGAATCTTATTTCTTTAATCTCATTTCTAAATAAGGGTTTGTAAATCCGACTTTTTCATAAAGGAATTTTGCAGGATTGTCTTTTTCAACATGTAGAGCCACATCTCCTTCTGTTAGTTCGATTGCCTTTTTCATTAATGATTTGCCATATCCTTTACCACGAAGTGAGTTGTCAACTGCTATGTAAACTAAAATATTTTCAGGTATGTATCCATTCATTCCGGTTTTATTTATAACTACTGCTCCAACAATATTTTCATTATCATCGTAACCTTCTAAAACAAAACCACCAAAAGAAGGGATTTCCTTTAAAGAATAGTCGATCGCTTTTTCGATATCCTGTTTAGCATCACCGTATTGTTCTAAATGCTTGTATAAAAATTCGGTAGCATTTAATTTTTCTAAAGTAGACATTTTAGTGTTCGGATTATAAATTTTGAATTTCATAATAATATAATTTTATAGGTTCTATACAACATATAATCTGCCAGACATAATATTAAATCGCAGAAAGATAGGATATTAATATGTTGTATAATAAAAAATAGTTTCTATACGACAAAAATAGAAAAAATAATTTAGAATACCAAATAAAATCCCTATAAATATGGGATTCCTTGATAGTTGTAGACGAGAAAAATAAAAATGAGTTGTGTAGGAACTATTTTTTAAATATTATCTTCAAATGTAATTAAGGGTGAAGCTTCAATTTCAGAAATATCTAAATAATGAATCAGAATATCTAATGATTTATTTAATTCATCAATTTTTTCTTTTTCAAGATTTTCTAATTTTATTGATAAGCGCTCGTGCAGAAGAGCAGGAATTTTATCTAATAGTTTTGCACCTAATGAAGTTAATGCTATGTAGGTTGTTCTTTTATCTTCTCTTTTAGGAAGTCGTGCAACAAGTCCTTTTTTCTCAATCCGGTCAATAATCCCTGTAACTGTGCTAGAATTTAGATTTAAGTATTTTTTTATCTCCTTGTGTGTTGATTGATAATCATCACAATTATTTAAGTATGTTAAACAAAGAACCTGGGGAATACTTACGCCATGCTCTTTTTGAATTTTTTTTGATTCCAGATTGATGGATCGAATAATTCTTCTTAGCTTAATTAAGATTTCAGTGTAATCCATGGATGTATAGCTTTAAAATACAAATTAAACAATTTTCAAATAAATATTCTAATTATTTCTATAGAAACAAATAGGAGTTATACTCCAACCATATAACTCCCATATATTACTTTGTTGTTTTATTCTCAATTTTGTGATTTCTGCCATAAAGATGTTTTGCTTATAAATCCGGCACTCACTTTAATTTTTAAGATTTTATTTTCGACTTCTATGTCTGCATCGAATGATCTGTTAAATTTTATGGAATAAAACTTTCCTACCCATTTCCCTGATTCAAATTTGAGATCTTTTAAGATAATTGTTCCCTTTTTAGCTGTAGGATTATCAGAACTTACTATTGCTCCATAATACAAATTGTTTTCTTCATAAATCCTAACCAATGTATTGTCTTTATTTGCATCCCAAATCCCTTCAATATTATTTGCTGAAGTTAAGAAAAAGGATAATAATAAGTTTAATAGTACCAGTTTCATTTTCTAATTTGAGTTAAAATCATCAATTACACCACCCGTTAATCTTAAAAGCGTATGATAACTTTGAATTAAATTATACATTGCATTCTGATAATTCAATGCAACATTTGAATACATAATTTGTATATCTCTATAATTAAAAGAATTGATGGATCCGTTGTCAAATTTTTGTTTTGATAATTCCATATTCAATTCAGCAGCTTTTAGATTTTCTTTAGCTAAAATAAGCAATTCTTGTCTAACTTGATACAATTCAAATTCCTGTGCTAGTTGATTTTTTAGCTGTTGTTCCATATCACTTGTTTCTATTTCTGAAATCTCCTTCTGTATTTTTGAAGCTTGCAGTGCTCGGCGTCTTGTACCACCTTCGTAAATGGTGTAACTGACACTTAAACCAACACTTGTATTAAGAGATGATGAATTATTATCCATCATATTTAAGGTTTCATAATCTAAATCAGTAGAAGAATAACCACCGGAAGCACTAGCTGCTATAGTTGGGTAGTAATCACTTTTAGCCGATTTTACATCCAGTTTGGCCATCTCTAAATTGATGTATTGATTTTTTAATGTATTATTATTTTCTAACATTTTTGATTCTAATGCTGCAATGTTAAAATCCTTTGAAGATATATCGAAAGATGATGTAAAATTATATTTTGTATCTAATGGCAATGCCATCAAATTATTTAACTGCCTTTTTGCATTGTTAAAAGATGATTTTGCTGAAAGGTAGCTTGATTTATCTTCTAAAAATGAATTTTGTGCTTGTAAAAGATCATATGTAAGAGATGTTCCAAGCTGTTTCTTTTGTTTTTCTTGTTCGTATCTATCTTCAGATAGTTGCATATTTTTTTCTGCAATATTTAAATTATTTTCTGTTAAAAGAACATTGTAATAAGCCAGGATTACATCAATAATTGTATTTTCAACGGTTATTGCTACATTACCTTCTGAAAGCTTTTCCAGACTTTCCAGACTTTGTTTTGTAATTCTGGCTCTAAATCCACGGAACAATACCCAGTTTAAATCAACAGACCCATTTAAGGCAGTTGTTTTAAAATCATCATTATCAGTATAGTTTTGAGAAGTGTTACCTATGCCAGTGAAACTTACAGTTGGTAATGCCCCGGTATTGCCCCATGCATTATTAAGCTCATTAATTTCGTGAGA
>CAZPMA010000111.1:3753-8893 GCA_964587535.1 uncultured Bacteroidales bacterium
ATCTTGATACTTTATAATCTAAAACTCTTTCTCCATGGCTTTTTCAAGTGTCATATCAATCTGATGATTTATTACAGCAACTTCAACAGATTCAGGTATAATTGCTTCTTTGCTAAATAATTGTTTTATTCTTACTTTAAATCTGTTTACTAATACAATTAGTAATGGAAGAATTAATAGAATAAAAATTGTACCGAATAATATTCCATAAGCTAATGCAATAGCCATTGGTATTAAGAATTTAGCATCAGGGCTATTTTCAAGAATTAAGGGCATTAAACCTGCAACTGTTGTTACAGTAGTTAGAATAATAGCTCTAAATCTTGATTTACCTGCATCTATTGTTGCATCTAACACATTCATCCCCGATACTAGATTTTGATTGTATTTTGCCATAAATACAATTGCATCATTAATAATGGTTCCTGAGAGAGCTACAAATCCCCACAGACTCATCATTGAAATAGGTTCTCCATGTATTCCATGTCCCCAAATTGCTCCAACAAACCCTAACGGAATCATTACCAGGATCATTAATCCTTGTACAAAGGATTTAAAATAGATCATAATGATTAATACAATAACTAAGAATGCAATACTAAAATATTTAATAATACCACCCATTTGCTCATTGGTGTCTTTTTGTTGTCCTTGATGCATATATGTGATATCAGGATATTGAGCAGTTATTTTAGGCATTATATTCGACTCAACATACGATAAAATTGGTGGTACAGCTTCGCTTTGATCTTTTAAATATGCATCAACACGAATTTCTGTTTTCCCATTATATCGATTAATCTTACTCATACTCCTTTCTGATGATAAATTAGCCAAACGTGATAATGGGAACTGACCACTTGTTGTATTTATCATCATATTTTCTAATTGACCGATAGTTTCTCTATTGTCTTTTGGATAGCGAACATAAACCCATATCTCGTCTTTTCCATCTTGCATACGTTGTGCTAAAGCGCCATAATACCCATTTCTAACCTGTTGCATTAATGAACTTTGAGTAAGCCCAAGTACATAAGCTTCCGGTTTTAAAGTAATCTGTATTTCTTGACTTCCAATCTGACTATTATCAGTAATATTGAATAGAGAAGGCATTTTCGAAAGTTCCGATTCTAGCATCGTCTTGGCTTCTTCAAGTTCTTGAGTATCATATCCCATTAAACTTATTGATACCGGAGCCCCAAATCGGTTTGAAGCACCAACTGCATATTTATAAGCTTCAGGAATTTTGCCAGTTTTTTCAGAAATAGCTCTTTTTATCATTTGATCATTAACCTGAACATCTTCTAAAGGATTTAAAAATACACGAATCATACCTGCATTCGTTCCAGATTCTGTTCCGCTAAATGCACTTCCAATATTTACCTGGGTAGCTGATACGTAGGAAATAGTATCGCCATATTCTTTTTGTAATTCTTTATTTACTTCCCAGATTTGACTTTCGATCCAGAATAATTTTTCTTTTGTAATATTTTCATTAACACCAGGCTTCATAGCAAGGTCAATGCTAAACATATCTGATGGTTGTTGAGGGAAAAATGTAAAAGGTATTTTACCACCTGCAACTAAACCAAGAGTTAATATAACAATTGCAGTAACTGTTGCTAAACTTAATCCTTTATGTTTTAAGATTCTTCTTACTAATGGTAAGTACAAACGATCGCGAATAAAGGCTAAAGCGTTATCGAGTTTGTTTCTTAATTTTCCATAAAATGATTTAGAACTCATTGGCTTTAAAACATTTGGATTTGCTAAGTGTCCTGGTAAAACAAACATTCCTTCAGCCAATGAAAATATCAAACAAGCAATCACCACAAATGCCATTTCGTACATCATCTCAAGGTTTCCTTCAATAAAGAAAAGTGGGGTAAAAGCTATGATTGTTGTTGCTACAGAAGTGAAAACCGCAGGAAGCACTTCCATAGTCCCATCAATAGCTGCTCGGCGTGGTGTTTTTCCTTTTTCGAAATGAGTAAATATATTTTCACCAATAACAACACCATCATCAACAAGGATTCCTATAATCAGAATCATACCAAAGAGTGAAATTATGTTGATTGTAACTCCGTTTAAAGCTGCAATTATAAACATTCCCAGAAAAGATGCAGGAATACCCCATGCTACCCAAAGCGATAATCTGAAATTTAATAATAAGGAAAGCATTAAAACTACTAATATAATTCCCATAATACCGTTTTGGACCAAAATAGAAAGCTGACCGTCAATGATATCCAAGAAATCATGTAATATTTCCATTCTGGATTCTGTATGACTTTCATTATAATTTTTTACATAATCTTTCAGAAAAACAGAAATTTCTTCAAGATCTTCAGTCATCAGTTTCTGAATCATGAAAGTAACACTTGGCTTTCCGTTAACGTAACTTCCAAAAGGAGATTCTTCGAATTGTAATTTTACATTAGCTACATCGCCAACAGTAACAGTGCGCCCATTTGTATTTGTTTTTACAACAATGTTTTTTACTTTATCAGGATCAACAGAACGATGACGTGAGATAACTTTTATTTCTTCACGTGGATTTTTAATGGTACCGCCATGAATATCCAAATTATTAGTTGCAATAGCATTTTTAAATTCATCGAAAGTAACATTATACCTTCTTAATTGAGTTTCATCAACTTCAACTACCATTTCAATTTTGCTTGGTAATCCAAAAATTGATACTTGAGAAATAATACCTGAAGCTAAAAATTCATCTTCAACACGATTAGCAATTTTATTTAGTTTTAACAAATCATCGTCGTCTGATGTCAAAGTCATAAACATTGCAATATCTTTTGCCCTGTTTTTGGAAACAATTGGTTTTTCTGCGCCAGCAGGGAAGTTTGATATTCCATCAACTGCATTTTTTACATCAGTAAGCAGTTCATCCATATCATAATTGCTTAAGCCAGTTATGGTTACTTGTGCAGAGTTCTCGCGCGAAATAGATGAAAATTCCTTAATTCCGGGGATTCCCCGAATTCCATTTTCGATAAGTGTTGTTACGCCTTCTTCCATTTCTTTTGGAGTTGCTCCCTGATAACTAACTGATACAGTAATTATTTTAGATTCAACTAATGGGAAAGTAGCTTTACGCATAGATACTAGCGATATAGATCCAATTAGAAGTAATATCACAATTACGATTTTCCCGTAGAATGGAAATTTTACAAATGCTGATAATATCTTTTTCATAATCAATAACTTTAATTAAATGAATTTGTAAATTAAATTCGTGCTGCTACTTTAGTTCCTTCCGATACATCAGCAAGAGATTCGACTACTAAAAGTTCTCCGTTTTCAATTCCGGAAATAATGTAATAATCATTTAGAGATCGTTCTATTTTAATTTGTTTAAGTTTTAAAGCTTCGTTTTCGATAACATAAACTTCATTGTTATCTAAAAGGGCTTCGCGTGGAATTTTAATTCCGGAAACTTTTTTAGAAATCTCGAATTTTACATCTATATATTCACCTTCAAGAAATGAATTATCTCCATTAGGATAATAATCGATATATATATTTACAGATTGAGTTGAAGGATCAACAAAATTGGCTACTCGTGATACTTTTCCTGTTTCTGTTTTATTTATACCAATTAAGTTAACATGGTCTCCAACTTTAATCCATTTTGCATCTTCGGGTAAAACAGGAACTGTTACTTCTAATTTATCTGTACGTATTATTGAAGCTAATTCAGCACCCATGTTAGTTACTGCTCCAATTGATTTTGAAACTGTTTTTAAGCTTCCATCAAATGGCGCATAAATAGTATATTTCTTTAAATTAATTTCTTGTTGTCGTAATGAATAATACTCAGTTAAAACACCTTTAGAAGCAAGGAAAATTTGTTCCTGGTCTGAACTAATTTCAGGTAAATCAGGAAGATGGCTATCTATTTTAATTTCTTTGAAGAATGATTTCCATTTTTCATATTCCCCTGGAAAATCGAAGTTAATGTCTGGAAGAATTGATGATAAGGTCTTCATAAAACTGCTTTTCCCCGACATTAAAGCTGCTTTAATATCTTCATTATAGATTTTTACCAGAATATCATTTTTCTTAAACTCCTGGCCAGTTTTAAATGGAATATCTCCTTGTAAGATTTTACCGCTAACTTCTGCAGATAGAGAAACAGTTTCATATGAAGAAATTCTTCCCCTATATTTAATATCTGAGCTGAAATTAGAATTCACAACTTTTTGGGCTTTAACATTTAAATAGTTTTCAGCTTGCTTACTGGTAATTGGAATAGGTTTACTCATTATTAATTTGCCAGATATAAATACGGATAGCGCTAAAATAGCTATCGCAGAAATGGTGTATAAGATTTTTGTTTTCATGATAATGATATTATTTAATAATGATAATTTTCAATTTCCGAAGCAATGTTAAGTTTACCCATGCGTATTATAAAATATATTGAACCAAGCTCAGAAACTTCTGAACAAACTCTATTTTTAAGGGAATAATGGTTTCATTTGATGATTATTAGATAAAATTGTACATTCGTTAATGGAATATCAGTATTTGTTCAAAAACTTTGAAAACTTTAGGGGGAGATTCTAAATTTGACAAAAAATTTACTATGAAAAGAATTCAAATATCTCTGTTCTTAAAAATATTTATTTGGATTGCAATATTTTTAAGTTTTTATGTAACTGGAAGATATTTCTTTCCAAACAAAATAGCTTTTATTGGAGCTTTCACAACAGCAACCATATTCATAAGTATTGTATTGATAAATGAATATTGGCTATTTCCTAAATATTATACATCTAACAGGAAAAGGTATTATGTTAATAACTTACTGGTATCATTACTCTTAGTTAGTATTCATATAATAATTGATCGTTTCGGTATTCCTAAAGATTTTGAGGATAACATTAAACATATGCCATTAATTTTTCCTATTATAAGATCATTTTCATTAATTATGTTGGGGAATTTTATTAGTACAACAATTCTTCTTACGAATACATTAAAATCTAATGCAGTGAAAGAAAAACAGCTGAAAGAAGAAAAGTTAGGAACAGAGATAAAATTACTGAAAGCACAAATCAACCCACATTTTATATTTAATGCTTTAAATAATATTTTCTCATTAACATATACAAAA
>CAZPMA010000112.1:0-8667 GCA_964587535.1 uncultured Bacteroidales bacterium
CCCACATTTTATATTTAATGCTTTAAATAATATTTTCTCATTAACATATACAAAATCAGATAATGCTCCTGATAGTGTTTTAAAGCTTTCTGAGATGTTACGATATGTATTTTATGATTGCAGTAATGATCATGTTAAATTAATGTCGGAAGTTGATTATATATCGAATTTTATTGCGTTTCAGCAAATGAAATCAGAACACGAACAAAATATTAACTTTGCGTATCATGATATAAAAGAAGATATAAGTATTGCTCCTATGCTTTTTATTCCTTTTATTGAGAATGCGTTTAAATATAGTAAAATAGAAGAATATACCGATGCATATGTAAAAGTGGATCTGAAAACGATTGGTGGGGTTTTAAACTTTCAGATTGTTAATTCAGTTCCTATACAGGGCAAAGCATTGGCAGGCAATGGAATGGGGATTAAGAATGTAAAACAACGTTTGGAAATATTATATCCTGATTTATATGAACTGGAAATGAAAGAAGATGAAAAGGAATATTCTGTAAATCTAAAAATTACAATCTAATGAAAATTCGTTGTATAGTTGTTGATGATGAAGCGTTAGCTCGAAAATACTTGAAAGATTATATTTCAAAAGTTCCTTTTTTGGAGCTTTTAGGCGATTTCAATTCCCCATTAAAAGCATCTGAACTATTAGAGCAAGGAATAGTTGATTTAATGTTTCTGGATATTCAAATGCCTGATATTACAGGTCTTGATTTTTTAAGAAGCTTAAATAAAAGGCCTTTTGTAATTTTAACAACAGCCTATAAAGAGTATGCCTTAGAAGGTTATGAATTAGATATAATTGATTATTTGTTAAAGCCATTCTCATTTGACAGATTCTTGAAATCTGTTAATAAGGTTAATATGCTGATGGTAAATAAAGAAAAGAAATCTGAACCAAAATCAGACTATAATCAAACTGATTTTCATGATGATTATATTATTATACGAGCAGATAGAAAGTATTACAAAATAAACTATGACGATCTGATTTTCATTGAAGGTCAGAAAGCTTATGTTACTTTTCATTCAGAAGGTAAAAAGAATGTAACAGCATTGGCTTCTTTAAAAGAATTAGAAGATAAATTGCCCGAAAAGAAATTCATACGCATACATAAATCATATATTGTTTCTGTCAAAAAGATTGATTCTCTTGATGGTAATATGATTGAAATAGCAGGAGAGAAATTACCAATTGGGAAAAGTTTTAAGTCTAATGTGTCAGAATTATTTGGATTAGATGAATAAAAAAATTAATTCTTTAAAATAGTTTTTATTTGATTGTATTCTTTAATAAAGTTTGGTGTAAATGTATCATTACATAAATTTTTATCAATTTCCATAATGCTCCAAAACTTACCTTCGTCTAATTCTGTTGCACTTGGCTCAGGAGTTTTATCTGTTTGAGTAAAAAACATGAACACAAGTTCTTTTTCAACATCAGTTTCCCAAATGTAGTTTTTAATAAATTGAAAATTAATATTTTCCAACCCAATTTCTTCTTTTGTTTCTCTGGTTAAGGCTAGCTGTAAATCTTCTCCGGCGCTAATATGCCCACCAACGGCAGTATCCCATTTCCCGGGTTGTATTAGTTTATTCATTGGGCGTTTTTGCAAATATATTTCTCCCTTTAGGTTAATAACATGAATATGAACTACAGGATGAAGCATTTTATGATCTCCAGCTTGATGAAATTTACTCCTAGGGTGCACCGAGATTACTTTTCCGTTTTCATCAATGTGTGGAAGTAGTTCTTCATTCGACAGGTTCTTAGACTTTATCTTATTCTTTAAAAATTCCAGTAAAAAATATCCAACAAATAGAATATAAAAAAGTCCTCCACTAATAAAAACCCAAGCTTCTTTACTCATAAAATATGCTGAATAAATAATAAGAATTACATGAGCTATAGTAATAAAGAAGATGCCTTTTAGACTATTCTGCATTAACCGTGATTGATCTTCGCTGAATTGAATATTCTTTAAATACCTTTCGCTCATTTTTAGAATGATATTTTTAGGAGTAAAAGCAGAAAAACCAATAATTATTGCTAAAATAATTTCTATTAATGCGGGTTTAAGCATGAAGAAAATTTCGTTATCAAGTAGAATTGAGATACCACCTAATGCTATTAAAAGTATGGTGTCGGTAAGGATGAACTTTTCAATTTTTTTAGTTTTAAAATATGTAAACAAAAGTTCGGTTAAACCAAAACCAAGAGCAATATATAATCCAATTATAGTTCCCCATATCTCATCGGCTATAATAAAAATAAATAAAGGTAATAGTCCGGGAAGCATTGACTTTAATAAAGAACTTGATTTCATTTTATGATTGTAAAAAAGAATTATTTTTTTAAAATTATTGAATCTTTTTGATCAAAAACAAGTAGAAAAAATATAAATAACGGATAAATATAATTAATTTGTGCAATATTATTTAAAAATGAGATTTTAAAGAACAAATGACTGATTTAAATATTAAACAAACAGAACAAACACCTGAAATCAGATTTCAATCTTCAGGTTCTATGATTATAAAAGGAAAATCTTTACCAGAAGATCCTATTAAATTTTTCAAGCCCTTATTTCAGTGGGTTGAGAATGTAGAATCAGAAAAAATAAAATTTGATATCAAGCTTGAATATGTTAATACATCGTCTTCAAAAAATATACTAGAACTCATTAAAATTATAGATAAGAATCAAAAAATAAGACAGCTTGATTTGAACTGGTACTATGAAGTTGATGACATGGATATGCTTGAATTTGGGGAAATGGTAGCAAGAAGTATAAAGCGGGCAAAAACCAATTATATTGAATGCGAAGAAATCGACGATTAATTATAAAGAATAATGATAATGGGGACAAAATTTTGTCCCCATTTTTTTATTTTACTCTTCTATCAATTGATGCAGCATAAACCATTGCAACTACTCTGTATAATAAATGTCCAAACTTTGTATATGGCAGATAAATGATAATAAACCAAACACAAATTAGGTGAAAGAAGTATAAATGGTAAGCTATTTCCCAATTTAAAAATCTGGCTGCTTCTACAACAACTCCTGAAATGGTTAGTAAAAACATTGAAACTAAGAATAGCCAATCTGTATATGTGGAGTTTCCATAATCTTTTTTATTGAAAATTCTGTTTATAATCATAAGCCCAAGACCAATAATTAACATAAGTGCTGCAATATTTCCCATTATTTTAACCGGATGCATTAATTGCATTGGATAACTATCTAAAAACACAGCTAAAATAGCAAAAGCAGTAACTGCTAGTAAAAGCATAAAGCCATAAAACACTAAGAAGTGTGATATTTTTCTTTTTTTCTGAGCAGTACAAGCACTAAAGTTTGAATGGAATAGGATTTCTTTTATAATTTTAAATAAATTCTTAATAAAACTACCTTTTGATTCATATTCTGCATTTTGCCGCTTCATGTCTTTCCAAAAGTTTTTTAATCCAACAATTCCTAATCCAATACTTAAGGCCCATAAGAAAGTAAATGAACCATTTAGCCATGCATGTGGGAAAAACTTAGAGTAATTTACAGCTCCTTCAGGAATATGTATAGTTCCGGCCATCAGTAAAATAGCAGATATAATTACAATGGGAATTAAAATTGCAACAGGTAGCCACTTTGGATTATTTAGGATTTTGCCTAAAAACTTTGGTTTAGCATAGTGTTGATAGCTAATTTCACGAACTGCTGAAATAACATCTGCAGGTTTTACTCCACGTGGACAATACGTTGTGCAATCGCCACACTGATGACATAACCATATATCCGGATTTCCAATCAGTTTATCTTTCATTCCCCAGCCAGCCCAAATCATTTCTTTTCTTGGGAATGGTCTTTCTTCAGGAGCTAATGAACAAACAACCGTACAATTGCCGCATTGCATGCATTCATTTAACGAACTTTTGCTTATTTGCTTAAGTTGCTTTTTGAATTCTATATCAGGATTAATATTTATCATGGTTTCAGATTTCAGGTTTCAGATTTCAGTTTTCAGGTTTCAGATTTCAGGTTTTGAATTTGCTTCCTTTTATTTCAGATTTTTTTAAATAATTCATAAAGCCACTTAGCATTTTGCTTACTAATAGTGCTTTATTGTATAAATTATCAAACTCTTCTTGTGTTATATGTTTTTTATCTAAAGCTCTATATGATTGTGATCTTACTTCACCACACGAACCTTTAGAAAAACTTAAAAATTGACCAAATTCTTTGTTACCATCTCTCTCATAACCTTCAGCAATATTATCCATAACTGAACCTGAAGATTTTTCTATTTGTCGAACTAATTCATAATCTTTAGAAAAGGGAGTTTTATTTATTAAAAAGGTTACAATTTTACACAACTCTCGTGCTTCTTGCCAAACTTCTAAATCTTCAAATCTTTCAATTTTTGCCATAATTAATTTGAAATCTTAAACTTGTAACTTGAAATTAAAGCTCTTTAAATGGATTTGGCCCAATCAACTCTATTTCTTCCACGTAATCGTTAATGATTTGCGTAATTTTATCATAATCGGTTATCTCAACAAATTCAGTTCTGATTCTTTCCGGTTCTAACATCATGGTTTCTAAGGTTTCCTGAATATTTTCACTACGTTTTTCGGTTAATTCACTTCCGTGAATGAAATGACATTGGTAATCATCGCCAGGCTTGCATCCAATTTGTAAAATACCGTCGTATCCTTTTGAAAGTGCATCCGAAATCCAAACTTTGTTGACAGAACCAATGCAACGAACTGGAATAACCCGAACGTAAGGGCTGTATTTCAATCCCTTTTGTCCGGCCATATCCAAGGCCGGGTAAGCATCATTCTCGCATACAAAAGCAAGAATTCTTGGTTTTTCTTCAAACTCATCAGGAATTTCAACAGCTTTAATCATTGCAGAAATACTATTGATTGAATAATCTGCAAAACCAATTACACGTTCTGGGCAAGAACCTACACAAATTCCACATCGTCGGCAACGTGTAGGATTTTGAATGGGTGTTCCTTTTTCATTTTCGTCATATGCTCCAAACGGGCATTCTTCAGTACATCGTTTACAATCAGTGCAACGATCCATATAAAGTTCAGGATACGATTTATCGCCCGATCGCGGATGAACAGCTTCGCCACGTTTTGTAGCTTCAATAGTTTGTATTGCTTTGAGCATAGCACCTGCTGCATCTTCTTTACTTGCAGCAATATCCATAGGTGCTCGTAAACTTCCAGCTGCATAAATTCCTGTTCGTCTTGTTTCGTATGGGAAACAGATGAAATGCGAATCAGAGAAATTATATTTTAATTGTGGCAGACCTTTTCCTAAACGATAATTTAGATTTAAATCTTCAGTGCCATTAGGAACCATTCCTGTTGCCAAAACAATCATGTCAACATGAAGAGATATATCTTCTCCAATTAAAGTTTCTTTAACCTGAACTTTTAAGTTGTTGGAGTCTTCTGTAATTGTATCAATTTCGCCTTTTGTAAAAAAGATTTGATCATCTTTTTGGACTTCCTTATAAAACTCTTCATAAAGTCCTAATGTTCTAATATCTTTATAAATTATAAAAACATTTGAATCAGGACTTAATTCGCGAATATAACTTGCTTGCTTTAAGCTTGTTCCGCAACAGAATCCCGAACAGTAGGGTAGGTGATCTTTATCTCGCGAACCTGCACACTGAATAAATAAAATATTTTTAGGTAATTCTGCTTTCGGATTATTTTTTACGTATTCTTCAAATTCTACATTCGTCAGTACGTTTGGTTTTCCATAACCCAGATGCGGCAACTTATTAGCATCGTAGGGTTGCCAGCCTGTTGCAGTTACAATGGATCCAACTATAATTTGTTCTTGTGTTCCATTTAACAGCATAACATTAAATTGTCCGGGTTGGCCTGATATGTTTTGAATGCTTGTTGAAGTATGGATTTGTATATTCTCAAATTGCTCTAGTTCTTTTAGTTTATTTTTAATTTCAGGATCAATAAGTTTGTTATAAGGAGCAAAATAAGGAATCTGTTTGTGTAATTTGTTTAACCAGCCACCCAGTTTTTCTTCTTTTTCAATAATATGAACTTTATAACCTGCTTTTGCACCTTCGATGGCTGCTGTAATCCCGGTTATTCCACCACCAACTACTAAAATATCAGAACTAATATTTTCAGCAATAAAAGGACTAGGAAGATTAATATTATTGATTTTAGTAACAGCCATGCGAAGGTAATCTTCTGCAGCCATTTGTGTATCTTCTTCGCCTGGTTCCATGCACCACGCAACTTGTTCTCGAATATTGGTGCGTTCCAGTAAAATGTTTCCAGGAAAATCAAAAACTTCAGTCTTTGCACGTGGCGAGCATGCTGCAATGATTAAACCATCAAGGTTTTCTTTTACAATGTCATTATTGATGATATTAAAACCTTCAATCGAACAAAGTGATTTGTGTGATTTGCAAACTGCTACGTTTTGTTCTGATGATGCTAACTGACATAGTTTTTCAATATCTAATGACTTGCCAATTTCGCATCCCGAACATATATATACGCCTATTTTTTTACTCATTAATATGTCTTTTAAATTCCAAAATCCAAATACCAAATATCAAATAAATTCCAATTCTTAATACCAAAACTTCAAACCTGATTGTTTGAAATTTGTGATTTAAGTTTTATTTGGAATTTGTCATTTGGAGTTTATTTGTTATCATTTGTAAATTTACTGTAAAGCCTTAAGAGCTGCTCCTGTAGCATCTTTTAATGATGTTGAAACATCCATTGGTTTTCTGCTACATGCAACCGGAATAATTCCTTCGGTTTGTACATCAGTCATAAACTGATTATGATCTCTGTTTAAATTAAGATTTATATTTGATGGTACAATACCTGTTGCCAGAACAACCAGTTCAGCTTCGTATTTTATTTTTTTTCCTGATAAAATATCTTCTGCTTCAAGAATTAAATTGTTATTTTCTATTTCAGTTATCTTACCAACCTTACCTTTAACTAATTCAATATTTTTATTTGCCTGAACTTTTAAAAGGAAATCTTCATTACGTCCGGAAACTCTAAGATCAATATAGAAAATCTTGATTTCTGATTTTGGATAAAGTTCCTGAATAGTTAAAGCATGCTTTAATGATGCTGAACAGCAAACTGCAGAGCAATAAGGCAGGTGATTTTCATCGCGTGAACCTGCACATTGCACAAAGGCAATTTTTTTAGGTTCTGTATTGTCTGATAATCGAAGGAATTTATTTTCACCAACTCCGTTCGAAGCAATAAACCGTTCAAATTCAACATTGGTAATAATATTTTTTGATGTTGAATAATTCAGATTATCAATTTTTGAAGCATCGTAATTTTTCCATCCTGTTGCTACAACAACAGAACTTACTTCAAGTTCTTTGACTTCTTCTTTAGCTGATAAATCAATGGCATCATATTCACAGATTTCTACACATTTATTGCAAGCTTCTTTTTTACAAAATTCTTCATCAATAACATATTTGTAAGGGAATGCCATTTCGTGTGGCAGGTAAGCCGCTTTTGTTTTTGTAAACCCGTAATTGAAATCATTCGGGCGTTCTTCAGGACAAACTTCAGCGCATTTACCACAAGCAGTACAATTGTTTTTAATGATTTGTGGAGCAGTTTTTAATTTAGCTTTGAAGTTTCCTTTTTCTCCTGAGATTTCTACAACTTCGGTAGATGTAAAATATTTAATTCGTGGATTTTGCTTTATTCTTCGAAAGTTAATTTCCAATCCGCAAGTGGGCGGGCAAAGTTTTGGAAAATAGTTATTGAATTTAACTACATTACCACCCAAATAAGGTTCTTTTTCGATTAAAATAACTTCTTTTCCAACTTCGGCAATTTCAACAGCAGTAGTTACACCGCTTATTCCACCACCGATAACTAGAACTGGTTTTTGAGTTTTATTCATAGAATAAAAATTTCAAATTTCAAATTTCAAATTTCAGATTATTATAATTTGGAATCTGAAATCTGAAACTTAAAACTAGTTAATTATGTAAGTTCTTTTATATCTCTTTTAATCATTTCCCACTCTCCGGTTTCAGGATTCCATTTACAGTTTGCAAATGCTTTCCAGTCTTCTTTCATTGCAGGGTAATCAGTTCTAAAATAATATCCCGGCCAACGGGTTTCTTCGCGGAATAACATGGTTCTGATATGCGATTCTGCTTGCCACATACGATGAACATTTTCCCAGGCACGCATTAGCTCATTCAAGTCTTTAGCAGCTAATTTCTCTGCATCTTCTTTCATAAACTCAAGGAATTCTAATCCTTTTTCCAATAATGCTTTTGATGTTTTAAATCCCACCGAAGCACCACCTGCATATTCATCCATAATTTTTTGCAAACGGAACATAAACATTTTTGGTTTGATAAAGTTAGGATTTACATCTTCATCATTGGCGTAATCTTTATGCTCTTCGAAAACAGCCATTGGCTTCAAAATTCTTTCTTTTAAGTCATTGATATTTTCATCATTAATATTTATTGGAGATTCATTATCAATAATAAATGCCAACGCGGCTTTTGCGGCAATACGGCCTTCAGTAAATGATCCAGATGAGAATTTATGCGATGAAGCTCCTGATGCATCGCCTGCTGC
>CAZPMA010000113.1:0-8647 GCA_964587535.1 uncultured Bacteroidales bacterium
AAAAATAAATAATATAATAATGTTTTTCAAAACTTTCGTGTTAAAATTTGAGTATAAAGGGTAAATATGCACATAGTCTACGGATACCGGGCAATCTATGTTTCTATTATTCCGTTAAAAAATGTTAAAATCCTTTTATAGAAACCACATTGACAATCTTACTCTAATTTTCGTTTGCTAAAATAGTTTTCTATTTTTAATAAAAAAATGTATTTTCACATGTTATAAAAAATGTTTGGGCATTAGCTCATTCCGATAAATATCGAGAGGCAGAGCGTTTACCCTCCCCTAATGAATAGATTGGGGCATTAGCTCAGTTGGCTAGAGCGTTTGACTGGCAGTCAAAAGGTCAGCGGTTCGATCCCGCTATGCTCCACAAAAAAACGAGCAGTATATGCTCGTTTTTCATTATAAAGTAATTCATCCATTTTATTCTTTCATATAAGCTTCACGTATTTCTTTAAATTCTGAACCTTCTTTCCACTTTGGAAAATCACTACTATTGGCTAAATCGTAACCAATACGAAACATTAGTCTTGCATCTTCAACTATTCCTTCGAATGTCCATGTTTCAGGATCATACTGATCAGTTTGTTTATGATAGTAATTATTTATCCAATCTTTTTCTTTAGCCAGTGCCCACTCTTTGCCATGTACTCTATGATCACAATTTCCACGGGCAAATAATGCCGGAACGCCAACGCGTGCAAAGCTAAAATGATCAGCCCTGTAATACATTCCTGTATGTGGATTTGGATCAGGGAAAATATATCGATCATACTCTTTTGCGTATTTTACAATATAATCTTCTAATTCAGATTGTCCATAACCCGTAACCATAACATCTTTGTACGGACCAAATGGAAGTAATAAATCATTGTTGATATTTGCAACTGTTTTATTTAATGGATATAATGGATGAGTAGCATAGTAATATGAACCCATTAAACCTTGTTCTTCTGCAGTTGGAGAGAAAATCATTATAGTACGTGCAGGTCTCTTTTTTAAATTCATAAAAGCTTCTGCAATTTCAAGCATCCATGCAGTTGTAGTACCATTGTCAACAGCACCGTTGTAAATAGAATCACCATTAACAACCGGTCCAATTCCCAGGTGATCCCAATGTGATGAGTAGATGATAACTTCATCAGGTCTTTCAGAACCCGGGATTACTCCAATTACATTTTTCGATATAGCTTCCTTATGAGTTGATTGAATATTCAAACTTAATCTTGATTTTAGGTTTATTGCTTTAAAACCTTTTTCTTTTGCTTTTCCCATCAAATCTTTCAAGTTAAATCCTGCTAAAGAAAACAATTCTGTTGCGGCATCTTTAGTAAGCCAACCTTCTAAAGCGCACATCGACATATAGTTATCGTCAGCTTGTAAATAAAGTTTCGGTTGAATTGCTCCATTTAGCACTACACTCCAGGGATATCCGGCAGGCTCGGTTTCGTGAATAATTAAAACACCTTGTGCTCCTTGTCGTGCCGCTTCTTCGTACTTGTATGTCCAGCGACCATAATAGGTCATTTCATTTCCTTTAAAGAAAGATTTATCATCAGTGCCAAAGCCTGGATCGTTTACTAAAACAACCACAATTTTATTTTTTACATCAATACCTTCATAATCGTTCCAACCATATTCAGGAGCAACAATTCCATAGCCGGCAAAGACCATACTTGAGTTACTAACCTTTATTTCATCTTTAAGCTGCTTCGAAAAAGCAACAAAATCATCTTTATATTTTAGTTCAATGGAAGCATTCCAGAGTTTAATTTTCATTCTTTCTTCAGGAAAATCGTTTACTTCAACCATTGGAACTTCTTGAATGTAGCTTTCATTATTTACAGGTTCAAGTCCAATTCTTTTATATTCTCTTATTAAAAAATCCACAGCCATTTCTTCACCTTCCGTAAATGGTTTTCTTCCTTGAAATTTGTCTGAACCAAACTCTTTTACAATGCGGGTCATGTCTTCTTCGTTAATTGTTTCTTCAGCATTTTTATAGTCTGAACATGAATAAGCGACTAATACTATTAAAATTAGAGTGATTATGCTGTTTAATTTTTTCATAAGATTTATGTTTTGAGTATTAAGAGGTCTAAAGTAACCAATATTTAATTAGATATAAAATTTTAAAGTTTTTATTCTGCACCAAATTCCATTAAGTATGCCTTGATAAACCCATCCAGGTTTCCATCAAGAACATCTTGCACGTTACCTATTTCATAGCTTGTACGAACATCTTTAATTAATTTGTATGGATGCAAAACATAATTTCTAATCTGTGAGCCCCATTCGATTTTCATTTTCTGGTCTTCAATCTTTGCTCTTTCTTCCATTTTCTTTCTTAGCTCAAGTTCGTAAAGTTGAGATTTTAACATTCGAAGAGCATTTTCTTTGTTTTTAATCTGCGATCTGGTTTCCTGATTTTCAATTACAATTCCTGATGGAGCATGACGTAAGCGAACAGCCGTTTCAACTTTGTTTACATGCTGTCCTCCTGCACCACTTGATCGATATGTTTCCCAGGTAATATCTGCTGGATTGATTTCAATTTTAATAGAATCATCAACTACCGGTGAAACAAAAACAGAAGCAAATGAAGTGTGTCGTCGATTTGCTGAATCAAAAGGAGACAATCTAACTAAACGATGGACTCCATTTTCACTTTTTAAGTAACCATAAGCATATTCGCCAATAAATTCCAGTGTAACCGTATTTATTCCAGCTGTATCACCAGGTTGATAGTTAACTTCTTTTACGTTATAGTTATTTCGTTCGCCCCAGCGTATATACATTCTCATTAGCATTTCTGCCCAATCATGACTTTCAGTGCCACCTGCTCCAGGATTAATCTGCAGATAGGCTCCAAGTGCATCTTCTTCTTTGCGAAGCATATTTTTAAGCTCTAAACTTTCAATTAGAGCTATGGTTTTGTTGTATTGATTGTCAACTTCTGATTCATTTATTTCACCTTCTTTATAAAAATCAAAAGCAAGGATTAGTTCCTCAACTTGAGTTTCAATTTCTTTAAATGAATTTGTCCAGGATTTTATACCGGAGATGAGTTTTAATTGTTGTTCTGCAGCTTTTGGATCATTCCAAAAGTCAGGTTCGTGGGTTTTTTGTTCTTCTTCCTCTATTTGGATTAATTTATTTTCAATGTCAAAGATGCCTCCTCAGCGCATCTTGTCGCTTTTCAATTTCTTTTAATTGTTCTGTAGTTATCATTTTATAGAATTTATAATGGCAAAATTAATATTATTCGCAGGAATCACAAGGCGATTATGAAGATAAAAAAAAGGGAGCATCTGTAGACTGCTCCCTTTTTTTATTTGCTATGTAAATATTAATATCCACCGCTTTGTTCTAATTTATCCATTTCTTTATCGAAAGTTTCTTTGTACTTTTCGTAGTCATAATCAACTTTTAATCTTTGGTCTTTTGAAAGTTTGTTGTTTAATGCTTCTTCTAATGCATCAACACTCATTTCAATTGCCATGTAACATTTATAAGTTCCCGATTTAGTTTGAGTAATTTTCTCACAAATGTTTCTTACATTGTTTAGTTGTTGATTAATAACTTCTCTGTTTAAAGACTCAAATCTTTCTTCTACTTCTTCTACATTATTAAACTCACGTGAGTTAACATAGTTATCAGTTGTTCCTTTAATTACAGTTTGGATTTGTGAAGCCAATGCAGCTTTACAGTTACTGCTTGCTTTTTTGCGAGCAATTTCCATATCTGAACTTTCACCTGTAGCATTTGCTCTAAAGTTATTTTTATCACTTCTGTATTCTGGACCAGAGCAGTATAGTGTTATTACTTTTTCATCAGCTACATTAGTAGGAACTTCTTTCTTTGATTTACAGCTTGTAAATGTGCTTCCAACAACAAGAGCACCTGCTAATAATAAACCTAGTGGTTTGTAAATTCTAGTTTTCATAATTTCAAGTTTTTGTTTTAATAATTAATTCGAATTTTTTTCTTAAAGTTTAATTTTTCTAATATTAGGTATAATATCCGTATTGATCTTATTTTGTCCTTTTTTAATTGCATCCTGTCCAGCAGAATCAAAGCTACCAGATTTTATTCCTTTTATGTTTGATAAACCATCATTAAAAATAACTAAATCGGTTTTTACATCTTTTATTGAAATATTACAGCTTAAAAAAGCAGTATGTAAATTATGATTATCAAGTTTCGTGCCTTTTATTACATCAGCACTAATTTTTATTAAAACATCTGCTTCTTCTTTATTTTGAGTAAAAGAGAAAAAATTAACTGACAATTCCTCCTTAAAGAATTGTGTAATCGGTTGAACTGTATTTATATTTCCCCAAAGAGTTTCTTCCGACTCAAGATAAGCAAATAATTCTTTAACTTCAATATTTATGTTATTATAAGGGCGAATAATATTGCTTAAAACTATGTTTTTCAAAATGCTACCATTATCACTCTCAGCAAAATAATTATCTATATTAAATTCTGCTTTAATAATCTGGTTTTTTCCTTTAGGTGCCATATGTGCTATTGTACATTCTGCAACCCCATTGCTTCTGCTTAAAACAACTTCTTCTTGTGAGATGTTTAGACCAGGGAAGGAAAAGATTATTGGCACATTGGCAATGTTTTGAGTTTCTAATTCTGTTTTCAATTTAACTTTTACAAGAATAGGTTCATTTTTTGACGATAATGTTTTAATCGAAAACATATCCTTTTCCGGAACAATTTTAATATTGCTTAATATATTTTGTATTGATTGATAAATGGCATTGTCTAAAATAACTTTACCTTCGAATGTAAAAGTAGATAAATCTTCGCCCAGGTGTTTTTCAATAGGCTCAAAAGCTTTAATGTAATAGATTATTGCATTATTTATATCATAATTTTTTTCTGCTTCTTTTGCTTTTTCAAAGAAATCCTTTGATAGATTTTTAGCTCTTTCCAGTCTTTCTCTTTTTTTTCTTTGGTAATCTGATTTTGATAATTTGTAATATACCCAATACTCTTCTTTATCTTCCCATGAATCAACAATTTCATAATCAGAAATATCATCCTTTACTAAAAGCTGAATAGTTGCTTCGTATCTTTCTTTTATACCTGTTTCATCTTCAACTTGATTTAAAATAGATGTTGAAGCTATTTTAACAGAAATTTCTGATATCATATCAGCTAAAGCATTGCTTTTTGCCGTTTGAATGTATTCAGAGTTGATTTTTTTATTGGCCTTACCAATACCAATATAATATTCATTGTCTATAGGTCTTTTTGTTAACCATTTGGGTTTGCGCTTGCCATAGGAATCTAGAGTTATTCCTGATATTAATATGATGATTACAGTTAATAAATATAAGTTTTTCATTTACTAGTATATATATGATTAGTATTTAAAAATAGTCATTTTCTTTATAAATTTTGCCTTTTAGCTAAAATTTTTGATATTACATCAAATACCTTGCCATTTTCAAATCCCTTTGAAATTGCAAAACGTGCAAGTTTTGATTGTAATGCATAATTATCTTTGTCTTTTAGGGTTTTGTATTTTTTTAAAAGTTCATTTTCCAAAATGGAATTGTAATTATCATCATCTATTTCATCAAGTGCATTTTTAATAAATTCTACCGAAATATTCTTTTGCTTTAAGGCATATTCAATTTTAATTTTCCCCCACCTATTAAAACGCAACTTTTCTTTAGAAAAAGTTATAGCGTATCTTTTTTCATCAATGTATTTTTCTTGAATTAG
The DNA here is from genome assembly GCA_964587535.1 of uncultured Bacteroidales bacterium. GTDB lineage: Bacteria > Bacteroidota > Bacteroidia > Bacteroidales > UBA12077 > UBA12077. The sequence goes on from CAZPMA010000113.1 coordinate 5,755, forward strand.
ATTTAAAATAATTTCATCATGATCATCGGGCTTAGATTTCCAATCATATAATTTTTTACGAATGTCCCATTCGCATTTTTCCTGATGAGCACATAAGTATTGAGCTTTAATTATAGCATCTTTTTTTGATATATATTTTGTAGTCTTTGACATCAAATTAGTTTTTAATTCCTCGTATCATTCTGTCTTTTCCGTTTAAATCCTTTTTTATGATAAGATCATTAAAAGTATTTTTTTTAAGAATTTCAACAGCTTCTTTCCCATAAGATTCATTTATTTCAAAATATAATTTTCCTTCTTTATTCAAGTGCTTAGTAGCAAATCCAGTTATTTTCTTATAAAACAATAAAGGATTATTATCTTGTACAAAGAGAGCTAACGGTGGTTCATAATCTAAAACATTTTTTTGCATTAAATATTTTTCTGAATTTGTTACATAGGGTGGATTACTTACAATAATATCAAATTTACTATCAGGCCATTTATTTTCATTTAAAATGTCCACAATAGTAAAATCTACTTTTGTAGAATTTATTTCAGCATTTTTCTTTGCCAGAACTATAGCTTCTTCAGAAACATCGTATGCTGTAACATTAGAGCCAGTTAAGTTTTTAGCAAGGGAAATTGCTATGCATCCACTTCCGGTTCCAACATCCAGAATATTTAAAGTCTTTTTTTTATTCTCGCGAATAATCCAATCTACCAATTCTTCAGTCTCTTGTCTTGGAATTAGAACATTTGAATTTACTTTAAACTTAAGGCCATAAAAATTTGCAAAACCAATAATGTATTGTATTGGCTCCCAATTCTTTAAGCTGCCCACAATTTTTTTTATTTCTAAATGATTCTCAGGGGAAATTAAAACATCCTGGTACAAATGAATTTGTGCTCTCGAATAATTAAACAAAAATTCAAATATTAATGATATAAAACTTTCTATCTCAGTATTTGGATATTGGTTGTTTAATTCGGATTTTATTTCGGAAATTATTTTCTTTATGCTATAATTTGAAATCATAGTTCAAAATTAAGAAAATTGTATGATCATTTATCCGGAACACGAAAAATATATGTCTCGTTGTCTTGAGCTGGCAAAAAATGGATTTGGGAATACTGCCCCCAATCCAATGGTTGGTTCAGTTATTGTTTATAAAGGGAAAATTATTGGAGAAGGATATCATAGAAAATATGGTGAGCATCACGCTGAGGTGAATGCAATTAATTCAGTCAAAGATAAAAGTTTGTTAGATAAATCCACTATTTATGTTAGCCTGGAACCTTGCTCTCATTATGGGAAAACACCACCCTGTGCCAGTTTGATAGTTAGTATGGGAATACCAAATGTTGTTATCGGGACAAAGGATACAGCATCACATGTTTCCGGTAAAGGAATTAAGATATTAAAGGATGCCGGATGTAATGTTACTTTAGGTGTTCTTGAAAAGGAATGTAAAGAGCTAAATAAAAGATTTTTTACATTTCATGAAAAAAACAGGCCATATATAATTTTAAAATGGGCACAAACAAAAGATGGTTTTATTGATGTAATTAGAAATGAAGTATCTCCTGCTCAACCCACATGGATAACAAATAATTTATCAAAAGCATTGGTTCATAAATGGAGGTCAGAGGAGCAATCAATTTTAATAGGCACAAATACAGCAAGAATTGATAACCCAAGCCTAACAACAAGAAATTGGAAAGGAAAAAATCCTTTAAGAATTGTATTGGATAGAACACTAGAGTTGGATCATCAGTTAAATTTATTTAATATAAGCGCCGAAACATTAATTATTGCGGATAAAGAATATGAATTTAACTTGCAAAGCTTTAAAAATAAGAATATTGGCATCAAATTTGTTGATTATCAAAAGGAGTTTTTTACTCAGTTTTTTGAAATCTTAAAAAAGAAAAATATTCAGTCGATAATAGTAGAAGGAGGAGAAAAAGTACTGACATCTTTTATTCAAAATAATTATTGGGACGAAGCGCTTATTTTTACAGGGAATAAGGTTTTTAAACAAGGAGTCAAAGCCCCTGAAATTAAAAGTAATCTGAAAAAAAATGAAAAACTCGGAAGTAGTTATTTATCGTTAATCAAAAAATAGTATACTTTTTATCAATAAATTACATTCATTAGCCATAAAATTTCAATATATTTAAAAGCTTTTGTAAATTTGATAACATTAATATATACTAAATTACATAAACTAATTGAAAATCTTAAAACTCTAAATCATATGGGAAAATATAGTTTATTACGATCGTTTTTCTTTACTCCATTAATTATTATATTAATGTCATGTAGCCCTAAGCTATATACTACAGGTAAAGATTTTGTAGCATCTGGAAATTATGAAGATGCTATTGCTCAATTCACAAAATTAATTGATGAGAATCCGGATTTTACTGATGCTTATGTTGCAAGAGCTGAAGCATACGAAAAGGCCGGAAATAAAGAAGAAGCTGCAAGTGATTATAAAAGAGCTACTACTTTTGAAGACAAAGACAAGTCGATTTATTACAATGCAGGAAGATTATATTATGAATTGGAAAACTACGAAGAAGCCTTACCTATGCTAAAGAAAGTTTCTGAATTAGATAAGAAACATGTAAATGCATATAAATATAAGATGAAATGCTATATTGCTCTTGAGCAGTATGAAGAAGCCCTTAAGGAAAGTGACAAGTTAGTTGATTTGGATGAAACAGCTGAAAACTTAGCTTCAAGAGGATTTATACAAGATAAACTTGAGAATTATAATCAGGCAGAATCTGATTATAGAAAATCAATTAAGCTTGCTAATAATGTAGTTGAAACTTATGTTGCTCTTGGAAACGTTTTATTTAAAGCAAAAAAATATGATGAATCATTAACAGTTTGTAATCAGGC
>CAZPMA010000114.1:0-3032 GCA_964587535.1 uncultured Bacteroidales bacterium
GTGAGACGTGAGATGTGAGATTAGTGTAAAATCACAATAAAAAAAGTTCCGATATCTTTAAAGATTCGGAACTTTCCTTTTTGTAAGCATTTTATTTTTAATAAGCAAATAATGGATATTTACTCATCATTTCTTTAACATCTGCCCCTACTTTATTTATTGCATCTTCGTTTTCAATGTTACCAATTACCTGGTCAATAAAATCAACAATTACAGGAATATGATTTTCTTTAATTCCTCTTGTTGTAATTGCAGGAGTTCCAACTCTGATTCCTGAAGTCTGGAAAGGAGAACGAGAATCAAATGGAACCATATTTTTATTGATTGTAATATGAGCTTTAACTAAGGTGTTTTCAACTACTTTACCTGTTATTTCAGGAAATTTAGTTCTTAAGTCAATTAACATTGAATGATTATCGGTACCTCCGGAAATAACTTTATATCCTTTTTGAATAAATTGTTCTGCCATCACAGCGGCATTTTTCTTAACCTGAGTCTGGTATTCTTTAAACGCCGGACTTAGCGCTTCGCCAAAAGCTACAGCTTTAGCTGCAATAACATGTTCTAGCGGTCCACCCTGACTTCCTGGAAATACACCAGAATCAAAAATTGAAGACATTTTTCTAATCACGCCCTTAGGTGTTGTTAATCCAAATGGATTATCAAAGTCTTTTCCTATTAAAATAATACCACCTCTAGGTCCACGAAGTGTCTTATGGGTTGTTGAAGTTACAACATGAGCATATTTAAGTGGATTATCTAATAATCCTGCAGCAATTAAACCGGCAGGATGTGCCATATCAATCATCAATAAAGCGCCAACCTTATCAGCAATTTCTCTCATGCGTTTGTAATCCCACTCACGAGAATAAGCCGAAGCACCGCCAACAATCATTTTTGGTTTTTCTTTTAATGCTACTTCTTCCATCATATCATAATCGACCATACCAGTTTCTTCTTTTACTCCATAAGAAACTGCGCGATATAATTTACCAGATAAATTAACTGGTGATCCATGTGATAAATGGCCTCCATGAGATAAGTCCAATCCAAGAAAAGTATCACCAGGATCAAGAATACTCATAAATACAGCAGCATTAGCCTGGGCACCTGAGTGCGGTTGCACATTAACCCATTCCGCATCATATAATTGCATTAATCTTTCGCGAGCGATATCTTCTGACTGGTCAACTATTTCGCAACCTCCATAATAACGTTTTCCGGGATAGCCTTCTGCATATTTATTTGTCATAACTGATCCCATAGCTTCAAGTACCTGTTCACTAACAAAATTTTCAGATGCAATTAACTCAATACCGTTTATTTGACGTTCTTTTTCCTTTTGAATTAAATCAAATATTTTTGTATCTCTATTCATAATTAATTCTATTTAATTTTATATTAATTCCACAATAATTCTCCAAAATTAGAGAATTATCATGGAATAAAAAATAGTAAATATATAGTTAGGGTATATTATTTAGTTCGCGATAGCAATATAATGCTTAATTGTTGAGATAAGATTATTAATATCAAACGGTTTTGCAATATAATTATCGCATCCCGAGTTAAAACAATCTGCTACACCTTTTGGGTGAGTATAGGCAGTTACTGCAACAACAGGAATTGATGGGTTAATTTCTTTAATAAGCCTGGTTGCTTCAAATCCATTTACTTTTGGCATCCTGATATCCATTAATACCAGATCAAAAGCATTTTTATCACTTTTAAAAAAGTTAATCGCATCTTTACCGTTTATTGCCCTTGTTGAATTCAGTTTATGCAATGATAATATTTCATCTAACAGAAAAAAACTCACATCATCATCTTCAACAATTAAAACATTTTTGATAGAATCAGTAGATTGATCTACGGATCTTTCTAAGACTATTTGATCCTGGTTCATCCCCTTTTTGTAAAATTTAGTCCAATTTTAAAAATAAATAGCTTAATTTCCAATTAATTAAAATGATTTTTTTTGACGAATATCAACTTTTTATGAACAAATAAATAATATTCTATGATGAAAGATCCTTTATTAACTTTATTGTCCTATAATTTACTAGTGATTATTACTAACTTATTATTAACAATATAAATTATTATTGAAATATTTTTTTTAAATTTAGTTGATTTTATAACTCTAAAAAATTAAACAATGGAAAAAAGACCCGTATTTTTAACTGTTTTATGTATCCTAACATTCATTGGTAGTGGTTTAGGATTATTATTTGGTTTAATTGGTTTAGTAGCAGCTGGTGCTATTGAATCATTTGCACAATATTTACCTGTTGGTGTTGACTCTGGTATTTTCAAATCAATTATTTTAATTGTAATGTTAGCAGGTTCACTATATGGTGCAATTCAAATGTGGAAACTTAAAAAACTTGGTTTCTATATTTATGCTGGAGCAAATGTTATATTACTTATTATGAGCTTCGGAATTTTTGGATTAATTTTCACTGCATTATTTATTGTACTTTATGGCCTTAACTTAAAACATATGTCATAAATAAAAAAAGCCGCTTTTGCGGCTTTTTTACTTTTATATTTTAATCTTCATCTTCCAATTCTTTTGTTGCTTCTTCCATTTCTTTTGCTGCTTCTTCCAAATCTTTTGCTACTTTCTCAGCTGCATCCTGATACTCATCAAGCACCTTATTAATTTCTTTTTCTGAAAAACGTGAATATTTATTGATTGCAGAACGTGTTCCTAAACCAATAAGAAAGAATAAAGCAAGTATTGCTCCTAATACCAGAGCAACAATTTTTGTTGGTTTTTCTTCACCTTTTAAAGCAATGGTAACACCTAAATAAAGTAGATATAATGCATATAAGTTAATGGCAAGGCTTATTAAAGAACTTAATAAATGTACCCCTCCTAAAAAGCCAAAAAAAGCACTTATTGGCATTACAACCATTAAGGCTGCAGCTACTCGCATAGAAGGTTCAAACTCAGCATTTCCTTTGCTAATTGACGAAACTATTAAAATAATAAGTCCACCAATAAAGACACCAATAACAGCAGCAAC
>CAZPMA010000114.1:3132-8640 GCA_964587535.1 uncultured Bacteroidales bacterium
AAGTTCCATGCACCTGTAGACTCAAATTTTTCTATTACTTCCTTCATAGAATCTTTGTATGAAATATATGCAGGTGGTAATATCATTAAATTAGTAACTAAAGTTTTTTCGTACATTTCTCTGTCAAACATAATTTCTCTTACATGATCCATTAAGATGATACCAATTAAAATTCCGTCTTCATCAATAACCGGGAATAAATTTCTTTTCGACTTTGAAACAATTTTTACTAGATCAGCTAACTTAGCATCCACATTAACCGTAGCAAAATCATTCTCTATAACCGATCTTAATTTCATAAATGTCAATACAGCTTTATCTTTATGATGGGTAATTAGTTCACCACTTTTAGCTAACTGAATAGTAAAAATAGAATTTGGCTCAAAAAACTTTACAGTTAGAAAAGACATAATCGAAGAAAGCATTAATGGAACTATTAATTCATACCCTCTGGTTGTTTCAGCTATTAAAAATATTCCTGTCAAAGGTGCGTGTAATATTCCACTTAAAACACCTGCCATGCCTACTAATGCAAAGTTACTTTCAGAAATATTTAATCCTACAAGGTTTAAACTGTGCGAAAATAAAATCCCCACAATTGCTCCGGTAAATAATGATGGTGCTATAATCCCCCCTATTCCACCTGCATTTATAGTAATAGATGTTGCAAATGCTTTTAATACTAACATTGAAACAAAAAAGAAATAAAAAAACCAGTGATAATTAGATAATCCAAATTGTAAATTGGTTTCCATTACTGAAGAATAATTTTCAGCAAAAATGGCTTTAATAATTGAGTAACCTTCGCCATACAGTGGTGGAAAGAGAAATATCATTATCCCTAAAACAAATCCACCAAATATTAACTTTCTATTATCCTTGATCTTACTTGCAAGGTTTTCAACTTTAAAAAATACTTTAGTAAAATAAACAGAAACCAAACCACACAAGAGACCAAGTAATATGTAATATCCGGTATGATGCACAATGTATGGGTCTTTTAATATAAATTCAAATAAAATTTCATCTTGAAAGAAAACGTTTGTAACTACTGCACCACTAACCGAAGCCATTAACAACGGTATTAAAGTATATCTGTTAAGATCAATTAACAGTACTTCGACAGCAAAAACAATTGCAGCAATTGGAGTGTGAAAAATTGCTGAAATAGCACCTGTTGCACCACATGCTAATAGTAAAGTAACCTCTTTATAACTCAGCCGAAACACTCTGGCAATATTAGATCCTATTGATGAACCTGAAGATATAATAGGAGACTCTAATCCAATTGATCCGCCAAACCCGGCTGTTAATATTCCACCGATAATTGAAGAAAACATCTTATGCGCTCTCATTAAACTATTCCGTTTTGAAATAGCATATAAAATGGATGCTATATTATGTTTAACGGTATCGTGTAAAATATACTTTGTGAAAATTAAAGTTAATGTTATCCCAATTACAGGATATATAAAAACCAAAAGATTATATTCATCAAAACTACGGCCTTTTAATAAATGTTCATGTAAATAAAAAACTGAAGATTTCAAAATTAATGCGACAATTCCCCCTGCCAATCCAACTATTGCACTTAAAATTAATATAAACTGTCGTTGTTTAATATGCTTTTTTCTCCAAACAAGAAATCGAATAATAGCAGATTCTTTAGCCATAAAACTGAGTTGAGAATTTTCTTAACTCAATAAATTTAATGATTTTTTCTGTTGAAGTAAATAGGAAACTAATATTCTGATACCTGAACTAATACATCTCTATAAGTATTAAAAATCTTTGATTTTGATACAAACCCTTCATATTTACCATCTTTCATAACTGGTAAATTCCAAGCGCCACTTGAATTAAATTTCTTCATTACAATATCCATATTATCAGTAATGTCGACCACTTCAGGTGGTGAAACCATTACATCAGAAACAAAAGTATCATCATACTTTTCTGTTTGGAACATTACTTCTCTGATATTGTCAAGCAACACAATTCCTACTAATTCTTTTTCTTCGTTTACAACAGGAAAAATATTTCTTGTTGATTTTGAAATTACTTTTATCAAATCTCCAAGGGAATCATCAATGTTAACAGCTTTGAAGTCTTTTTCAATAACACTATCAAGTTTCATGAGTGTTAAAACAACTTCATCTTTATGATGAGTAAGAAGTTCTCCACGTTCTGCTAATCTGTGTGTATAAATTGAATGCCTTGTAAAAGAAATGATTGTAATGTATGCAATGGTAGCCGTAATCATTAATGGTATAAAGAGACTGTAGCCACCTGTAATTTCAGCAATTAAAAATATGGCTGTTAAGGGTGCATGCATAACACCAGCCATTAATCCAGCCATACCAACTAAAGCAAAATTTTCTTCAGGCAGTTTTAAAAATCCAAAAGAATTAATAAAGTGCGAGAGCCAATATCCGGTAACACCACCAACAAATAATGTTGGACCAAATATACCACCAACACCACCACTCCCATTTGTAAATGCCATAGCTACTACTTTTAATAAGAGCAATAAACCCAAATAAATTAAAACATACCAATTATTTTTTACGATGTATGAAAATATAGGATCTTTTGGTAAGCCATCCACATTCCCATTAAGCAATGACTGCAATGTTTGAGTTCCTTCGCCATAAAGAGATGGGAAAATAAATATTAATCCAGCAAGAATAATCCCTCCAATAGAAATCTTAATTATTTTATTTTTTATTTTTTTTAGTTTCTCTTCAATAAACATTGTCGTTTTTGTAAAATACAATGACACTAATCCTGAAAGTAATCCTAGTAAAATATAAAATGGGATGTTATTTAATTCAAAAGGCTGCACATTTGCAACAGACAACACAACTCCTTCGCCCATTAAAAAATAGGCTACGGTTGCTCCTGTTACAGAAGAAATTAACAATGGTACAATTGATGTAAGTGTTAAATCAAGCATTAATACTTCCAATGTGAAAACCATTCCGGCAATTGGCGCTTTAAAAATACCCCCAATTGCACCAGCAGCACCACATGCCACTAACAAAGCAATAGATTTAAAATTTAATCTAAAATAATGACCTAAGGTTGAGCCAATAGATGCTCCGGTTAGTACAATAGGTGCCTCAACTCCAACAGAGCCACCAAAACCAATAGTTAGGGTACTTGCTACAACTGATGAATAATTATTGTGCGATTTTAAACGTCCGTTATTTTTTGAAAGAGCGTATAAAATACGTGAAACTCCATGTCCAATTTTATCTTTGACAAAAATCTTTACAAAGATCACTGTTAATGTAATACCTATTATTGGGAATATTAAGTATGTATAATTAAATCCTTCAGAGAAATTGTGAGTTAAGAAATGATGAGTGTAGTGTACGGTTGATTTTAAAATTACAGCTGCTAAACCACTTAAAATACCAATTATAAAGCTTAATATAATTACAAACTTCTTCTCGCTTATTTTTTTATTTCGCCAAATAAGTATGCGTCTTGAGAATCTTTGTCTTTTAAAATTTATAATTGAAATCATTTCGTAAAGTTAATTGCATGGCAAAAGTAATCAAATGAAATAGATTTCGTGAATAGTTCGATAATTTTTAATCTTCTGAGAACTTTTTAAGAAGATCTCTGTAGGCAGAAAATACATTAGCACGACTAACAAATCCAACATATTTACCATCATTAACTACAGGCAGATTATAATGGTTTGATTTTTGAAACTTTTTTGCCACATCTTCCATCGATTCTTCTGGAGAAACAATTGGCGAAGGCATAAACATTAATTCATTTACCATCACAGTTTCATATAAATCTCTGTTAAACATTATTTCTCGAACATCATTAATAAATACTATTCCAAGCAATGTTTTTTCATCATCTATAACAGGCACAATATTGCGAGACGATTTTGCAATTACTTTAACTAAATCACCAAGAGATGCATCATCAGAAATAGTTAAAAAATTTGTTTCAATAAGCTTTGTGACCTTTAAAATAGATAGTACAACTTTATCCTTATCGTGTGTGAATAATTCCCCACGCCTAGCTAACTGGTAGGTATAAACTGAATATTTCTCGAATATACGTATTGTAGCAAACGAGATACTTGCTCCAATCATTAATGGAATTATAAAACTATAACCACCTGTTATTTCAGCAATTAAGAATATTGCTGTCAAAGGTGCATGCAATACACCTGCAATTAAACCACCCATTCCGACAAGGGCAAAATTTGTATATGATAAATCTTTAATGCCAAAATAACTGAAAATATGAGCAAATAATAAACCCGTATTAGCTCCAATAAATAATGTTGGTGCAAATATTCCACCAACACCACCTGCACCAAATGTAACTGATGTTGCAACAACCTTAAATAAGATAAGCAGTACAAATAGTATAACAATCCATAACATATTATCCTTTAAATCATAAAACAGGCTATTGTTAAAAAGATGATGATTTTGGCCATGTAAACATGAGTTAATGGATTCATAACCTTCACCATATAATGAAGGAAATAAAAAGATTAATAATCCAAGAATACCAACACCAATAAACCACTTATACAATTTACTTTTTTGATTATCAAACCAGCTTTGGATAACTATGTATACCCTTGTAAAATAAACAGATACTAAGCCGGCAAGTATCCCAAGCAAAATGTAGAATGGAATATTACCAATCAAAAATTTCTGAGTTATTTCAACCGGATATAAAACATCCATTCCTAAAAATAAATATGAAACAACAACTGCTGATACAGAAGCAAATAATAAAGGCAATAAGGAAGAAATAGTTAAATCAAGCATAATTACTTCCAGCACAAACACAATTGCAGCAATGGGTGCTTTAAATATTGCCGACATTGCACCTGCTCCTGCACAAGCCAGCAGTAGTAAAATTTGCCTGTAATTTAAACGAAAGAATCTTCCAATATTGGATCCCCATGCTGCCCCGGTTGCAACAGTGGGTCCTTCTAATCCTACAGAACCACCAAAACCAACAGTTAAAGCACTGGTAATAATGGATGAAAACATATTATGTCTTTTAATAATCCCATTGTTCTTGGAAATAGCATACAATGTTGTAGGAATCCCATGACCAACATTTCGTTTTAATATAAATTTTGTGAAAATAAAAACCAGGAATATTCCAATTGCAGGATAAGCAAAATACATATAATTATGATAGTGCAATGAGAAATCATTGGTCAATAAATTCTGAATAAATTTTACTGAATTTTTAATTATAACTGCTGCAAATCCTGCAACTGTACCAACAATGATGCTCAAAAAGATCATAAATTTTTTGTCATCAATCTTTTTAACTCTCCAGATCAGAAAACGTTTTATTAAGGAAGATCTTATCGGCATAATTATCTATTTATCCTACCTTTCCACACAAATTTTTGTAAAAAAAACATTATTTTTTAAATATCCCTTAAATTAATAAAGATTTATGTAAATAAAATATTTCCATCTACTTATTTAATTAAGTTTGTAA
>CAZPMA010000115.1:0-8633 GCA_964587535.1 uncultured Bacteroidales bacterium
AGCTAATTGTCCTAATTCAACATTTGTCATAGGCACTGCTGAAGGGAACCAACTAGCAGGTACATCAAATGTGTTAGCATCACAAATAGCAATTACTTCGTCTAAAGAAGCAACAGCAGCTGCAATCACTGATTCGTAACCTACCATTGGGATTTCCTTAGTAAGATCAGTTTCAACGTTTACAACAAATCCTTTATCATACAATAAACCAATTGATCCTAACGCTGTACCATGCATAAAATATGCACCAGCAAGGTTTGGATAATAATCAGTTCCTGTTTTATCTAAATTTAAAGCATTAATTGCAGTAATAGATGTATTTACAACAGTATACATACCCTTATAATAAGGTTCAGTTAGTGTCTTATTTGAGTATGAAGGAGTATTGTTAAATGCTACTCTTGGTTCAGATGAAAGGTCTCTCATACCTTGATTACCCCATGAGCATGATCCAACGTCTGCCATTGTCCACATTGCTAATCCGGGTCCATCATAAGCTACAGCAGTTAAGTACCAGCTATTAAATGCACCAGCAACAATAGCAGGTGCCTGACTTCGCGTATTTACCTGTGCATCAGTAGGCTGATTGATATCTTCTACCTCCAGGTCTTCACATGCGTTAAATGCAAAGATCACAAGTAAGCTTACTAATATTAATATAATTTTCTTCATTGTTCTTTTGTTTTAAAATTAAAATTTCAATTCTAATGATCCTGAGAAACTTCTATAGTTTGGATATCCCATAAAGTCATATGCAAAAAACTGAGAACCACCAGAAGTACTAGTTTGAACTTCAGGATCATAACCTGAATAGTTAGTAAATGTTAATAAGTTTCTAGCAATGAATCCAACTTTAACACCTTTAATAAAACCACCTAGTAAGTTTTCTAAGTCTTTCTTTTTAAGTGTATAATATAAAGAAACTTCTCTTAGTTTTAGATATGTTCCATCTTCAACCCAATAATCATTCATGTCATTTACTGCGTAAAATGCTTTATAATAAGCAACTGTTTTCTTTTCATTTGCAGCTTTTCCTGATTGATCCATTTCAGCCCATCTGTTATCTCTGGTTAACCATTGTGCAGTTTTGTTATAAACATCACCACCTTGTTTCCAGTCCCATAACATGTAGAATTGGAAGTTTTTCCAGCTTACATTGGTTGTAAATTTCAAATTGAAATCTGGGTTAGCATCACCAATCTTAGTAATCTTTGGAGAACCATCTGCATTTAATTCCATTTGTGGAATCTCAAAAATAGTACCTTGTGATCCTTTAGGAACAACATAACCGTCAGAGTTTACTTCATAATCAGCTTTTGGTCTGCTTGCATCTAATTCGTCAAGACTAGTTAAGAAATGAAATCCGTACATTGTACCGAAAGTTTCACCTTCTCTGATGTAGAATAATTTATCAGCTTCCTGTCCTTGAGGACCAGTTTGATAAGCAGGAATATTTAATTCAGTAATTTCTGATCTTGTTCTATCCCATAGTAAATTAACATCAACTTTTAAATCTTTAGATTTATATGCATTAGCACCTAAAGTTAATTCGAATGTATTACTTTCTAATGTACCAGCATTTTGCCATTGTACAATATAACCACCAGCGTGAGCTGCTAAAGGTGCTGCTAAGAACTGATCTGAAGTAACAACATTTGAGTAAGTAGCTTCAAAATCAAATCTGTTTAAGAAATAAGCATTTAAACCAACTTCAGCTTCAGTTGATAGGGAAGGCTTTAATTCTGGGTTACCTAACTGATAGATACTATATGCACCACCCGAAGCTGACCATAAGTTTCTAGCAGCAGTATAAGTAGGTCTTTGACCAGCAGTACCGTAAGCTGCACGCAACTTTAATTCCTGTACTTGAGGAATAGTAAAGTCTTCAGTAATACGCCATGCACCAGAAACACGATAGTAAGTAGCCCAACGGTTATCTTCACCAAATAATGAAGAACCATCACGACGAACCATTACGTCAAGAATATATTTTCCCTGATAATCAGCAGAAATAATTCCGAAGTAGTTTCTAGCTTTTTCTTGAGTATTGTAGTTGTCTGCAGATATATTTGCACTTAGTATATTATCAAATGCTTTAACCTGAGGAGCATTTACTACATAGTTATTACCATTTGCATAGAACCAGTCTGAAGTTCTATTTTCAAATAAGTAACTCACTTTAGCTTTTGTAGTGAAATCACCAAACATTCTTTGGAAGTTTGCAGTAATCTGGAAAGTTTCATCCATTCTTCTATCTGCATATCTGTATAAACTACCTTGAGAATATTGTGGATCTCCAGAACCTCTTTCGTAAGTATCATAAGGTTCGTTTTCCTCATAATCAGTAGATTGGAATTCGAATGCATATTTAGCATCCACGTTCATCCACTCAAAAGGAGCATAATTTGCTGAGAAACTACTAATTAAACGGTCACGTATTTCATAGTTTTCTAATTTCCATACATTATATAATGGGTTTTCAGTAGTTGGCATCCAAATATCTGGTAAGAATTGATATGGCTGTCCATCAGGGTTTTTAAGATTTAAATCAACATCAGGTTGAGTTAATAATAAATTAAAGAAAATACCCCCATTATAAGCATTTTGTCCACCAGGAAACTCAGTTCTTGATTTAGTATATAAGTTACTAGCAGAAATAGATAACTTATCATTTAATCTATGGTTAATATTAATACGGAAGTTTTGACGTTTGTAACCGTCAACCATATCAATAATACCACCCTGGAAGTTATTTTCGAATGAAGTCATGAAATTTGTTTTACCAAGATTTCCTTCAACAGAGATGTAATTTGTATAAAAATCACTACCTGTAAAAAGTTCTTCCTGAAGATCATAACTTGCAGCATATGGGTTATCCATATAATTATCAGGAGAAGGTAATCTTGTACCAATAATAGTACCATCATAATCATAACCACCTTCATAGTCTGCTGGATATGTTACACCTGCATAACGAGTATAATCATAATCTTTCCAATCAGAAGCTAATTCAAATTCGTGGTGTTCTGATAATTCATATTTCTTAGCTAAACGTGTAAAACCGTACTCATTACGTATTCTAACTACAGTTTCGCCTTCAGATAAAGTTTTACCAGATTTTGTTGTAATAACAATAACACCGTTACCAGCTCTTGATCCATAAAGTGCAGATGCAGAAGCACCTTTAACAACTTCATAAGATTCAATATCGTCAACGTTAATATCGGCTAATGTACCATCAACCATAACACCATCAACAATTACAAGCGGATCTTGAGTACCAGAAATCTGAGTAGCACCTCTAATAATAATAGTAGCAGCACCACCTGGGTCTCCAGAACCTTGAGTAACAGTAACACCTGCAACTTTACCCTGAAGTGCTTGAGCTGCAGATGTTGCAGGCACTTCTTGTAAGTCTTCTGCGCTTACTTTAGATACTGAAATAGACATTTTCTTTTTAGGTGTTCCTGCTGCAACACCAGAAACAATAATTTCGTCTAATCCTATTGAACTAGTAGCTAAAGCAACGTCAATTACTGTTCTTCCATTAATAAGTTCTTCAACAGTTTCCATACCTACAAAGCTAAAAACTAAAGCTTCAGCACTTGAAGGAACAGTTAAACTGTATTTACCATCAATGTCAGTTGTAGTACCAATTGTTGGGTTACCCTTAACAACAACTGATACCCCAGGGATAGATAATCCGTCTTCAGCGCCGGTTACCGTACCCGAGATTTGCATCTGTGCTGCAGCTTGAAAACCAACAAACAGCAAGAATGCAAGAAAAATTGTTAATTTTTTCATAGATAAAAATTTTAGGTTCATAAATAATTAATTAAAAATATTCATGTTGCTAATGTAAAAAAAATATTCTTGAAACAAAAAAAAGTTATGTTAATAAACACACTAATTTTCAACAAAAATATGATTATAGTTAGATTTAAAGGGCATTTAACATTTCTTAACACTAGTGTATTCGCCTGATTTTCTTGGTGTTAATAAAAAGGATGCCTTCATAAAAAGGCATCCAAATCTGTATAAAAAATAATATATAAATTATTAAAAAAAGCTTATTATATCTTACTTTCAACAATTTTTAAGATTTCATCTTCTAATTCTTGTGTTTTACGTTCAATTTCAGCTCCTTTTTCGCTAACGGTCTGTGTAAAGGTTTTATCTTCTAAGTCGCCGGAATTGATTTTAACATTTAAAAATGCACCTTTTACACATGATCTTAATGCTAATGCTCCAACTCCTGCATCTGAAACAGAATTAGGATTACCAAATTCTGCCATTGCTTTTACTACTTCCATTGCTTTATAAGCCAGTTCCATAACTTTAAAAGGGATCATGATTGCATTTTTTGTTGCATCCTGAATCGCCTGTTTTCTCATCGCTTTCTCTTCATCTGTTTTCTTTGGTAAGGCAAATGCGTCCATAATTTTATTGAATGCTTCAGTATCCTCATCAACAAGTCGCACTAGTTGTGATTGGTATTCCATTCCTTTCTCTGCCCAGTTTGAGAATTCTTCCCAACGCTCATCCCAACCGCGCTTATGCGATGAAAGATTTGCTACCATTGTACCTAATGCTACTCCCATTGCGCCCATATATGCCGAAACTGAACCTCCACCGGGTGCTGGAGATTCTGATGCTGTCTCATCAGTAAAATCAGTTAAAGTCATGTTAACCAATTTCATTTTCTTTTCATCCGCGGCTAATTTATATTCAATGATCTTTTCTTCTGGTTTAAACTCGTATAAATCATCCAGACCTAAAGATTTAACTGCTATTTTAATTATTTCCTTTTCAGGTATCCCAACAGATCTGTTTTGCTTACGTAAGAAATATTTTCCTGCATCTATCATTGCTTGTAATGGAATTAATCCTACAAGTTCTGATCCTGATACTCTGACACCACGTTCTAATGCTTTTTTGAAAACTTCGTCGTATGCAACATGAACAGGTGTCACGCTAATGTTTGTTAAATTCATTGAAATTTGAGCAACACCATATTCATCAATAAACCAACCAATCGCTTTAACGCATTTTAGTGTTCCGGGTGTCCATACCTTATTTCCTTTATCATCTAAAACAACTTTCCCTGTAACAGGATCACCTTCGCGTTTTACTCTACCTTTCTCACGCACATCATAAGCAATTGCATTTGCACGGCGAGTAGATGTTGTATTTAAGTTTACATTGTATGCCACAAGGAAATCTCTTGCACCCACTGCGGTAACTCCTGCCTTTGCATTAAATTCTGCCGGTCCAAAATCTGGTTTCCATTCTGGTTTGGCTAATTTTTCTTTTAATCCTTCGTATTCTCCTGCACGACATACAGCTAAATTTCTTCTTTCTTCTTTTAAAGCTGCATTTTCATAACAATAAATCGGAATGCTTAATTCTTCGCCAATTCTTTTTGCTAACTTATGTGCATATTCTACAGTTTCTTCCATTGTTATATTAGCAACTGGCACTAAAGGACAAACATCTGTTGCACCAAATCGGGGATGTGCTCCTTTGTGATGACGCATATCGATTAATTCAGATGCTTTTTTAACTGCTCTGAATGCTGCTTCACAAACTTCTTCAGGAGTACCCACCATTGTCACCACTGTTCTGTTTGTTGCCTGCCCCGGATCAACATCTAATAAACTTACCCCTTCAACAGATTCAATCTCATTTGTAATCTGTTTTATTATATCCATATTGTTCCCTTCGCTAAAATTAGGAACACATTCTATTAACTGTTTCATTTTAGATAATTTTTATTATTTATTTTTTACTTGATTTTATCATTTACACCTTATATATGTATATATTTTAAAACTATGGATATCTAATACTATTTATTTTCTTTCTTCTTGACGTTCGGCTTTTTACAATCATTAGTCAATAATTTTACCGTTTAAAATTACTTTATCGATTAAGTTACTGGTATATGCATATGGCATATACTCATATGTTGGTATTCTTTTAGTAATAAATACATTTGCGATTTTACCTTTTGTGATACTTCCCATTTCTTCACTGATTCCCATTGCATAAGCTCCATTAATTGTTGATGCATTTATCACTTCTTCGGGAAGCATTCTTAATTTAATGGTGCCAAGAGACATTATAAATTTCATATTACCAGAAGGAGATGAGCCAGGGTTATAATCGGATGCTAAAGCTATAGGAAGCCCTGCTTCGATCATTTTGCGAACAGGAGGATCAACCATGCCTAAAAAGAATGCAGCGCCTGGTAATAAAGTAGGCATTGTTTCGGAATCTAATAAAGCCTTAATCTCATCATCCCCTGTAAACTCTAAGTGGTCGACAGACAGTGCATTATACTTAACTCCGACCTGTATTCCGCCAGAATAATCCAACTCATTTGCATGAATTTTTGGACGTAATCCGTATTTCATTCCTGCCATTAAAATTCGATCTGTTTGTTCAACAGTAAAAAATCCTTTATCACAAAAGACATCTATATAATCGGCCAATTCTTCTACTGCAATTACAGGAATCATTTCATTAATAATAAGATCAACATATTCATCTTGTTTTCCTTTATATTCGGCAGGAACCGCATGTGCTCCCAGGAAAGTTGATTTTATTGTTATGGGTGTTGTTTCTTTTAATCTTTTAATAACACGAAGCATTTTCATTTCATCTTCGACAGTTAATCCATACCCACTTTTTATTTCAACAGCTCCGGTTCCAAATCCTATAATTTCATTGATACGATTTAACGCTTGATCGTACAACGAATCTTCGGATGTATTATGAAGTAATTTTGCTGAATTTAAAATTCCACCTCCACGTTTAGCAATTTCTTCATAAGATAAGCCTCGTATTTTATCACCATATTCAATCTCTCTGCTACCTGCATAAACTAAATGAGTATGCGAGTCGCAAAATGACGGAAATACCATTTTGCCACTTGCATCAATTATTTCACCATTAAAATCTGATGTTTTAAGGTCTTGCATTTTACCAAAATCAATAATTTTATCGTTTTCAATGAATAAATATGCATCATCAATTGTATTAAGCTTTTGCATATCTTTTCCTGCAACCCACCTTACTGGTTCGTAATGCACATTAATAAGACTTTTTATGTTTTTAATTAAGATACTCATCTGTAAATTATTTATGTTTGAAACGCTACGAAAATACAAAAATCATTGTTATATAAATAAAAAATTTCCTGTTCTATAACTTATCCTGATGTATTTATAAATTGTGTTATTACAATGTATATTATTTAGGAATATTAAAGGATAAGCGTCATAAGAATATTATTTTAAACGAGTCGACTAACTTTTTTATAATTTCTTCTTTATAAGATTTATGAATTATTCAGCTTATGTTCTATTTTTACCAATCCGATAAAAATTATACAGAAAAATAAAAATTATGAAAAAGAAGAGACCCATTCCGCATACGTATGTTATTGTATTTTTTATTATACTCTTTTCGGCAATATTGACATGGTTTGTACCTGGGGGTGAATTCGACAGAGAAAACATTACTTTAGAAGATGGTTCTCAAAGAGAAGTAATAGTAAAAGACTCTTTTCATTATACAGAAAATCAACCGCAAACCTGGGAAGTTTTCTCATCCTTCTTTGAAGGATTTGTTGACAAGGCTGACATAATTGTTTTTATACTTATGATCGGAGGTGCTTTCTGGATAATGAATGACAGTAAAGCCATTGATGTTGGAATATTTACTTTTCTAAAAAAGACAAAAAGAATAGAGCACATAAAATTCTTTAAATTCCTTGGTATAGATAACATCATCATTACTTTAATAATGTTAATGTTCTCTATATTTGGCGCCATATTTGGCATGAGTGAAGAAACCATTGCATTTATAATTATTTTTATTCCGCTTTCATTATCGATGGGCTACGACTCAATTGTTGGGGTAAACATGTGCTTTGTAGCAGCTGGCTTAGGATTTGCAGGAGCTTTACTAAATCCATTTACTATTGGAATCGCGCAGGGATTATCAGGTATCCCTTTATTTACAGGAATTGAATATAGATTCTTCATTTGGACCGTATTAAACATGGTTGGTATTGTTTATGTATTGCGATATGCAAAAAAAATAAAAAAGAACCCAGAATTATCAATCGTATATGAAGATGATAATAAAAACTGGAGGAGTAAAGAGCATATTGATGCTGAACATTTAAAATATTACACTCCGGTATCTGCATGGATTGTATATGGAATCATTTCAGTAGCTTTGATTGTTTTCTCGGTTTTTTATTTTCAAACTACGCTTAAAATTGGAAATGCATCTTCCACATTACCAATTATTCCAATCTTTACCGGTTTATTTGTTATGTTGGGTCCGCTTGTTTTGAAAAAATCAGTTCATTTTTTTATTTTAAATATATTAATGTTTACAATTCTATTTCTTATTATAGGAGTTATGGGATATGACTGGTATGTAATGGAAATTGCAACACTTTTCTTTGTTATGGGATTAGCTTCAGGGATTGCTAATAATAAATCACCAAATACAATTACAAAATTATTTCTTGACGGTGCTAAAGACATTTCATCTGCGGCATTAATCGTAGGATTGGCCGGTGGTATAATTATAGTTCTTCAAGAAGGTAAAATTAT
>CAZPMA010000116.1:0-8548 GCA_964587535.1 uncultured Bacteroidales bacterium
GTTCGTAGCAGTTCATGTGATTTTTATCCAGACTAAATAATTCGCCACGGTCTTGCAAGATAAATCCCAGGCCTTTTGGTGTCATTCCAGAACCCATTCCACGATAATTACTTTGAATTAACGAAACCATGTTTCCCCATTGATCAGAAACGGTCATATAAATTGTATTTCCTTGTTCCAGTTCACCGGCAGGATAATTTCTTGCTGCTCTATTAGGATTTATTAATTCTCTTCTCTGTTTGGCATAATCTTTTGAGATCAATTCTTCAACAGGAATATCATTGAAATCCATATCAGAATAATATTTTGCTCTATCTTCAAAAGCCAGCTTTTTAGCTTCAGTAAACACATGAATATATTCTGTGCTACCAAATCCCATTGATGCAATATCATATCCTTCTAAAATGTTAAGAATTTGTAGAGCTGCAGTTCCTTGTCCGTTTGGTGGTAATTCCCAAACATCATAACCCCTGTAATTTACCGAGATCGGTTCTACCCATTCAGATTTATGACTTGCTAAATCATCATAAGATAAAAATCCACCTTGTTCTTTAATGTATCGATCAATTTCTTTAGCGATGGAACCTTTATAGAACTCATCGCGTCCACCTTTGGCAATTTTATCCAATGTATTTGCCAGATATGGATTCTTAAAAATTTCACCTTTAGAAGGAGCTTTACCATTTATTGTGAATATCTCAGAAAAATTTGGATATTTACTTAATCTGGGGACACTTAAATCCCAGTAGTAGGCAATAAGCTCACTCACAGGGAATCCTTCGCGTGCATAATTTATAGCAGGAGCAAGAATTTCTGTCATCTCCATTGTTCCAAATTTCTTATGCATTTCGAACCAACCATCGACACAACCGGGAACAGAAACAGGTAGTGGCCCATGAGATGGAATTTTATTATATCCGTTTTCAATAAAGTAATTCAAAGAAAGTGATTTAGGAGATCTTCCACTGGCATTTAAGCCATAAAGTTTTTGAGTTTTTGCATCCCAAATAATTGCGAATAAATCACCACCCATACCATTTCCGGTAGGCTCCATGAGTCCTAGTGTTGCATTTGCAGCTATGGCAGCATCAATGGCGTTGCCACCTGCTTTTAAAATGTCTAATGCTACCTGGGTTGCCAGGGGTTGACTTGTTGCTGCCATTCCGTGTTTGGCAATTACTTCAGAGCGAGTAGAAAATGTTTTTCCGGTAATTCTGTCTTGTGCGCACATAAAATTTAAGCTTAAAGTTATGATTAGTGAGCTTAAGAATAATTTTTTCATCGTATATAGATTTTTGAGTACTGATTTAGACCTTCTGAATATTTGACATGAATTTTTTTATATCGTTTAATTCATCAAATATTGCTACTTATTTTTTTTTGTACTTTTTCTTTTATTATTTCTTGTATATCTCTATCTTCAATTTTGCTTTCTAAATAAGATATAATGTCAAAATATATAAATGCTCGACGTTCATAAAATTTATCATTCAGCGGGATTAATTGTTCACGTAAATCTTTGAATGCATCAATTAACTGGTCTCTTGTAATGGAGCTTAATTTACGCAAGAATTTCATGATATATTTTTGGAAAAGATGTAAGTCATTTTTCTTAATTAAGAAACGATAGGTTGATCGGATATAATAGTCAACTAATTCAATATTACCAATCTCGTAGTGACTTATTAAGCTAAGTATTCTGGCAAAACTATGTATATCAGATCTTAGATCAACATCTTTCATATTTATGATTTTGTTTAACCAAAGGATTACCTGATGATAATCGTTATCACCAAAATACATACATGCGAATTTGTAATAAAAAATGGTAATATAATGAGTATCTAATAGGTGTTCAAACTCTTCAAGACTCTGCGCAATTTCAGGAATTATTTTAGATCCTTCGGTAAATTCACCTAACATAAAATACCGGTTAATTTTATGTGTTGAAGTGTATTTAAACAGCAATAAGCGAATGTTTTCAGTTAATTTTAGTTCTGTATTATCCTTTATTGCATCTAGTTTCTGAATTGTGATTATAAATTCTTCATACTTATGTAATTTCGATTGTGATACCAATAAATTATTTATTGCACGAATATACATTTCAATTTTTGGAACAATTAAATCGGGGTTAACTTCGAATAAATTAACCCATTTCTTTGCATACTCATGACCAAGCTCAAAATCTTGAATGAAGAAATAATATCCTACAAATGAGTTGTACAAATACATTTTCTCATCAAACGAAAGTTTGTCTTCCTGGAAAACCGGTAAAGTTGAGTATAAAAAACTATTTACCAACTCAAAATCTTTGTGATTTCTTAAAAAGCCAATCTTAAGGTAGAAAGAATAAAGTTTGATTGTTAAATTAGAAAATGTACTAATGTTATTTAGTTTTTCATTAATTTGATCAGAAGCTATAATTAACTGACTAACTTTATCTTCAATATTTGATCTGATAAATTTAGTAACAAGTCTTTTTTCAAATTCTGTAATTTCTAGTATTAATAAGTTCTTATCGTATTTCTCAGCTGTTTGTTTTGCTTTTTCAAGCATCTTTACACACTGATCATATAAACATTTATTATATAAAATTGTAGCGTGGTCTATTAGCTCTCTTATCTGAATATCAATATCTTCATTGGAATTAAAGCTTCTTAAACTTTTTAAAATTTGCCTGTAAAGATGAGCTTTTAAGTTTGATAATTGCTGACCTTTTATTGAATGTTCTTTATCAAGGATTTTAGATTCATTATAATCTTTTTGCTTGTCGATTATATCAAAAAGCTTTATGAATTTGGCATCTTCAGTAGCTTTTTGCTTAGTAACATAAAGCTTAAAATATCTTTTTTCTGCTTTTGTAAGCGATTTTATTAATTGAAATAATTGGTCTGTATTGTTGTTAGCCATTGTAATTTAAATTTCATCCGAATTTCATCAAAATTTTGATAATTAACATTTTATTGATTAAATGTGAATGTGTATTTTTTAATTAGCCATCGTAATTCATAAAATAATTTGTTTTTAAACTTTTTTTACAAAAAATACATTTGGTCGGTCAATAAGGAATGTTGATAAAACAAATGTAAATAAAAAATTAAAATTACAAACTAAGACATGAGTTTTACAAAATTATCTACTCTAACATCAGGAGTTTTAGCAATAGCTGATGCAAAACTAATTGGTAATAAGGAAATTGTTGATTTTAAAATGGTAAGTTCTGCACATCAAAATCTCGAAAATATTTTGGTGATAAATGAAAACAACAATGATATTTTAAATTATGATAGTTTAATTGAGTCTATTTACGATTTGGGATTTAGAATAATACTTTCAGATTCTTTTGCAACTATTTTTACTACAAAAGCTGTAAATAAAGGCATTATGCCTATTGAAATGACCCGTGGTTTTATTGATAAAATTGTGGATTCAAGTAAAAATTGTAATACAAAATTATTTATTGATATGAATGGTCAGGAAGCAATGATCATTAATTCTGGTGAAAAAGAATACTTTGAACTTAGTGATTCTTGTAAAGAAAATTTTGAAGCTGAAAAAGATGATATGGACGGTTTATATTCTGTTTGGGATGATATGGATGAATCCTATAAAAAGGAAGAAATAATTGAGTATGCTATAGAATAACATAAGAATTTTTGATTTTTATTATTGTAGTTTTTATGAACATGAAGTCGGTACTGTTGCAGTATCGGCTTCTTTTATTAAAATGAGATTACCAGTGAAAGTTGAGGGATCTGACTTCTGGGTTCTATTTTCAAATCCATTCTTAAGGATGTTGTTCTGGGGTTTTCATTATTTAAAATTCCGTGATTGTAGTCATGAAGCGAACGGTATAAGAACCTTTTTGATAAAAAATGATAGGTAAATGTACCTGTCAAAAATACGATTATGGAGGCTGTTAAATATCCACTTTCTTCTCGTGGATAAAGATCTTCACCAATATTTGTTGAACTATAGTTTGAGTCGCCGGTAACTGTTGATGGCTCATAAGTATAGTGTTTGTATGCAAGTAATGGAGCAATTATCCACATTTGAGCGATTCCTGCTATTCGTGCATATTTGTATAAATTGATGTTTTCAGTAGCTATAGAATCAGAAATCAGATAGGGTTTGACATTGCCACCAAAGATGCCAACTTTTTCCCATGTATTTCCTTTATCATTTGAAAATTCCTGTTTAACAATAAATAATGGAGTACATAGAATCCATTTTGTGTTATTTCGATAGTAAATAGAATCAATTGATTTTTCCTTAATGGTAATCTGAGCTTCAATTTCATAAATGAAGCCAGCCAGTATTATAAATAAAATTAGGGTCTTTTTCATTACTTTAAAATAGAATTTAAAAGTATAAAAACCAAATATAGTTTCTAAATTGCTAATTGAAAAGACGTAATAAATATGATTTTATTATAAATCCAACAAAACTTCGTTAGCACTTTTTTCACCTAAAAGCATTTTGAATGGCGATTCAAGTAATTCTTTCATTTTAACTAAAAAGCCTACTGAATCTTTACCATCAATGGTTCTGTGGTCGTATGATAATGCGATATACATCATGGGCCTGATTTCTATTTTGCCGTTTACAGCAACAGGCCTTTCCTGAATATTATGCATTCCTAATATTCCGGATTGTGGTGGATTTAAAATTGGAGTTGATAGTAATGAGCCAAAAACTCCACCGTTGGTAATTGTAAAGGTTCCTCCTGATAAATCATCTAATGAAATTCTTCCAGTGCGTCCTTTATCTGCAAGCTTTTTAATTTCAATTTCTAATTGAGCCAAATTCAAAGTTTCTGCATTTCTAACAACAGGAACCATTAATCCTTTGGGTGTTTGAACCGCAATTCCAATATCAGCAAAGTCGGGATAAATAATTTCATCGCCATCAATTTGTGAGTTTACAGCAGGGTAAGCTTTTAACGCAATGGTAACAGCTTTGGTAAAGAACGACATAAATCCAAGCTTCGTTCCATGCTTTTCTACAAATTGCTTTTGGAACGTAGAACGTAATGCCAAAATTTCTGTCATGTCAACTTCATTAAAAGTAGTAAGCATAGCAGTTTCATTTTTTACAGAAACCAATCGTTCACTTAACTTTTTACGTAGCTGAGTCATTTTCTTACGTTCCACATCCCTGGAAACTTCTTTACTTTCAATAACATTTGATTGATTAGATTTTTGAGAAATAATCTGTTCTACCTCAGTTTTTCCTATGCGTTTTAATCCCTGAATAACATCATCTATGCTTATATTATTTTCGTTCATTAGCTTCTGAGCAACAGGTGATATTTTCACATTTTTATATTCGTCAGATTTTTTAACATGAACTATTCGCTTTTGATCTGTTTTCTCGCTTTCCGAACGTGCAGGAATTTCATTCTTCTCAATATTTTCTTCTTTTGGTTCATTCTTTTCTTTTTGCTTAGGAGCTTCAGCCTTTTCATCAATTTTACATGCAACAGCGCCTACCTGAATAGTTCCTGTAGGAGCAACAATTTCAATGGTGCCACTTTCTTCTGCCATTAAAGGAAGTGTAGCTTTGTCTGATTCTATTTCTGCAATTTCCTGGTCTTTCTCGACATAATCTCCATTTTCCACTAACCAGTTAGATATTTCTACTTCGGTTATTGATTCTCCCGGGCTTGGTATTTTTATTTCAATCATAATCTAGTTTAAAGTTTAAAGTTCAATGTTTCAAATCTGGAATCTGAAATCTGAAATCAAAGATACGTATGTTGTTTTCTGATTTCCAATCTGGCACTGCCTTCTTCACACTGTAATCCGCAATATTTGTTTTTAAGTTCACACGTACATTTTCTGAAAATCTTACCAATAATTTCTTCTTGTCCTAAAACATGTAATTTATTTAATCCAACAGCAGGACTGCCACTGGCCTGTCGCGCTACTACCTGTAGGTTATTCATATTGAACTTTTCATTTACAAATCTCCATGCACCCATATTTTCAGGTTCCTCCTGGGCCCAGATCCAACGTTTTGTGTTTGGATATTTTTTGAGTATTTGTTGAATTTGCTTTTCTGGCCATGGATATAATTGTTCGATGCGCACAAGTGCAATGTCTTTGGCATCAAATTCTTCTTTTCTGGCAAGTAAATCATAATAAATTTTTCCAGTACAGAAAACGACTCTGCGCACTTCGTTAATATCAACATTATTGTCATCTATTACTTCCATAAATTTGCCTTCAGCTAAATTATCTAATGGAGACATACATTTGGGATGACGAAGTAGGCTTTTTGGTGTAAATATTATTAATGGAACTGTAAAATCACGATGCACCTGACGGCGTAATACATGATAAAAGTTAGCAGGAGTTGTTGCATTAACTATTTGCATATTATTATTTGCACAAAGCGATAAAAAACGCTCCATTCGGGCACTTGAATGCTCTGGTCCCTGACCTTCAAATCCATGAGGGAGTAAAAGTGTTAAACCATTCATTAAACCCCACTTTTCTTCTGCCGAACTTATATATTGGTCAATAATTACCTGTGCTACATTATTAAAATCACCAAACTGAGCTTCCCAAATAGTCAATCCATTTGGGACGGCCATCGCATATCCGTATTCAAATCCTAATACACCATATTCTGAAAGTGGGGAGTTAAACACATGAAATGGAGCCTGATCTTCACTAATATGTTTTAAAGGAATGTATTTTTGATCAGTATCTTCGATGGTTAATGCCGAATGCCTGTGTGAAAAAGTACCACGCTCCGAATCCTGACCACTTAATCGAACAGGAAAGCCTTCTGTAACCAATGTACCGTAAGCTAACAATTCTGCCATTGCCCAGTCCAGTTTTTCAATCTTGATCATCTCATTGCGATCTGCCAGTAATTTTTCTGCTTTTTTAAAAAACGTATATTCTTTTGGTAGATGATTTAATTTATGAGCAATCGCTTTTAATATCATCTTTTCTTTTCCGGTTTCAGGAGAATTTTCAAATTCATTATCTTCAGGATGATGATATTTTTGCCAGTCTTCAATTAGAAACTGCTTAATATGAAGTTTCTCTGATTTTTTAGCTAATTCAAGTTTCTCTTCCAGACTCAGATTATATTCTTTCTCAAGGTTTTTTAAATCATCTTTTGTGTAAATATTATTTTCTAGTAGAAATTCACCATAAATATCTCTTGGATTAGCATGTTTACTAATTTCTTTATACAATAATGGTTGAGTAAATCTTGGTTCATCACCTTCGTTATGCCCAAATTTACGATAGCATAGAATATCAATAAATACATCGGTATGGAAAGTATAACGATATTCCATAGCCATCTGAATAGTATAAATTAAAGCTTCAACATCATCGCCATTAACGTGGAAAATAGGCGCTTTAATTACCTTTCCAATATCTGTGCAATACGTACTTGAACGAGCATCTAAATAGTTTGTTGTAAAACCAACCTGGTTATTAATTACCAAATGAATTGTTCCACCTGTTCTGTACCCCTTAAGTTGTGACATCTGGATAGTTTCATATACTACTCCCTGACTTGCAACTGCAGCATCACCATGAATAATAATTGGTGCAAGTTTATTGTAATCATGATTGTACTTACCCCATATTTTTGCTTTCGCAATTCCTTGCACTATAGGCCCAACAGTTTCAAGATGAGATGGGTTAGGAGCAAGATTTAATCGTACTTTTTTACCTTTATCAGTGGTAATTGTATTTCCATAACCCAAATGATATTTTACATCCCCTAACGCTATATCATCGTCGTATTCTTCTCCTAAAAATTCAGCAAAAATATCTTCAACAGGTTTTTCCAGGATATTTGCCAATACATTTAACCTGCCCCGATGCGACATTCCAATGATAAACTCATCAATACCTAATTCAGATCCTTTTTCAATAACAGCATCAAGAGCAGGAATTAAAGCCTCCGCACCTTCTAACGAAAACCGCTTTTGACCAACAAACTTTTTGTGAATAAAATTTTCGAAACCTACCGCCTGTTTTAAATGAGAATAGATATGTTTGCGTTCTTCATTTGTAAATGTAGGAATATTTTTTACAGGCTCCATTTTAGTTTGCAGCCAGCTAACAATTTCCGGATTACGAATAAACATATATTCAGCACCAATCGATTGACAATATGTTGTTTCTAAATGATCAATTATTTCCTGCAATGTGGCAGGTCCAATGCCAATTCTTTTACCTGCCTGAAAAACCTTATTTAAATCGTCCTTTGATAAACCATAGTTTTCAATAGCCAAAGAAGGAGAGTATTTTCTTCGTGTTCTTACCGGGTTGGTTTTTGTAAATAAATGTCCACGCTTTCTGTATCCTTCAATTAGATTGATGACTTTAAATTCAGTATCAAATATTTCTTCAGATTTGGTAATTGGAAAGTTTTTTTGTGCAAATTCAAATCCTTCGAAGAATTTTTGCCATTGGGATTCTACAGAATCCGGGTCTGATTTATATTGTTCGTAAATTTTTTCAATTGAATCTATATCTGAATTTCCTAAGAAAGAGAATTTATCCATGAT
>CAZPMA010000117.1:0-8453 GCA_964587535.1 uncultured Bacteroidales bacterium
AATTTGCGTTTTGTTATTTCTGTAGCTAAGCAATATCAGTTTCAAGGATTAAGCCTTCCTGATTTAATTAACGAAGGAAACCTAGGGTTAATAAAAGCAGCTGAGCGTTTTGATGAGACAAAAGGATTTAAATTTATTTCATACGCAGTATGGTGGATCCGCCAGTCAATTTTACAAGCTATAGCTGAACAATCGCGTGTTGTACGCTTACCTTTAAATAAAGTAGGTTCGTTAAATAAAATTCATAAAGCTTATTCAACACTTGAGCAACAATTCGATCGTACTCCAACTGCAGAAGAGTTAGCAGAATTTGTTGATTTACCAAAAGACAAAGTTGAAGATACATTGCAATTATCAGGAAAACCATTATCTGTTGATGCTCCATTTGCTGATGGCGAAGAAGGTAGTTTATTAGATGTTATGGAAAACACTGATTCTCCAAACGCTGATTCATCATTGCTTGAAGAGTCATTAGCACGTGAGGTAGAACGTACATTAAGTATTTTACCTGATAAAGAAAAACTTGTTTTAAAATACTATTACGGTATCGGTGGTAAAGAACTTTCTTTAGAAGAAATAGGTTTCGAATTAGGATTAACTCGCGAACGTGTTCGCCAGATTAAAGAAAAAGCTATTCGCAGACTAAGACATTCTTCTAAGAACAAGTTATTAAAAAAATATTTAGGATAATTCCTTATAAATTGTACTAAAAGCTGTCGATTTCGACAGCTTTTTTTATGACAAAAATTTACTTATATTTTCTGTAAATATTTATTAATTTGATTACATTTAATCCTTAAACTTTATTTGCAATGACACAAGATAAAAAGATTGGATTCGGAACTGCGCCCGTATTTTTTACTGCAATATCAACCATTCTAGGAGCAATATTGTTTTTGCGTTTTGGATACGCAGTAGGTACTTTAGGTTTTGCAGGAGTTTTATTAATTATACTTATAGGTCATTTTGTAACAGTTCCAACTGCATTTGCCATATCAGAAATTGCAACAAACCAAAGAGTCGAAGGTGGTGGGGAGTATTTTATCATATCTAGATCGTTTGGATTAAATATTGGAGGAACTATTGGTATTGCTTTATATTTATCGCAGGCTATCAGTGTTGCATTTTATGTTATTGCATTTACTGAGGCATTTGAACCTTTGTTTAACTGGGTAAAACAGACATATGATATTATTTTACCAAGACAGGTTATTAGTTTGCCGGCTATGGCCATTTTAGCAACTTTAATTCTTAAAAAAGGTGCTAATATGGGGGTAAAAGCATTATATGTAGTGGTGGCTATTTTATTCTTTTCAATATTTTTATTTTTTATAGGGAAAACTCCATACTCAGAAACTGCTGCAGCTGGTATCACAGCTAGTCCTTTAAGAAATATGGACAATTTCTTCATTGTATTTGCAATTGTCTTCCCTGCATTCACTGGCATGACAGCAGGTGTTGGTTTGTCGGGTGATTTAAAAAATCCGGGGAAATCAATCCCAATAGGCACTGTTGCTGCAACTTTTACCGGACTAATTGTATATATTTTTATTATTCTAAAACTGGTTAATTCAGCATCTCCAGATGATTTAATTAATAAGCAACTTATAATGGCAGACGTTGCTCTTTGGGGTAAAATATTTATACCTGTAGGTTTGGCTGCATCAACCATTTCATCTGCTTTGGGTTCTATAATGGTAGCTCCAAGAACTTTACAGGCTTTAGGTCACGATAAAACATTCCCTTTTCAGGGATTTAACAAATCAATGGCAAAGGGCAAAGGAGAAGTGAATGAACCTTTTAACGCTTCGATAGTTACCGTTTTAATTGCATTTGTTTTTGTAGCAATGGGTGATGTAAATGCAGTGGCAAGAATAATCTCCATGTTTTTCATGGTTACATACGGTTCTTTATGTCTGATTTCATTTTTAAATCATTTTGGAGCATCGCCATCATACAGACCTACATTTAGATCACATTGGGTATTGTCAATGATTGGATTTATTTTCTCTGTTTTCTTGATGTTTAAGATGGATTCACTTTATGCTATTCTGGCTATTGTAGTTATGACAGTGCTTTATATTTACATAAGCTATTATCATTCAGAAAGGCAGGGGCTTGAGTCTATATTTAGAAGCGCATTGTTTCAGATAAACAGGAATTTGCAGGTTTACTTACAAAAAAATCAAAGCATAAAGAAAAAAACAAGTTGGCATCCATCGGCAATATGTGTTACTGAAGTTAATTCAGATAGAGATAATGCATTCAGGCTTTTAACGTGGATTTCTGATAAATATGGTTTTGGAACTTATATTCAATATATTCAAGGATATTATTCGCGTACTGCACATGAGCAGGCTAAAGAAGCTTTAGAACTCTTAATTGAAAGAGCTGAATCGAGAAAAAGCAATGTTTATGTTGACACTATTGTTTCACCATCATATACATCAGCAATAGCTCAAATAATTCAATTGCCCGGAGTTTCAGGATTGGATAATAATATGACCTTATTTGAATATGATAAGAAAGATCCAAAAAATCTGGAGCAAATAGTAGAGAATTATGCTTTGGTTCGTTCTGGTAATTATGATGTATGTATACTTGGAGGCTCTAATCGTGGAGTTAATTTTCATGAGGGGATTCATATCTGGGTAAGACGAGTAGACGAAGAAAATCTGAACTTAATGGTACTTTTAAGCTATATTATTCTAGGTCATCCTGATTGGAAAGGAGCAAAAATTAAAATATTTAATGTTCGAAGGCCAGGTCAGCATGATGAGGCCACTGATCACTTATTACAGCTTGTGAAAACAGGACGATTGCCAATTTCGTTAAAAAATGTTGAATTTATTGATATAGACGAGTCGATGAATTTAAAAACCTTAATTAACGAGAAGTCTGTAAAAGCGGGTCTTACAATGGTTGGTTTCAGAAGCGAACAAATAAAACACGAAGGCAATAAACTCTTCGAAGGATATGAAGAAATGGGAGATATCCTTTTCGTGAATGCTTTTCGGGAAACTAAAATTGACTAGTTAATCTTTTAGTTTCTCCAGAATCTTATGTTCTATTGAAAGTAAAAGATGAATATCTGTTTCGCCAAGAATCATCAATCGTTCCAAAATGCGATTATAAATGGCTGTATCTTTTTTAAAGCCAATATCTTTTAAAATAGTTTCAGTTTTTGTTTTTAAAATGTTTAATTCGTCCTGGTTGGTTTCCTGATCAGGATTTTTTTCTTTGTAATCTAACTGTGACAGTGTATATGCATAAATCATTACCGATTGTGCCAAATTCAGCGATGGGTATGTGGTTTTCATAGGAACACTTGTTACAATATCGCAAATCTTTAATTCATCATTTGTTAATCCACTTTCTTCACGCCCAAAAACAATTGCCAGACTTTTTATTGTGCCGGATTTCGCTTTAATTAGCTCATTTATTTGATTTGAAGGATAATAATCTTCATTTACTCTTCTTTTCTTGGCTGATGTTCCAATAATCCAGTCTATATCTTTTGTGGCTTCTTTTAAGGATGAAAATTCTTGTGCTTTTTCCAGGATCTCAATAGAAGCATGGGCAAGCCAGTGTGCTTTTTCGTTTAAATGCACTTTAGTCTTTACTAACCTTAAAGAAGTAAAGCCCATTGTTTTAATCGCTCGCGCAGCTGCTCCTACATTTTCCGGGACAGCTGGTTCAACTAATATAAAGTGTATTTGCATTTATTAATTTATTTGTGTCATTCCGGAAGAAGCGTAGCGAATTTCCGGAATCTGTTTTTAATTGCATTTAAGATTCCCGATCAAGTCGGGAATGACAAGGTAATTAATCTTTAATGTTTAGCTGATAATTTATTCCTTCGTTAATAAACTGATTTAAAGGTAATGCAGCTTTAAATGTTTCTCGCACTTCATCAATAAAATTATCTGAGATTACTATACTATCTTTAACATTTCGCGATGCTATATAATGTTTGTATTTAAGTAAATCAACATCTTCAAAATCCTTTGGAAACCCTTTTGGTGCTGTTTTTAACATATCTTTATTGTATAACTCAGGATAAATTTTTTTGAAATTTTTATCTGCTAGTATTTTTTTGAAATCTTCTTTATTTTCATAGATTTCCATGCGAACGGCTTTTAGTTTGTCAGCTGGTGGGGCATAAATTCCCCCTGCTAAAAAGCAGTTTCCTGGTTCTATATGAATGTAATATCCGGCGAGCCCAGCTTTTTTACCGCCAGGGACAATGTAAGCACCAAAATTAGTTTTATAAGGTGATTTGTCATTAGAAAATCGTATGTCACGATTTATTCTGAAAATGCAATGTTTTGGTTCCAGGTTTTGAATCGATTTGTCGAATTGTGATATTTCGGCAATAGCGTGAGCAACAAACTGCTCAAATTCTTTTCTTACTCTCTGGTATCGTGGCTTATTTTCGTGGAACCACTCTGTGTAATTATTTTCTTTTAAATCTTTTAAAAACTGAAGAACATCTTTACTGAGCATAGCTGTAATTTTAGATAATCAAAGATAAACCATTTCGAATAAAGATTATCAAATCAAATGATAATCATATATCTTTACAATAAATATTCAAAAAGGTTTAAAAAATGAAAGATGCTTTATTAAATAGATTTATTAGATATGTTAAAATAGATACTCAGTCGGATGAAGGTTCAGCAACTTTTCCAAGCTCAAAAGAACAGTTCGATTTAGCCGGGGTGTTAGTGGATGAATTAAAAAAAATAGGAATGAAAAATGTTGAGGTTGATAAATATGGATATGTAACTGCAACTTTACCTTCGAATATAGATAAAAAGATTCCTGTTATAGGATTTTTAGCGCACATGGACACATCACCAGATATGAGTGGGAAAAATGTTAAGCCGCAAATTATTGAGAATTATAATGGTAAGGATCTGATTTTAAATAAAGAAACAGATATAAAAATTACAGTTAAAGATTTCCCTGAAATTAAAAAATATGTAGGACAAACAATTATAACTGCTAGTGGAGATACATTGCTGGGTGCTGATGATAAAGCAGGAATTGCAGAAATAATAACTGCGATGGAATATCTGGTGAATAATGCACAGATTAAGCATGGCGAGATAAAAGTAGGTTTTACTCCTGACGAAGAAATTGGCAAAGGAGTTGATTTTTTTGATGTGAAAAAGTTTGGGGCCGATTATGCCTATACAATAGATGGTGGACCCATTGGCGAATTAGAATATGAAAATTTCAATGCTGCTGGTGCAACTATAAAAATTCAAGGAAGAAATATACATCCCGGATATGCAAAAGGGAAAATGACAAATGCCATACTAGTTGCATCTGAGTTAAATAATATGCTACCTATTGAGCAACGACCGGAGTTAACCCAGGGATATGAAGGATTTTTCCACATTGTAAAGTTCATTGGAAATGTTGAAAATGCAGAAATACACTATATTATCCGTGATCATGACAAAGAAAAGTTTGAGTATAAAAAAGAACTAATTAAAGATGTTGTTCAATTAATTAATAAAAGTTACAAGAAAAAAGTCGCAACACTTGAGTTAAAAGATCAGTACTACAATATGCGCGAAAAAGTTGAACCCGTATTTCATATTGTTGAGCAGGCAAAGCAAGCAATGATAGATATCGGGATTAAACCAGATATTAAACCCATTCGTGGGGGAACAGATGGTGCAAGACTTTCATACATGGGTTTGCCTTGCCCGAATATTTTCACCGGCGGACATAATTTTCATGGTAAATATGAATTTATACCACTCGAATCAATGGAAAAGGCAGTAAAAGTTATTTTAAAGATTATTGAAAAATCAACAGAAAACTAAAAACTGTTTATTTTCAGAATTTCACAATCAAAATTAAATTTAAGTTTATTGTAATAGGGTTTTATAAGAACCTTATTATTCATTTTCAAACACACTTTCTTCAGTCCAGGCAATAAAATATGAAGGTAAAATATGCGCTAAATAGATTAAAGATGCTATCAAAACCATATTTATACTTATTCCTAAAATATTGTATAAAACAAATATACTTAATGATGATATAGTGAATATTAAATACGAAAAACGTAATGATTTATTTGAAAGTTGTATTTCTCTTTCATCTAGATCCTTTTGAGATTTGTGTGTAAAATTCCATAAACCTGTTTTCGCGAAAAATATGAAGTAGCTAAATAATAAAAAGAATAAAGGAATAAGTTCAAATACAAGAGAACTTTTTGGTATGATTCCGATTCTTATGCATTCGAATAAAAGAATTATAGCAATAAGACTATTGATGTTAGTTAAAATGCCAAACCTTCTACTTTGTTTTGATTTTTTTAATTCCATGACTACTCGTTTTTAGATTTACTTTTTTCGATAATTAATTCGCTAAGTGGTTTTAATGGTTCAGTTGAGAAAATCAGATCAATAGGTAATTGAAAAACTTCACTAATCCTAAAAGCCAGGTCTAAGCTTGGGTTGTATTCTTCTCTTTCCAGGTAACCAATAGTTTGAAAATTAACGCCAATTTTTTCGGCTAAGTCTTTACGACTTAACTTCTTCTCCTTCCTAAGAATTTCTATCCTATTGTATATTTTTCTTCCTTTCATATAGTAAATAAAATACAAACTGTTATAAATATACAATAAAAATTATAAAAACACAATATTTAAACTATTTTTTTAGAAAAAGGTATTTGAAAGATTAATTAGTTAAGATCATTCATTTTATTACCAAAAGTTTTCCAGAATTCAAGGTGAAACTGATAACTCTTTTTTTCTAAAAGAATTTCTTTGCCGGATTTAAGTTTATCATCAGGAGTTTTCCTGTATTTTATTTCATCATTATGTAAATAGGTTCCTTCCGGATGAAATTGAATTCCTAAAATATTTGAGTACTTTTTATGTGTAATCGCTTCAATTATTTTACCATCGATAGATGTAGCAATTGTTTCTAAATTATAGCCTAATTTTTCTATTGCCTGATGATGATTGCTATAAATTAATGGGTTAAGATTATCATTATAATTCCCTACAATTGGATTCTGATTAATAATTTTTATTGCATGGAAGTTACCGGAAAATAATGTTTCATTCACAAATAAATTGTTGTTATAGTTTCTGTGTTGCATGTTATTATCAGCATTTAATACTTCTTCAGCAAATTCAAAACTGTATACTTCATTTGGTATATCCTGTATCATTGTTCCTCCCGTAGCAATATTCATAGTTTGCATTCCAAGGCATATTGCATAAACTACATAATTTGGTTTTGATTCAAGTAAAGGTTTATGCTCAGGATCTTGTGTTCCTCCTAATAAATGAAAAAGAAAAGAAGCTTCGAAATAATGACGGTATGGGTCAGTCATCCTTGTATATAAATTCATTTGTTCACCATAAATTGCAGGAGGCAGATCTGGTCCGCCAAAAAAGAATATACCATCACTTTTATCAAATAATTGTTTAAATGTATTGCTTAGTTTGTTTTCCCGATAGAGTTGATCTGGTTCAATTGGATCGCTAATTTCTTGTAAGGAGATATAAGGATAATTGTTATGGTTTATAAATGCTAAAGATTTTGAATAATCATATGTTTCATTTTTATGATAAATGCCAATAATTTTCAAGTTATCGATTGTAATAATGTCATTATTTATTAAATATGTAAAAAGTTCTAGATTGTACTCAGTAGGATGAACAATTATTAATGTCTTTTCCTGTGTTTTTGCAATGAATACGATGAAAAATAGTGTAATTATAAGAAGTATCTTTTTCATAAACAGCATTTAATTTGTCTAAAGGTAATAAATAGAAAATAAAATACCCGGAAAATTTTCCGGGTAATGAGAGTATCTTAGAAGAATCGAATTTTTAAAAAATCAATTAATAACGATTTCTGTCTCGATTATTTTCTTTTCTAGGTTCTGCTTTTTTTACAACAATTTGTCTTCCTTCAATTTCAACTCCATTTAAGTCTTCAATTGCTTTTAAAGCATTGTCGTCATTAGCCATTTCAACAAATCCGAAACCTTTTGATCTTCCAGTTTCTCTGTCTGTAACAATTTTAGCTGAAGAAACTTCTCCGTACTCTTCGAAAATTTCTTGTAGCTTTTCACTTTGAACTTTAAAATTCAAGTTTGCAATAAAAATGTTCATAATAAAAATAAAAAATTAATGATTAAAAAATGTTAAAGAAGAATAGTACGTAAAATCAATTATTTTATAAAATGTACATTCAACTTTTAACACTACAAAGGTAATAGAATAAATCTTTTAAAAGCAAATAAAATAATAAAAGATTTTTATTTGATATTACATTAAAACTATATTTGATTACTACCTATCGTTTTCTGGCTTTACAATTGAATAAATAAAGCAATCTTGAATTATATTGTTCTTATAAACAGAACTTTCTAGTCTTGCTTCTTCAATAAATCCACATTTTTTAAGAACT
>CAZPMA010000118.1:0-8306 GCA_964587535.1 uncultured Bacteroidales bacterium
GGCTTAATCCTTGAAACTGATATTGCTTAGCTACAGAAATAACAAAACGCAAATTTGCTTTTGTTAATCTCTCTAGTGCTGCTCTATCGCCTTTTTTAATTCTTTGAGCTAATTCTACTTCTTCTTCTGCAGAAATCATCTCCTCTTTACCAACATCCTGAAGATATTTTTCAAGTGAAGAACTATCACGATTCGTAATAGATTTTGTAATTTTTAACTGTCTCATTTCAGCCTCTCCTTTGCGAACTAAATATTACTCGATACAATGTGGAGTGTTTTGCAACAAAAACACCGTTTAAATGCTTTGAAATCATGTAATAACGGATACTTGCTCAACCCCTAAAATAAACAACTATACGAAAAATTATGCAAAGAAACAATTTTTTTCATAGAATCAAAAATAAATCGTCTATTTTCCTTGCTTATTCTCTAACGAAATAGAAAAGAAAATGTTTTAAAAATCACTGTTTATTTTATTCTTTCGTGATGTTTCTAAAAATCTGATATAAAAGTTTTACAGAATCTTCTATAATGTCATCAGGAAAATCATAATCCGGGTTATGTAATTGGGGATGATCTTCACCACTTCCTACCCCAAAAAGAACTCCGGGATATTTATTTGTAAAATGTCCAAAATCTTCAGACCATTTAAATGGTTTTTCAAGATCATGAACTTCTAATTCCAGTCCGGTTGCTGATTCTTTAATAATCTCATTTAAACTTATATCGTTAAAGCATGCCGGAAAATCTTCTGTATAAGAAATCTCACAATGTAGGAAGTTCTCTGCTGCATAATGTTTCGTTATTTTCTCAGCCTGTTCAGTTAACACATCCATATCTCTGTTAGTATATGTTCGCAGTGTAGCCATTATTTCAGCGTAACCAGGAGTTGTTCCAAAAGCGATCTCTCCTAATCGGGCATGAATTATTGTAACTAATGTAAAATCAGAAAATGCTTTTTCTTTTTGTGGCAAACTACTCAGTTCTTTAATAATTTCAGCCATTGCAATTGCCGGAGTAATTCCGTTTTCTGGTTCTGCAGCATGAGATGTTTTACCTTTTAATTTAATGATCATCCCCTTTGATGCAGAAGCAAAAATTCCCTTTTTTGTTACGATAGCTTTTTTCTTAAATCCAGGTAAATTATGTAATGCAAAAGCATAATCTACATTAATATTTTGCCATTTTTGATCAATTAAGATTCTATTTGCTCCCTGCCCATTTTCTTCCGATGGTTGATAAACCAAAACAGCTTGTCCTCTTTCTGGTCTGTTTTTCGAAAATACATCTGCTAAACCCGAAATAATTGCCATATGTCCATCGTGGCCACATTTGTGAGCAACTCCATTATGAACAGATTTGTAATCAAAATCATTTGATTCTTCAATTGGCAAGGCATCCATATCACATCTGAAAAGAACTGATGGACCTTTCTTTTTCCCTTTAAAGATACAGGCAATACCATTACCCCCTATTCCACGAATTATTTCATCCGGCTTCAGGTGATGTAAAAAATTAGCAATTCTTTCTGCCGTTTTAAACTCATTGTCTGATAGTTCAGGATTTTGGTGTAATTCCTTTCTCAGGTTTTTAATCTTATCAATATCAAATAGCTTTTTCATAATATCTAATTGCTTTTTGTAATAATACATTTTACTACATCTCATACCTAAAAATGTTTATTTAAATGAAGCTTGATATACAAACTAAATGCAGATATGTATGAATAAATAAAAAAATCGTGAAGCATAAAGTTAAATCAAAGAATACAAAATCAAAAAATTACTACAACATTCTTTAGAAAAAGTTATAAATTGCGCCCGATTTAATATAACAACAATGGAAAACAATAAATTGTTTGCATACATTTCTGTAACTCTGGCCATGCTCTTTTGGAGCTACACTTTTATTTGGTACAAAGTGGTGTATGAATTTTACAATCCGGTTACAGTTGTTTTTTTTAGATTAATTATTTCTTCCATTTTCTTAGTTGTACTTATGTATCCTTTAAAAAGATTACAAAAAATCCGTAAAGGAGACTTAAAATATTTTATTCTGGTAGCGATTTTTAATCCTTTTCTTTACTTTATTGGCGAAAGCTATGGCATCAAGTATGTTTCATCAACTCTTGCCGCAGTAATAATTGCAACTATTCCATTGTTTACTTCGTTCACTTCAGCATTTTTTTTGAATGAAAAAATAACAAAAATGAACATCTTAGGAATTTCCTTTTCAATTTTGGGTGTTACTCTTGTTATTTTTAATAAAACTGAAAGTGTAAATGCTTCTATGTTTGGTATTGGGATGTTATCTTTTGCAGTTGTGGCAGCTATTGGATATACTTTTGTTTTAAAGAAATTATCAGACAAATACAATTCAATAACAATAGTTACCTACCATAATTTTATTGGAATATTCTTATTTATGCCTTTATTCTTTATTCTGGATTTCTCTGAATTTAAAGTTACAGGCTTCTCATCAAAAGCCTGGGTTCCGTTGCTAGAGTTAGCAATATTTGGATCATCATTTGCATTTATCTTTTTTACTTTTGCCATTCAAAAAATAGGTGTCGGGAAAGCAAATGCATTTACAAATTTAATACCTGTTATTACTGCAATAATTGCGTTTTTTGTTTTAAATGAAAAGTTAAATGTGAACAAAATCAGTGGAATATTAATGGTAATTGGTGGACTATTTTTATCTCAGATCAGAACTTCAGCACTAAAATCCCGGATAAAATCATATATAAGACCCAGTGAATAATGGGAATCTTAAATAAAATATCGGTCTTTGAATTACGCAACAGAGCTTTAGATCTTAAATCTGAAAATAAAGCCTTTTTTGCAAAAATCAGAAAAAAGAAACCTAAAAATCTTGATAAAATTGTTCATACATTGCACGATGAAGTATTTCAGGAAATTGACTGTTTGCAATGTGCAAATTGTTGTAAATCTATTAGTCCCACTTTATATGATAAAGATGTTGAAAGACTGGCAAAACACCTAAAGCTAAAACCATCGCAATTTGTTGATGAATATTTGTATATAGATGATGAAAGTGATTATGTATTTAAACAAACACCTTGTCCTTTTTTACTTCCTGACAACTATTGTATGGTATACGAAAGCAGACCCAAAGCTTGTAGAGAATATCCGCATACTGACAGAAAAAGGTTTCATCAGATTTTAAATCTAACACTTAAAAATACAGAAGTTTGTCCGGCTGTTTTTGATGTGGTTGAGAAAATGAAAGAAAATAATAGCTTACTTTAATTTGCAATTATTTTTAAACCTTGATGAACAATCTTAATGTTTAATATCTCACCCATTTTTCCTGGTTCTCCATCATAATGAATTACATCTGAATTTTTGCGCTTTAGCACAATGCTTTTGCACTTATATGTTTCCAGGTAAGCACTCTTATCAATATTTTTCATAAATAAACGAGCGCCTATTCCTGGGGCTGTTATTAATGGAAACTGACGTAATATTGCCACTTCCAGTTTTCCGTCCTTAATATCTGCTTTTGGTGCTATATGAGCATTATTCCCATATTGCGATGCATTAGCAAAAGTAATTAGAAATGCATCTCGCATAATGGTAGTGCCATTCATTGAGATTTCATATCGTTGTGGTCTATAATTGCGAAACTCAGAAACGGTTGCTTTAATATAATTTGAAAAACCACGTCCATTTATCTTTGAGAATACATGTCCAATATGCGCATCAAAACCAACCCCTGTAGTACAAAAGAACTTTTGATCATTAATTTTACCGTAATCAATGGAAACAGGCTCTGCAGTTTTAATTAGTTCCAAAGCTTTGCGCGAATTTAATGGAATCTTCATATGACGGGCTAATCCATTGCCTGATCCTAAAGGAACAATTCCTAAAACACCATCAACATCAACAACCCCGGAAGCAACTTCATTTACGGTTCCATCGCCACCTACAGCTACAAATTTACTATACCCCTTTAAAGCAAATTGCTTAACTATTTGCGTCGCTTCTCTATTTGCTTTAGTAAAAACAATTTTCACATCATATTCCTGATTCTTAAAAATTTCATTGATCAATTCAGGAATAAAGTCTTTGGATTTACGCCCCGACACGGGGTTTATTATGAATAAAATTTTCTCTTTCATCAACCCTTCAACATATCTATTTATTTCAACGTAGCAAAGTTAATTTAGATGTATCATATATAAAAATAAAAATGGAAAATAATTAAATCTTATTCTATACTAGTTATTTAACAAATATTTAACGCTTATAATACAATTTCATATTTTTTAACCTTTATGTAATAATCATTTAAGATCATTCCTTTTACTTCGAAATAAAAACCTATGATAAAACCGAATCATTATAAAACAATAGTAATATCAGATGTGCATTTAGGAACAAAAGCTTCGAAGGCAAAAGAGCTTGTGCGATTCCTGAAAGTCAACACCTGCGATAAACTTATTTTAAACGGAGATATTATTGATGGATGGCGATTAAAAAAGAATGGAAAATGGAAAAAGAAACACACTCGATTTTTTAAAGTGTTAATAAAAATGATAGATAATTTTAACACAGAAGTAATATATATTCGTGGTAATCACGATGATTTCCTTGATAATATAATGCCCTTAGCAATTGGAAAACTTTCTATTCAAAAAGACTATATACATCGTAGCAATGGTAAAAACTATTATGTAATTCATGGAGACATTTTCGATAATATAACTACAAACCTGAAGTGGTTAGCTAAATTAGGTGATGTTGGATATACATTTTTGTTATGGTTAAATAAAGTCTATAACAATCGAAGAGTAAAAAAAGGATTGCCCTATTTCTCACTTTCTCAAGAAATTAAACAACGCGTAAAATCTGCTGTATCCTATATTTCAAGCTTTGAAAACGAACTGGTTAATCTTGCTAAAGCAAAAAAATGCCAGGGAGTAATTTGTGGACATATCCATCACCCCGATATAATTAATTATGATGGAATTGAATACTTAAATTCTGGCGATTGGGTTGAATCCTTAAGTGCTCTTGTCGAAACTTATGTTGGTGAATGGAAAATCCTTTTCTATAACGAACTTATAAAAGAAGAAATACCTCCTAAACCGATGAAAGAAACTAAAAATTTTAAAATAAATGA
Source organism: uncultured Bacteroidales bacterium (assembly GCA_964587535.1). GTDB lineage: Bacteria > Bacteroidota > Bacteroidia > Bacteroidales > UBA12077 > UBA12077. The sequence goes on from CAZPMA010000118.1 coordinate 5,149, forward strand.
ATTTGTTCAATCTAAAATAGCTTAATCATCATGAAATATTTATTTATAGTTCAAGGGGAAGGTCGTGGACACATGACACAGGCCATAAGCTTGCGAAACCGGTTGATAAAATATGGGCATGAAGTACCGGCTGTTATTATTGGAAGCAGTATTAACAGAGAAATACCTTCATTCTTTTATAAAAAAATTGATACAGATGTAGTTGAAGTTGACAGTCCTAACTTTGTGTTAGATAAAAAGAAAAAAATCAATATATTCAAAACAATCATTTATAACATCTACTATATTAGAAGATTCTTTAAAAGTCTGAAAAAGATGAACCACACCATAAATTACTTTCAACCTGATGTAATTATCAATTTTTATGATTTGATGGGTGGATTTTATTATTTAACGAGAAACCCTAAGATTCCATACTACTGCATCGGACATCAATATCTTATTTTTCATCCGGACTTCAAATTCCCTAATGGTCATTTTATTGACAAATTATTATTAAAACTAAACACGAAGATGACTTCATTTAGAGCAGATAAATTGCTTGCCTTATCTTTTAGAAAAATGGCCGATGTTATTAGTGATAATTTATTTGTTGTTCCTCCACTAATCCGTAAAAGCGTTTTGAATTTAAACACCAGTAATCAAGGATATATTCATGGTTATATGCTAAACCAAGGTTATGCTGATGATATAATTGAATGGCATAAAGCAAATCCTAATGTTGAAACCCATTTCTTCTGGGATAAAAAAGAAGCCAAAGAAGAAACTATAATTCACAGAAATCTTGTGTTTCATAAAATTAATGATCAAAAGTTTCTGGATTATATGAGTGGGTGTGCAGGATTTGCCAGTACAGCAGGATTTGAATCTATTTGTGAAGCTATGTATCTTGGCAAACCAGTAATGATGGTTCCTACGTCGGGACATTATGAACAAAAATGTAATGCCCTCGATGCATCAATAAATGGTGCGGGAATCATAAGTGACGAATTTGATTTGTCAAAACTTTTAAATTATATCCCACACCATGAAAAGAATAATTCGTTCAGAAATTGGGTAAATAGTGCGGATGAAATATTTATGTCTAATTTAGCCGAAGATATTTCAGTCGAAATAGTAAATCAGTTATACAATTTTAATTATTGCACCATACACAATTAAACTTATAATCCTAAATACAAATAATAAGTTTATAACATTTGCGTTTAAACCTTAACATTACAAAATTCGCTTAGAATGTAAAACTTATACCATTATTTGTATTTTTGTCGGATGAAGAAACACATAATTGTAATTCTATTTATAATTACCAACACACAAATAAATGCTCAGATTGGTGGAACAAGCACGTATAGTTTCCTTAATCTGATTCATGCTGCACGTGTTTCTGCATTAGGTGGTGATGTTATTGCCATAAACGATAATGATTATAATCTTACATATCATAACCCGGCTTTATTAACACCGGAAATGAACCACAATCTGGTAATGAATTATGTAAATTATTTTACCGACATTAACTATGGTTATGTTGCATATGCTACTGATATTAATGATAAGGGAATTTTTTCCGGGGGTATTAATTATATCAACTATGGGAAATTTATTGCTGCTGATGAAAGTGGTGTAATAACTGGCGAATTTAAAGCAGCCGAATATTCTTTTAATCTTATTTATTCAAAAGCAATTGATAGCAGTTTTCGGATTGGTGTAAACTTTAAACCAATACTTTCGACATTAGAAAAATATACATCATTTGGTATTGCATCGGATATAGGTGTTGTTTATAGTAAACCAAACAGCTTATTTACAGCTGCACTCGTAATAAAAAATATTGGAACACAATTAAAAACTTATACTGCAGAGAAAGAACCAATACCTTTCAATATTCAGTTAGGAATCTCACAAAAATTAAAGCATGCTCCTTTATTATTTTCGATTACATTTGACCATCTGGAACGCTGGGACTTAACCTATGATGAACCTGACAATATTTCAAATTTTGATGGACTGGCAGAAGAAGAATCGCAATCAAAAATTGATAAAATTGCCGACCAGTTTATGCGACATGTTATTATGGGTGTTGAATTTAGTCCTATTCAAAATTTGTATTTACGTGCTGGCTATAATTACAGACGAAGACAGGAAATGATAATTGAATCAAGAACATCAACAATAGGATTTTCATGGGGATTTGGAATAAAAATTTCAAAATTCCATTTAAGCTATGGCCGTGCCACATACCACCTGGCAGGAGCTTCAGATCACTTTTCAATAAGTACCGACCTGGATAACTTCAAAAAAAATCTGTAAATAATAAGCTTCGTTCATAAAAGAATTTGCCTAAAGATAATTTTGGATTTACCTTTGAGCAAATTTTATAAATAATGATTAAATCAGATAATAAAATAATAATTGCTATTGATGGATATTCTTCGTCAGGTAAAAGCACTCTAGCAAAAGAAATTGCAAAATTGCTTGATTATAAATACATTGATAGTGGAGCTATGTATCGTGCAGTTACTCTGTTTGCAATAAGAAACAACATCATTAACGTAAATTCACATAAGGTTGATGAGCAAAAACTTAAAGACGTAATTGATCAGGTTCATATTAATTTCAATTATAATCCCGAAAAAATAAGGCAAGAAACTTATCTTAATAATGAAAATGTTGAAGATGAAATTCGTGAAATGAGTGTTTCGGATAATGTTAGTTTTATTAGTAAAATTAAATTTGTACGAGAGAAGATGGTTAAATTCCAACAGGAAATGGGAAAGGAAAAAGGAATAGTTATGGATGGTCGGGATATTGGAACTGTTGTGTTTCCTGAAGCTGAACTTAAAATATTTATGAATGCAAAAGCAGAAGTTCGTGCTGAAAGAAGATATATGGAATTAAAAGAAAAAAATGTGGATGTGAGTTATGATGAGATTCTTGAAAATGTAAAAAAACGAGATCACATCGATGAAACACGTGAAGAAAGCCCATTGAAAAAAGCTGAAGATTCTGTTGTGTTAGACAATAGCAATATGAATCGAACAGAACAATTAGACTGGATAGTTGGTTTAGTAAAAGAACGAATAAATTAACTCTTCACTCAATATGAAAATAGAGATTGACAGTAATTCAGGATTTTGCTTTGGTGTTGTAAATGC
>CAZPMA010000119.1:0-8139 GCA_964587535.1 uncultured Bacteroidales bacterium
ATTCAAATCATGTAAAAGATGTTATATCAAATGGTAAAATCATTGTTAGAGATCGAAAGATTCAAAATGTAAATGAATCTGAAATACTTCAATTTTCGAAAGAACAATCTGTTCGACTTTGGAAAAAAATGCAAGAATAATAGGTTAACGAATGTCATTCCCACGAAAGTGAGAATCTCATAAAGAAATAAATTTCTGTAAATTATGAGATCTCCGATCAAGTCGGAGATGACACTTAATTCTTTAAACAAATTCTTTTATTAGCTGAGCTTACTTGAATGGTTATCAAGAATGACAATTTATGTTATTTATTTATATTTACTTTTATCTTTGTACTTGAAACCCTTTACTTAAAACTTATGGAACAAAATATACTTCAAATTATTGGTTATATAGCATCTGGTATCATTGCATTATCTATGACAATGAACTCTTTTGTTAAGTTCAGATGGATTAATTTCGTTGGTGCCACAACTTTTTCAACGTATGGTTTTCTTATTGGAGCCTATCCAGTGTTCTTATTAAATGGTTTTATTGTTTGTGTAGATTTATATTATCTTTTTAAAATATATTCAAAAAAAGAAACTTTCGAAACGTTGGAAGTCAGAGCAGATAACAGATACCTGCTTCGTTTCTTAGAATTTCACAATAAAGAAATACAAAAATTCTTTCCCGGCTTTGCGTATAAGCCAGAAATGAATACAATAAGCTTTTTTATCCTAAGAAATATGTCTGTAGCTGGATTATTTCTTGCTCACAGAGAAGAAGGTAATGTTTTAAAAGTTGGATTGGATTATGTAATTCCTGAATATCGTGATTTTAAAAATGGACGATACATCTACCTGCGATTACGAAAAAAATTTATTCAGGATGGATTCGACATTGTTAAATCTTCGGCAAATAGCGAGAAATATTGTAGTTATTTAAAGAAATTAGGTTTTACAGAAGATTCAGAAGGAATGTTTGTAAAGGTATTAGATAAAACAATATAACTTTTTTATGTCATTCCGGACGAAGTAAAACGTAGATCCGGAATCTTTTTAGTAAGATTCCCGTTTCCACGGGGATGACATTCACTTTTTATTTGCTACATTTACCTTATGAACATTTTAATAAAAAACGGAACCATTGTAACTTCGAAAAAAGCATTTAATGCTGATATTTATATTTCGGGAGGTAAGATTGTACAATTAAGAGAATCACTAAATATACTTGAACCTGTTGATCGCATTATTGATGCAAAAGGAAAATATATTTTCCCGGGTGGAATTGATCCGCATGTTCATATGCATTTACCCACACCGGCAGGCTATTCTGCTGATGATTTTGAGACAGGAAGTAAAGCTGCTCTTTTAGGAGGAACAACAACATTAATTGACTTTGTTACTCCGCAAAAAGGACAATCGCTAATAGATGCCTTTATTGATCGTAAAGCAGAAGCAGATAAATCTTATTGCGATTATTCTTTTCATATCAGTCCTATTGAGTGGCACGATAAAATTCCTGAAGAAATAAAAGATTGTATTGAGTCAGGAATTACATCATTTAAAGTTTATATGGCTTATAAAGATACTATTGGCTTAGATGATGAAGATATCTTTCGTGTAATGCATACTGTTGGTTATTTGGGTGGAATTGTTACTTTACATTGCGAGCTAGGCGATGATGTTGAAGCAAAAAGAAATGAACTGGCTAAAAATGGCAATTTAAGCCCCGAATTTCATCCTGTTTCACGACCGGTAAATACAGAAGTGGATGCTGTGCAAATGGCTATAGAAATGGCTAAAATGACGAATTGCCCTATATATGTTGTTCATACATCGGCAGGAGACTCCTTAAAATATATTGAAAAAGCTCAAAAAGAAGGACACACTGTTTATTCAGAGACATGTCCACAATATTTATTATTAGATGAAAACAAATATCTGGAAGATTTTAACGAAGCTTGTAAATATGTAATGAGTCCACCACTTCGAAAAATTCAAGATCAGAATATACTTTGGGATTCATTAAACAAAGGTATTATTAAGACAGTTGGAACCGACCACTGTCCTTTTAATTTAGATCAAAAATTAAAAGGGAAAGATGATTTTAGAAAAATTCCGAATGGTGCAAGTGGAGTTGAGCATCGTATGAAACTTCTATTTACTTACGGAATATTACAAAACAGAATAACATACAATCAATTTGTTGATATTACTTCAACTCAAGCTGCCAAAATATTCGGTTTATATCCACAAAAAGGTGAAATAGAAATCGGATCAGATGCAGATTTAGTTATCTGGAATCCAAAAACAGAAAACACTATTTCAGTTGAAAATCATCATCAGAATTGTGATTTAGAAACTTACGAAGGATTTAAAACCATTGGTGAACCAGAAATTGTGATTGCAAATGGAGAAGTAAAAGTTGAAAATGGAAAGTTAATCTCAGATTCGAAAGGAAAGTTTATAAAGAGACCTGTTTAACAATCACTATATTAAGAACAGCCTGGTAATTATCAAGCCTGTCGCAATTACGCAGGTTATCAAACCGATTACAATTCCAAAACGGAACCATTCAACAAAGCCAATATGCTTTCTATAGCGTTTTTCAATCATACCAAGTGCTACGATATTAGCTGTTGAACCAATTAGTGTAATATTACCACCAAAACAACCACCAAATAATAAAGCCCACCAAAGTGAAGGCTCTCCTATTTCTTTAACCACAGGAATAAATGCTGCCACAAAAACGATATTATCAACAAATGCAGAACCTATCGCTGTCATAAACAAAACGATTGGTGTCAAAATTATTGGATCTTTACCAAATGTTTCGACAAAATTGTGTGCTACATATTCAGTAACACCGGTTTCTTCCAATGATCCTGCAACAGCGAATAACATCATAAAAAACAGCAAGGTCCACCACTCTACTTCTGATTCAATATAATGCCTTGCACGTTCGTTTTTCCAGATCATTAAAACACCAGAAATTGCTAAAGGAGCAACAATAAGTAAAGTGTTTTTATCAACTCCCAGCTTTTGTTCAAGAAAATGGTGCATAGAAATTATCGTTACAGCAACAACTAAAATAATAAGACTTTTTCCATAAGAAATTTTAATTAATGGCCCTAAACCTAATTGCATCTTTCTGCGGGCAACTAATCTTTCTGAAAGCAATTGTATATCATTTCTATACCATATCATTACAATAAACAAAGTAACCATTAATGATACAAGCATTATTGGAAAGGCTGTCACCAAAAAATCCATAAAAGAAAAGTTCGCTTTTGTTCCAATTAATACACCTATAGGATTACCCAGCATTGTTCCGCTGGAACCAATATTTGTTGCAACTACAGATATAATTACAAAGGGTGTAGGATTAACTTTTAAAGTATCACAAACCTGAAAGATTAAAGCAAGAATAATAACAATAGAAGTAACTTCATCAACTAAGCTGGCCATTATAGCAGACATAAACATAACAACAATAATAAACAAATGACCAGTCATTCGCTTCATCTTGATAACATTCTGAATTACCCATGTAAACAAACCCAAATCTTTTAATACACCAACCAGTGTCATCATACCTACTAAAAATAAAATAATATCCAGTTCGGCTGACTTTACTAACTGATCAAGGGTTAATACATTTCCGGCTAAAATTATTGCTATTCCGATAAAAGCAATGGCAAGCCTAAAATTCCAGAATAATAAAGTAGCAGATATGATTAAAGCAAAAATTGAAGTAGCCAAGTATTGTTGCGTATCTTTTAAACCAAGATAATATGAAGTAAACCCAACAATAATACTAATAGAAACCATTAACAGGCTTCTAGCAAATATTGCTTTACAACCTAAACCGTTTGATATCTTCATTAAATTATCGTAAAACTTTGTTCATAAAATGTTTCATTGTAATTACACCAACTAATTTTTTATCATCTAACACATAAGCACTTCTAACTTCTTTCTTTGTCATTTCTACCAAAGCTTTCATGGCATAATCTTCCAATTGTACAGTAGCAATTTCGTGTGTCATAATTTCTTCCAACCAGGTATAATTTTCATTTTCCAACATATTAAAAAATGGTTCAAAATTGATAATTGGTTTCATATTCGACATCCAAAGTAAATGTCGCGGAAGTGCTATATTCATTAACTCACAAGCATTCGCTTCACCAATTAAATCGCCTTCCTGATCAACTACCGGAATATTTAATAAGCCGGTTTCAGTAAATAAATCTATCGCTTCTTTTAAAGTATTATTATCTTTTAATACAATCATTCTACGTGACATTATATCACCTGCAAATACCTGTTTAGGGAGCTTCTCATCTGCTTTATCAATCAACTCCCAGATTTTCTTCGGAGAATTCAGGTTAAACATCGTTTTCAGGTAACCATCACTTGTAAAAAATGACTTAAGGGCTTTTTCAGCTTTTAAAAACAAATCAGGCCTATTCTTTGGTGACAGAATAAGAACAATCAGTTTCTTGCTATTTTCAGTAATTGGATCTATTTGATCTACTAATTCATTGACAAGACCAAAAGCAATATGTAAATCATTTACATTACTTAAGCGGAACTGATAATAGTATACATCATCAGTAATTTTTATTGGAATAAATTTATCCTTATGTCCTGTAGATAAATCATTAAAGGCTTTTTTGTAATTTGGAATTTTAAATTTAAGTGCAAGCTTTTCGAGTAAATTTAGCAATATCTCTGCCAGGCTTGTCTTATCTTGAAAAATGATAATACTTTCTGGAATAAGAACATGCGATAATTTTATGCTATATGTATTAAATGGAAACATAAAGCATGGTACTTGATTTCAGACAAGTTACAAAAAATTAAAATACAATGCATTTAAAAAAACCCATATTAAAAATATGAGCTTTTATATTCGTTAACCAAAAATCTTAATCTTTGAATAATAATTTATTTATCCTGATTTAAGTAATTTTACATTTACAGGTTCAATTGTAACCATGCATCCTTTAGGCATTTCTTCAAGGTCTTGTTTAATTAATTTGTAAAAACTCTCAAGTGTTTGTGTATGATCAACCATTTCGATCATAATTGGAAGTTTTTCTGTTAATTCCCAGAATTTAGAAGAACTTATATGCTTACTACTTGATCCATAACCCATAATTCCCCTAAAAACGGTTACTCCAGAAACTCCTTTTTCTCTTGCTAAACTTACAATGTGATCGTAAAGCAATCTTGTGCCGAACCTATCTGTAGAGCTGGCATAAATTTTTAGAATACTAAATTCACTTGCTTGCATATTATAATAGATTAGATGTTATATATCCAAAATACACTGCCGCAAAACCTAAAATAATGCTCAATCCTGTATAAATTAAAATCGATAAAAATTGACCTGTATGCATCAACATTAGGTTTTCGTTCGAAAAAGTAGAGAATGTTGTAAAACCACCACATAGTCCAACCATCAATAATAACCTTAAATCAGCTGACAGAATTGTACTTTTATCACTAATACCAGTCAAAAAACCTATTAAAAAACTTCCTACAACATTTACTGTTAGTGTTCCAATTGGAATATCGAGAAAATGAAAGTACAAATTAAGCTGTGACACCAAATATCTGGCAACACTTCCCACGAATCCGCCAGTACCAATTAATAAAATCTTTTTAATCATTTATAAAATAATATTACACAAGATAAACATCTTTTTGATCAAAGTAAAGATAAAAAAAAAGAGCAGATTAAAAACCTACTCTTCTTCTATCTCTTTGTAAGATATTATTTAAAACTTCGGACGGATTCTTGAATTTATTTGTAAACATCATAGCCGCAATGATATATGGTTTAAACCCTGCTTCCAGATAGGTTCTGATTCTGTATTTTTCAAAAACATCTGCATTTACTTCACCTTCTTCACAGGAAACTCCGCTAATATCAGCAGGTAGACAATGCATATATAAAGCATCCTGATTTTTTGTTAATTTCATTTTTGCTTCGTCGTACTCCCAGTCTTCTTTAAATTTAGCATTATTGGCCAAACAAGTTTTTTCTAAAGCTTTTAATCCTTCAACATCTTTATTTTTCAACAACTCTGTACGTTGTTGCATAATATGGTAAGGTGCCCAGCTTTTTGGATAAACAATGTCAGCATCTTTTACTGCTTCTTCCATTGAATGTGATATTTTAAAACTACCACCACTCTCCTTTGAGTTTTTCTTCGCTATGTCAACAATTTCAGGTATTAAATCGTATCCTTCAGGATAAGCCAGTTCGATGTTCATTCCATAACGAGACATTAAGGCAATAATTCCTTGTGGTACTGATAAAGGTTTACCATAACTTGGTGAATAAGCCCAGCTCATTACAATCTTTTTGCCTTTTAAGTTCTCTAACGAACCAAACTGATTTTGAAGATGCATTAAGTCGGCCATTGATTGTGTTGGATGATCCTGATCACACTGTAAGTTCACAATTCCCGGACGTGATGGTAATACTCCTGTTTTATATCCTTCGTCTAAAGCTTCACCTACTTCGCGCATATATTTGTTTCCTTCTCCTAAATACATATCATCACGGATACCTATAAAGTCTGATAAGAAAGAAATCATATTTGCAGTTTCGCGAACCGTTTCGCCATGAGCAATCTGTGATTTTTGCTCATCTAAATCCTGAACTGCACAACCTAACAAGTTACTTGCCGATGCAAACGAAAATCTTGTTCTTGTTGAATTATCTCTGAAATTGGAAATTGCCAGACCTGAATCATAAACACGTGGAGATATATTGTTGTCACGCATCTCTTTCAATATTTCAGCAACTTCAAGTATTGCTTTTAAATCATCCTGACTTTTTTCCCAGGTTAACAGGAAATCCTTTTGATATAAGTCTGTTTTTAAACGACTTAAACTTTGAATCTTGTCTTGTAAACTCATATAATTGTTTTTATTATTTTCTAAAATCAATTTCCTTGCCCTATCCCTAAAGGGTAGAAATTGATTTTCTTCGCTCCCTTTAGGGTAAGGGGTAAACGAAGAAAATCATTTATTTTTATATCTCATAAGCAAATGCAGCATAAAATGCCGATGCGGCAATTAAATCGCTAATTAAAACTTTTTCATTTGGTGCATGAGCTAATACTTCGTTTCCAGGTCCAAATCCTATGGTTGGAATACCATAAACTCCATTTGTCATAATACCATTTGTAGAAAATGTCCACTTATCCATTTTAGGATCTTTATTAAATAAGCCTTTAAATGATTTTACACCCGTTTGAACGATTTCTGCATCAACAGGGATTTTCCATGTTGGATAATATTTTTCCATTCCATATTCCAATCCTGTGTATGCTGTTTCTTTATATTCCAATACTTCAACTTTAGCATTCATTCCCTTGATTAATTCTTCAATTTCAGCTACTGCCGATTCTTTTGTTTCTCCCCATGTTAATCTTCTATCCAGGTGAATACGAGCATAATCTGAAACAGCACACAAAGAAGGACTACCTGTTACCATTTCAGAAATTGTAACTGTTCCTTTTCCTAAAAACTCGTCGAATTTTAATCTTTCGTTTAATTTTTCAATTTCTAAAGCCACTTGCGAAGCCATATAGATGGCATTCTTTCCACGTTCAGGCGCAGATCCGTGAGAAGAAACACCGTAAAAATGAACATGCATTTCCATGCGTCCACGATGCCCACGATAGATATTTAAATTTGTAGGTTCTGTACTAATCACAAAATCAGGTTTAATCTTCTCTTCTTCAATAATATACTTCCAGCATAAACCATCACAATCTTCTTCCATTACACTACCAACAAAATATATAGTAAGATCTTTATCAAATCCTAATTCTTTCAATATACGTCCGGTAGTAACAAATGCAGCTGGTCCACCTTCCTGGTCAACAGTACCGCGACCATGTACATAACCATCTTTAATTTCACCACCCAGCGGATCAAAATCCCAGTTATCTAAATTACCTAAATCAACAGTATCCATGTGACCATCAATGGCTAAAATCTTCTTTCCATTGCCAATTCTGCCAATTACATTTCCTAATCCATCAATACGTACTTCGTCAAAACCTGCTTCTTCCATCTGACGTTTCAATTCCAACTGAACTTCTTTCTCACCCAAACTTAACGATTTAAT
>CAZPMA010000120.1:0-8130 GCA_964587535.1 uncultured Bacteroidales bacterium
TCCGCGACTATGATGTTTACGTAGAAAAAACGATGGAATTCAAGGTTGTTAAGATAAACCACGAATTTAAAAACGTTGTTGTTTCTCATAAAGCTCTTATCGAAGAAGAACTTGAACAACAAAAGAAAGAAATCATTGCTAAATTAGAAAAAGGACAAGTTCTTGAAGGAACTGTTAAAAATATAACTTCTTATGGTGTATTTATCGACTTAGGTGGTGTTGATGGATTAATCCACATTACTGACTTATCTTGGGGTCGTGTAAATCATCCGGAAGAAATCGTTACTTTAGATCAAAAATTAAATGTTGTAATTCTTGATTTCGACGATGATAAAAAACGTATTGCATTAGGATTGAAACAACTAACTCCACATCCTTGGGATGCTTTAGATAAAGATCTAAAAGTTGGTGATACTGTTAAAGGTAAAGTTGTTGTTTTAGCTGATTATGGAGCATTTATTGAAATTCAACCAGGTGTTGAAGGTTTAATCCATGTTTCTGAAATGTCATGGTCACAACATTTACGCAGTGCTCAGGAATTCCTACAAGTTGGTGACGAAGTTGAAGCTCAAATCTTAACTCTTGACAGAGAAGAAAGAAAAATGTCATTAGGCATTAAACAACTTAAGACTGATCCATGGAGTAGCATCGACGAAAAATATGCTGTTGGAAGTAAACATTCTGCTACAGTGCGTAATTTCACTAACTTTGGTGTATTTGTTGAAATAGAAGAAGGTGTTGATGGATTAATTCACATTTCTGATCTTTCCTGGACTAAGAAAATTAAGCATCCGGCAGAATTTACTGCAATAGGAGAAGCGATTGATGTTGTTGTTTTAGAAATTGATAAGGAAAACAGAAGATTAAGTCTAGGACACAAGCAATTAGAAGAAAATCCTTGGGATGTATTTGAATCAGTATTTACAGTAGGTTCTATTCACGAAGGAACAATCGTTGATATTATGGATAAAGGTGCAGTTATTGCATTACCATATGGTGTTGAAGGTTTTGTTACTCCTAAACACCTTGTAAAAGAAGACGGAAGCAACGCAAAAGTTGACGAAAAATTAGAATTTAAGGTAATAGAGTTTTCTAAGTCAGCAAAAAAGATTATCTTGTCACACAGTAGAGTATTCGAAGACGAGAAAAAAGACGTTGAAACAACTGAAAAGAAACAAAAAGCTGCTTCTGCAAAAAAAGCTGTTAAGAAAGTAAAAACTAATTTAGAAAAAACAACTTTAGGTGATATTACTGAATTAGCATCTCTTAAGAGTGAAATGGAAGAAGAGCAAAAAAAGGAGATAGCTGAGAAAAAAGCAGAAATGGATGCTAAGGAAGAAGCTAAAAAAGCGGAAGAAAAAAAAGCAACCAAAACAAAAACAACTGCTAAATCAAAAGCTAAGAAAGCTGATGATAAAGAAGAAGACGAGAAAGAAGGAGAAGAAAAAGCTGCTGAATAGCTCTTTAGTTTAATTAAAATTTTATTACAATGGAATTTAAGATTGAAAAACAAGAAAAGCACACCTTGATTCAAGTAATGGAAGAAAAATTGGACACTAATGTGGCCCCAAGTTTGAAATCCGAATTAGTTTTAATCTCTGGAAAAGGAGAAAAAAACATTATTCTTGATCTTAGCAATTGCAGATATTGTGATTCATCAGGTTTAAGTGCTATACTTGTTGCCAATCGACTTTGTAAAAATGCTAATGGAACATTCGTATTAACAGGTTTAAATGACGCTGTTGATCGTTTGATAACTATATCGCAATTAGACACAGTTTTGAACATAGCTTATTCTACTGAAGAAGCTGTTGATATTGTTAATACTGAAGAAGAAGGTCGCGAGAAAAAATAATTTTCTTTAAAAGTGACTTTCGAATTAACAATATTAGGAAGTAGTTCAGCTGTTCCAACTTCGAGAAGAAACTTAACCGCTCATGTTATTAATATACATGAGCGGTTTTTTTTAATCGATTGCGGCGAAGGAACCCAGATTCAACTTCGCAAAAATAAAATCCGGTTTGGAAAAATTGATAATATCTTTATCAGTCACTTACATGGCGATCATATTTTTGGTTTGTACGGTTTAATTTCAACCTTTAACTTGTTAAACCGAAAGAAAGACCTTCATATATATGCACACCCTGAGCTGGAAACAATTCTAAATAAGCATATTGAGTATTTCGAAAGAGCAATATCCTATAATATTGTCTATCATCATATTAATCCTAAATTGAATGAAATTATTTACGATGATGATAATTTGATTGTAGAAACCATTCCTTTAAAACATAGAATACCAACATGTGGTTTTTTATTTAAAGAGAAACCCCATTTATGCAATCTTAAAAAAGATGTTGTTACTGTTTACAATATACCCATTCATAAGATTAAAAGCATTCAGGAAGGTGCAGATTTTATTAATGAGGAAGGGGAAGTAATTCCAAACGCAAGAATTACACTTTCGCCATACAAAAGCAGGTCATATGCATATTGCACGGATACCATGTATTCAGAAAAAATAATACCAATTATTGAAAAGGTAGATTTATTATTTCATGAAGCTACTTTGGCTAAAAATATGAAAAAGCAAGCGAAACTAACTTTCCATTCAACTTCAGAAGATGCTGCCAGTATAGCCAAAAAAGCAAATGTCGGGAAATTAATAATAGGTCATTTTTCAGCTCGTTATAAAGATGTTCAACCTTTGGTTGATGAAGCAAGAGAAGTATTCTCCAATACTTATTCTGCTGAGGATGGTGAAAAGCATGTGATTGAATTAACCAGAACATAATAAAAATAAATACATTTGAAAATTAGAAAACCAAAATTTAAAAAATTATGAAAAAGCTATATGTAATAATATTTGCACTTTTTTTTGTGTTAAATGCATTTGCACAAAATACTGATAAAGCTGTTTTTGTTGAGTACGAACCTGGATTTTATCAAAATTTTATTTTAAAGGATGTGTCTAAAGTTGAAGAAAACTTAAATCCTGTTGAAAAGGATAAAAAATTCATGATGGATCATTCCGGACTTTATTTGCCTAACAAAGTAGATCTTTATAAAAGAGAGTGGGCAACTCCAGTAATTTCACAAGGAAATGCAGGCACTTGTTGGTCTTTCTCAACAATCTCATTTTATGAATCGGAGATCAAAAGAATTCATAATAAAGAAGTTAAGCTTTCGGAGATTTTTGTTGTTTACTGGGAATATGTCGAAAAAGCGAAAAGGTTTGTTAAAGAAAGAGGAAACTCGGTTTTCGATGAAGGGTCAGAAGGAAATGCTGTGGCAAGAATATTTAAACAATATGGTGTTGTTCCACAAAGTGAATATACTGGATTAATAAATGGAAGAGAGTATCATTCTCATGAAGTAATGATGGAGGAAATGAGAGGATATTTAAATTCTGTTAAAAAGAATAATGAATGGAATGAATCTGCTGTTATTGAAACAATCAAGGAGATAATGAATCATCATATAGGGATTCCTCCAACAGATTTTACCATTGATGGGAAAAAATTCACACCTAAGTCATATTTAACAGATTATATAAAACTTAATCCGGACGATTATATTGAGATTCTATCTTATAAACAAGAACCATACTGGCAAAAAGTTGAGTATAAAGTACCGGATAACTGGTGGCATAGCAAAGATTACTATAACATACCATTAGATGAATACATGGAAGTTATTAAAAAAGCAATCAGAAATGGATATACAATGAGTATTGGTGGTGATGTTTCTGAGTCGGGATTTTCAAGAAAAACTCAAGTTGCTTTAGTTCCCGATTATGATATTCCATCTGAATATATAAATGAAGATTCACGTCAGTTTAGATTTTCAAACGAAACCACAACTGACGACCATGGTATGCATTTGGTAGGTTATCTTGAAAAAGATGGTGTTGATTGGTATTTAATTAAAGATTCGAGCAGTGGATCAAGAAATAATGATCATAATGCTCCTGAATTTGGATATTATTTTTTCCACGAAAACTATATAAAATTAAAAATAATGGGCTTTACAGTGCATAAAGATGCTGTGAAGGATATTTTAAAGAAATTTAAATGAAAGAAAAGTCTCCTGAAAAGGAGACTTTTTTTATTTGTTTTTACTGTAATTCCCTAAATTAGTTTTAGATTATTATCTTTGCATTTTATTTAAGTTTAAGGCCAAAAACAATTAAAACATGCACGAAAAAATATTAATTCTTGATTTTGGATCACAATATACTCAATTGATTGCCAGGAGAGTAAGGGAGCTGAATGTGTATTGTGAAATTCATCCATTTAATAAAGTTCCGAAAGCAGTTTCTGAGTATAAGGGAGTTATACTTTCAGGTAGTCCATTTTCTGTAAGAGATGAAAATGCACCAATACCTGATTTGTCAGAAATAAAAAGAAAATTACCTTTATTAGGTGTTTGCTATGGTGCCCAATTTTTAGCACATAATTATGGTGGTGAAGTGTTGCCATCAAAACATCGTGAATATGGTCGTGCACGTTTAAATTATATTGATCAGGAAAGTAAATTAATGAAGGGGCTTGAGCTAAATACTCAGGTGTGGATGTCGCATGGTGATACCATCACAAAAGTACCAGAAAATTATAAAGTTATTACAAGTACAAATGATGTTAAGTATGGTGGTTATAAGATAGAAGGAGAAGAAACTTATGCCATTCAGTTTCATCCTGAAGTTTATCACACAACACAAGGAAAACAGCTGCTTGAGAATTTTTTGGTACGTATTTGCAGTTGTAAACAAGATTGGACACCATCTGCTTTTGCCGAAGATACGATCCGCGAATTAAAAAAGCAGTTAGGTAATGACAAAGTAGTTCTGGGTTTATCTGGTGGAGTTGATTCATCGGTTGCTGCAGTACTTTTAAATAAAGCGATAGGCAAAAACCTTACTTGTATTTTTGTTGATAATGGTCTTTTAAGGAAAAATGAATTTGAGAAAGTGCTGGAATCGTATAAAAATATGGGGCTAAATGTTATTGGAGTTGATGCGAAAGATCAGTTTTTAGGTCAGTTGGCAGGGATCTCAGACCCGGAAGGGAAACGCAAGGTTATTGGACGAGTATTTATTGAAGTGTTTGATCAGGAAGCACATAAAATAAAAGATGTAAAATGGCTTGCTCAAGGAACAATTTATCCTGATGTAATTGAATCCGTATCAGTTAATGGTCCATCAGCTACAATCAAATCTCATCATAATGTGGGTGGATTGCCTGAGAAAATGAACCTTAAAATTGTGGAGCCACTTAAACTTTTATTTAAAGACGAAGTTCGCAGAGTAGGTGCGTCTCTTGATATGAAAGCTGAATTACTGCAACGGCACCCATTTCCAGGACCAGGACTTGCAATACGTATATTAGGAGATATTACTCCTGAAAAAGTAAATATTTTACAAGAAGTGGATGATATTTATGTTGAAGGTTTAAAAGAATACGGATTGTATGATAAAGTTTGGCAAGCAGGTGTAATTTTATTGCCTGTTCAGTCGGTTGGTGTTATGGGTGATGAAAGAACATATGAGAATGCTGTTGCTTTGCGTGCTGTATCTTCAACAGATGGTATGACAGCAGACTGGTCTCATTTACCCTATGAGTTTTTAGCTGATATTTCAAATAAAATAATTAATAATGTAAAAGGAATAAACAGAGTGGTTTATGATATTAGTTCTAAGCCACCCGCAACTATCGAGTGGGAATAAAATCAGGAAATTAATAAATATAAAGAAGAAATCAGTCAATTGGTTTCTTCTTTTTCTTTGTATTTATGAATAAAATTAAAAATTCATTTGAACTATTTGCTCAGAAATTGTTATATTACAACTCTGAACAGACTGATATCTAAAAAAGTTAATTGAGCAATGAAAAACCTTAAAATAGAAGGAACTGAATTTAGTCCAAAAGTAGATTTTGATATTAATAATAAGAAATTTGAGTTAACTGGTATTTCAAGGCCAGAAGATGTAATTGCTTTTTATGAATCGGTAATTTTTAAAATCGAAAATTATATTAATAGCTTACTGGAAGAAAATGATGATTTTTCAAATTTTCAGTTTAATCTAAAATTCGATTTGACTTATATGAATTCAGCATCATCAAAATATATTTTACAAATATTAGATCACTTTAAAAAACTTTTCAATTTAAATGCAAAAATAAACGTTGATTGGTATTATGATGATGTTGATGATCAGATATTTGAAGACGGAGAAGACCTTTCTGATGTGATAAAAATACCTTTTAATTTAATCTCGAGAGAGTAATCTTGGATTAAATTTTGTTGTATATATATAAATTAATAAATCAACTTATTATGTTAAAAACTTATTTTAATAAATATTTGCTTGTCATTTTATTGGCAATACTTCCGTCCACTTTATTTTCGCAATATTTAACTGAAGATATTTTTAAGTTTAGCAGGGCATTAGGATATATTTCATCTTTTTATGTTGATACGGTAAACACTACCAAAATTGTTGAAAATGCAATAATTAGCACTTTAAAAGAACTCGATCCACATTCTGTGTATATTCCTGCAGATGAAGTGAAAGAAATGAATGAACCTTTAGAAGGAAATTTTGAGGGTATAGGTATTCAATTTAATATCTTGAATGATACATTATATGTAATTTCACCTATTTCGGGCGGGCCTTCTGAAAAAGTAGGACTGCGAGCAGGAGACAGAATCGTTGAGATAGATGGTGAAAATGTTGCAATTATAAAGATAACCACAACAGGAGTTCGTGATCGTTTACTAGGTGAAAAAGGGACTAAAGTAAAAGTTGGTATTAAAAGAAAAGGCATAAAGGAAATATTATATTTTACAATAACAAGAGACAAAATTCCAATTTATAGTGTTGATGCAGCTTATATGGTTAATGACAATATCGCTTATATTAAAATTAATCGTTTTGCAATGACTACCCTGGATGAGTTTCTGGAAAAGGCAGAAATGTTAAAAAATAAAGGAGCTAATTCCTTAATTCTTGATTTAAGAGATAATGGTGGTGGATATTTAGATAAAGCTATTGACTTGGCCGACCAGTTTTTGGACAAAGAGCAACTTATTGTATATACTAAGGGATCAAAAGTCCCTAGAACCCAAAGTGAAGCAACGGGTAATGGCAAGTTTAAAGATGGTAATGTTCTTATCTTAATTGATGAAGGTTCAGCATCTGCAAGTGAAATTGTTTCGGGAGCAGTTCAGGATTGGGATCGTGGAATTATTGTTGGTAGAAGATCTTTTGGAAAAGGGCTAGTTCAAAAACCTATGTTTTTACCTGATGGTTCTATGATAAGATTAACAATTGCACGTTACTATACCCCAACAGGGCGTTTAATACAGAAACCTTATGAAAATGGCGCAGAAGAATATGAAAAAGAATTGCTTAAGCGTTTTGAGCACGGTGAGTTTGTTAATGAAGATAGCATTAACTTACCCGATTCGTTAAAATATTATACACTTAAAAATAAACGCGTAGTATATGGAGGTGGTGGAATTATGCCAGATATTTTTGTACCACTTGATACCACAAAAGTAACAGATTACTATAGTAAAATGGTACGACAAGGCGTATTAAACTCATTTATATTGGATTACATTGATAAAAATCGTAAGAAGCTGGAATCAGATTACCCAGGTTTTAAAGTATATAATGAAGAATTTGAAGTTACTGATGAGATTATTAAGAGTTTACGAGAATATGCTAAAGAAAATGACATAGAATCTACTGATGAAGAAGTTGAAAAGTCAAAAGAGAATTTTAGTTTAATAATTAAAGGATTAATAGCTAGAGACCTTTGGGATATGAGTGAGTATTTTGAAATTATTAATACGCGTGATAAAGGGTTTAAAAAAGCTGTTGAAGTAATGCAAAATTGGGATTACTATAAAAAACAAGTTTTAAAATATCAGTAATACATCGTATTTAACTATTAATGGCCTATATTTGCTGCGTTTAAATATAAAGAATGCTGCTAAGAATTTTTAATTGGGTAATTGAGAACCCTTTTCAGACTTTAGCTCTGATCTTCGGGATTATTTATATCATACTTTCTGTTAAAGAGAATATATGGTGCTGGATAACAGGATTAATCAGTTCAGCTT
>CAZPMA010000121.1:0-7931 GCA_964587535.1 uncultured Bacteroidales bacterium
AAAGAAAATGTTTACAATTGGTATTTTATTATTGATTGCGGGATTAGTAATGTTATTTTTAAGACCGCATTTAAGTGAAAAAAACATTTATGAAGGTGATAAAAAGGTTAAATCAGCAGCGCCTTCGTTTCTGTTAATGTTTTCACGTAAGTTTTCTACTTTCTTAATAGCTGTTGCTATTTCTTTAATGATTATCCCATATATATTCTTTTTTGCAGAAAGGGGATACTCTTATTTACTTGTTTTTCCAACTGGTAAAATGAGTGCTGTAATGGAACAAGGTATTAAATGGCGTGGTTTTGCTAAGATTGATGAATGGCAAAAGTATATTGATGTAAAGGTAGTAAGCAAAGAAACCGAATCTGATATAAAAGAGTTAGAAGGTGTTATGCAACCTATTCCTATTCGTTTTATTGATCAGGTTACAGCCAATGGGCATGTTTCATTAAGGTTTGAATTACCAAAGGATAAGGATTCTTTTATTAATTTGGCTGTTAAATTTAGGACAATGAGTAATTTAGTTAACAATACTATTATTCCAACCGTTAGAGAGCAGTTAATTAATACAGCATATATGTTTGCTGCTCAAAATTATATTTCAGGTGAATCACAAAGTTTTAGACAAACTTTTGAAGAACAACTAAAGGGTGGAACTTATGCAGTTAAAAAAATTGAATCAAAGGATACAGTTTATGCAGATATTGATTTAAAATCTAAGAATCGCACAATAAAAGAGATTCAGACAAAATATACTGTAAATAAAATATTGGAAAATGGTATTCCTGTGCGAATTCCACATGAGTTATCTGAAAATAATATTATTGTTTCGCAGGTAATTGTAGATAAAATTGACTTGGAAGCAACTTTTAAACAAAGGTTAGAAGCACAACGTGATGAATCGGCAAAAAGACAGTTACAACAACAAATGATAGAAACTGCTAAAGCTGAACAACAAAGAGTAGTTGCTCAGGGTGAAAGAGATAAAGCTGCAGAGCGAGTAGCTCAAGAAAAGGAACAGGTTAAAAAGCTTATTGCAATAGAAACTAAACTAAAAGAAGAAAGAACAAATAAGGAGTTGGCAGCGATTGCTTTAGAAACAGAGAAACTTAAAGCTCAACAAAAGAAAGTGGCTGCAGATGCTCAATACTACGAGAATGCTAAACTTGTACAAGCAGGTTTAACACCGCAAGAAAGAGCAGAATGGGATTATAAAACTTCTGTTGGAGTTGCTGCGGAAATATCAAAAATTAAATTCCCTGAAACAATGATTATTGGCGGAGATGATAAAAAAGGAGGAACTCCACTTGAAGCATTAATTGGAGCTGCAATGGCTAAACAATTAACATCTGGGAAGAAAAATTAATTATAGAAAAGTAAAAATGAAAAGGCCCTTTTTTAAAAAAGGGCTTTTTCATTTTAAATGTCTCATCATTAATATTTTTATAACATCCTTTATTTCAAAACCTTTGGCTGATAATAGAACCTGCAAGTGATAAACCAGGTCAGCAGCTTCGTTTAAGAAAAGATCATCATTATCATCTTTTGATTCTATGACAAGTTCAACAGCTTCTTCACCCACTTTTTGGGCTATCTTATTAATTCCTTTGCTAAAAAGTTTAGTTGTGTAAGAACCTTCAGGCATTTCATCGCGTCGCTGATCAATGACTTGTTGTAAATAATTCAGATCAAAGGTTTGCTTTTGATCACCGAAACAAGTTTTGCTCCCTGTGTGACAAACTGGACCTGTTGGTTGAGCCAAGATCAATAAAGTATCATTATCACAATCAGGAATTATTTCTTTTACATTCAGGTAATTACCACTCGTTTCTCCTTTTGTCCAAAGTCCCATTCTGCTTCGACTATAAAAGGTAACTCGATTTTCTTTTTTTGTTTTTTTAAATGCTTCTTCGTTCATAAAGCCTAACATGAGTACTTCTCTTGTTTTATAATCTTGTATAATTGCTGGAATCAATCCGTTTAGTTTGTTATAATCTAATTTGTATTTATTTTTTTTCATTGCTATTGTTTTTTTATAAGATATTGGTTCGAAGCTGAAGGCTAAAAGCTTCTAGCAAAGAGCTACGAGAAATTATATCCGCATAGGAATTTCACAATTGTATAAATATTTCTTTAACTGTTTAATCTCGATTTCTTTATAATGAAAAATACTGGCAGCTAAAGCAGCTTCTACATTTGAATAGCTAAAAACATTTTCAAAATCCTTTATTGATCCTGCACCACCTGATGCAATTACCGGAATACTCATATTTTCAGTTAACCATTTAAGTGGTTCTAAGGCAAAACCATTTCTTGTTCCATCATGATTCATCGATGTAAACAATATTTCTCCACAGCCTAAAGATTCTGCTTGCATAGCCCAGCTGAAAAGTTCCAAATCAGTTTTTATCCGACCACCATATTTATAAACTATCCATTTTTCATTTCCTAATTTAGCATCAATGGCCAATACAATAAACTGACTTCCGAACTTTTCAGCAATTTGACTGATTAGTTCAGGATTGTTTATGGCTGCTGAATTAACCGATATTTTATCCGCACCTGCAGAAAGAATCATATCTGCATCTTCGAGACTAGAAATTCCACCACCTACTGTGAAAGGAATATTGATTTCTCTGGCAACCTTTCTAACCAAATTAACCAGTGTTTTTCGGTTTTCGTGAGAAGCTGTGATATCTAAGAAAACAAGTTCATCCGCCCCGTTATCACTATAATATTTAGCCAATTCAACAGGATCACCAACTGATTTAAGCTTTTCAAATTCGATTCCTTTTACGGTTTGTCCATTTTTAATATCCAAACAGGGGATAATACGTTTTGCTAGCATTGTTTTAGTGTTAAGTTTTCAACAGGAATAATATCTTCATAAAATGCTTTCCCGACAATTACTGCATCAATACCTACTTTTTCCAATGCATAAATATCTTTTTTAGAGCTTACACCACCACTTGCAATGATATATTTATCTGGGAAGAACTCCTTGATAGATTTGTACAAATCGATATTTACCCCGGAAAGCATTCCGTCTCGTGCAATATCGGTACACATAAATTTGGTAATCCCCAAATCAGCATAAGCTGATATTAAATCATAAATTTGAATATTGGTTTCTTTGGTCCATCCATTAATGTAAACCTGCTTATTGAAAACATCAGAAGCAACGATAAATAATTTAGCGCCAAATTCATTTATCAGATTTTTAAATGTTTCAGGTTCTTTTATAGCCAAACTGCCAATCCCAATATAACTGGCACCGGCATCCAAAGCATTTTGAACTTGCTCTTGAGTTCTAATTCCACCGCTATAATCAACAGTAAGGTTTGTTTTGGAACAGATCTCATTTAAAACATTCAAATTTTCTGGTTGCCCTGATTTTGCACCATCCAAATCTACCAGGTGTAATCGTTTATATCCCTGGTTTTCAAATGCTTTAGCCACCATTGCAGGTTCATTCGAATAAACTGTTTTTTGATTGTATTTTCCTTGTGATAGTCGCACACACTGACCATCCATTAAATCGATTGCTGGTATTATTTCTATCATAATTCTATAAAATTTTTTAAAATGATTTCACCTGTTTTTCCGCTTCGCTCAGGGTGAAACTGCGTAGCGAAAAAGTTATTTTTTTGTAAAGCAGCACTGAATGGCTTTATGTAATTACATTCAGCAATGCTATACTGACTCTGATCTGCATAATAACTATGAACAAAGTAGACATTTGAATTCTCGGTTAAGCCTTTAAACAAAGGTCCTTGCAAGTTGCTAATCTGGTTCCATCCAACATGGGGAATTTTATTTGCAGGTGGAAACTTTTGAATTAATTCATCAAATACTCCAAGGCAAGGTGTATTTCCTTCCATGGAATAGTTGCACATGAGCTGCATACCCAAGCAAATTCCCAGAAATGGTTGAGTTAAGCTTGGAATTAATGTATTTAGTTTGCTTTGGCGCAGATAATTCATTGTTGTTGATGCCTGGCCAACTCCCGGAAATATGACTTTGTCTGCTTTTGATATAATTTCTGGATTATCGGTAATAACTGGTTTTACTCCTAATCGCTCTAAAGCAAATGCTACACTTTGTATATTTCCTGCATTGTATTTTATGATTATTGTTTTCATATTAATTTCAAATTTCAAATTCCAAGTTTCAAATTATAAAACTCCTTTTGTTGATGGCACTGCAAATGAGTGCTCATCTTGTTTAATTGCTATCTTTATGCTTCGTCCTAATGCTTTAAAAATGCTTTCAATTTTATGGTGCTCATTGTTTCCTTCTGCTTTGATGTTTAGATTGCATTGAGCAGCATCTGAAAAGGATTTAAAAAAATGATAAAACATTTCTGTTGGCATATCACCAATTTTTTCCCGTTTAAATTCGGCATTCCATTCTATCCAGTGACGACCCCCAAAATCTAAGGCAACTTGAGCTAAGCAATCGTCCATTGGCAATGTAAATCCATAACGTTCAATACCTTTTTTATTTCCTAATGTTTTTTGAAAAGCTTCGCCAAGGGCAATTGCCGTATCTTCAATGGTGTGATGCTCATCAATATCTAAATCACCGTTAACCTTAACAAACAGATCAATTCCAGCGTGTTTTGTAAGTTGTTCAAGCATATGATCAAAAAATCGAAGACCGCTTGAAATATTGGCCTTCCCGGCGCCATCCAACGATAAGTTAATCTCAATTTGTGTTTCATTTGTTTCACGAATCACTTTTGCTGAACGATAATTTTTCTTGATGATGTTAAATGTTTGATCCCAGTTTTTGCTATTAAATATCGTTTTATTGTTGGCAATGTTAATATTACAATTCTCACAAAGCAATATGCCTTTAAGATTCATGTTTCGTGCTAATTGTAAATCTGTTAAACGATCGCCAATTACAAAGGAATTTTCATAATCCAACTCGGAATTCAGGTATTTATCAACCATTCCAGTATTTGGTTTTCGATTAGGGCTGTTATCAACTGGAAAGGAATCATCAATAAGAATTTCTGAAAAATCAATTCCTTCTCCTTTTAGCGTATTTAAAAGCTTTTCCTGAACTAAATTGAATGATTCAGTAGGATAGGAACTGGTTCCTAATCCATCCTGGTTAGATATCATTACTAATTCATAGTCAAATTGGTTGATTAATTGATTTAGAACCCGAAATACTCCCGGAACAAATGCCAGTTTTTCCAAGCAATCTATCTGTTCATCTTTAGGTTCCTGTATGATTGTACCGTCACGATCTATAAATAATATCTTTTTCATAATTAGATTTTTTTACTTGTTCGAATTGTTTTAAACATGTTATCAGGGATAGATTATCAAGGGATTTTCCGATTGTAATGCGAAGGCATCCTTCACAGTTGATTTCATTGGATCTATCGCGTAAAATGATTCCTTGATTTTTAAGAAATTCAAATACTTTGTTGTGATCCTTGAACTGAACCAATAAAAAATTTGCATCTGAAGGCCAAATTTTAATAACGATATCTAGTTTTTTAAGCTTAGAGATTAACCATTTCTTTTGATCCAGAATTGCTTTTATTCCTGTATATACTGAATCATCATCTAATGCGTTTAATGCAACTTTCTGATTGAGTATACTGATATTATAAGGATATTTGATCTTATTTAAGATTTGAATAATTTCAGTAATCATAAAAGCCATTCCTAATCGGATTCCAGCCATAGCGCGAGCTTTTGAGAATGTTTGCATGACAATTAAATTAGGATAATTTTCTATTTCTGAAATAAATCCGGGATCTTCTGCAAAATCAATATAAGCTTCGTCAATAACTATTAATCCTCTAAACATATCCAATATTTGAGTAATTGATTCTCTTTTTATTAGATTTCCTGTTGGGTTGTTGGGTGAGCAAATGAAAATGATTTTAGCTTGCTTACTTTGTTCCAACATCTGATTTATATCGATCTGGAAATTAGGATCTAGTATTGTTTTTATCACATTCACATTATTTATATTAGCACAAACTTCGTACATACCATAAGTTGGAATATTGATTAATATCGAATCCGTTTTTGGTTCACAAAATGCTCGTATTAGCAAATCAATAATTTCATCGCTACCATTCCCCAAAAAGATATTATCGGGTGGAATATTTTTTACTTCACCAATTTTAGCTTTTAGTTTACCTTGTATTGGATCAGGATAACGATTGTAACCAATCGGGAAAGGATTTTCGTTGGCATCCATTAAAATCATATCCGTATTGTTAACCAGATTTCTTGCCGATTGATAGGGTTTTAACATTCGGATATTTTCCCTTACCAGTTTATTTATATCAAGTTTTCTTTTCATTTTTAATATTTTTTAGTCTTACACTTACTGCATTTTTATGTGCCTGCAATTGCTCTGCTTCGGCAATGATTTCAACAAATGGTCCAATAATTTCCAAACCGGTTTTGCTGGCCTTTTGAAATGTGATTTTTTTATAGTATGCATCCATATTTAACCCACTATAGCTTCTTGCAAAACCATTGGTTGGCAAGGTGTGATTTGTACCTGAAGCATAGTCACCCAGGCTTTCGGGCGTATAATTCCCAAGAAATACCGAACCTGCTTGTGTAATTTGCTGGGCAATTTGTTCAGGATTTTTCGTAGAAATAATTAAGTGTTCGGGTGCATATTGGTTGCAAATCTGAATCATTTCCTGTTTATCATTTAGCAAAATAATTACTCCAGATTTCATGGATTGTCTGGCGATATATTTACGCTGCAGTGCTGCTAGTTGATCATTTAAAGCAATTAGCGTTTGATTAATAAGATCTTTACAAATAGTTAGCAGTATAACCTGGCTGTCAGGACCGTGTTCGGCTTGTGAAAGTAAATCAGCTGCAACAAATTCAGGATTAGCAGAATCATCAGCAAGTATTAATACTTCCGAAGGACCTGCAGGCATATCAATCGCAATTCCTTGCGAAGAAACAATTTGCTTAGCCATGGTTACAAACTGGTTTCCCGGACCAAAAATTTTATCTACTTTAGGAATGGTTTGAGTTCCATATGCCATTGCTGCTATTGCTTGAGCACCACCGCATGCAAAAATATCAGTAATGCCCGATATTTTTGCAGCAAAAAGTATGGCAGGATTAATTTCACCATTCTTATCAGGTGGTGTACAAAGGATAATATTTTTACATTTTGCTATTTGTGCAGGAATAGCTAACATTAAAACAGTTGAAATTAGTGGTGCTGATCCACCAGGTATATACAACCCTACTTTTTCTATAGGTACAGCATTTTGCCAGCAAGTAATTCCTTTGGTTGTTTCAATTGAAATTATTTCCGGAACCTGGGCGTTGTGGAATTTAGTTATGTTTTCTGCTGCAATACGAATGGCATTTTTCAATTCAGAATCAAGTAATAGATCTGATTCATCGATGAGTTTTTTGGAAACTGTTAAGTTATCTAACTTTACCTTATCAAACTTTTCAGTAAAATTGATTAATGCTTTATCACCTTTTTTCTGAACCTTTTTAAGAATCTTTTTAACTGTTTTTTCTAATTTGTTTGCATCAAAAACCGGTCTGCTTAAAGCTTCGGCTATCTTATTACTATTTGGATATTCTAAAATTTTCATTGTATTAATTATTTTTTATAAATCAATTTGTTTGCCTGTTTCCCTAAAGAGCAAATTGATTCTCTTTATAAAATCATTTTCTCAATTGGGATTACTAAGATGCCTTGTGCACCTGCTGATTTTAACTGGTCAATTACTTCCCAAAACTTTTCTTCGTTTACAACTGAGTGTAGCGAGCACCAGTTATCATCAACTAAAGGCATAATGGTTGGGCTTTTCATTCCGGGTATGATTTCGATAATCTCTTTCAAATTTTCATTAGGTGCATTTAACAGAATGTATTTGTTTGATTTTGCTTTCTGTACTGATTTTATTC
>CAZPMA010000122.1:0-7890 GCA_964587535.1 uncultured Bacteroidales bacterium
TATGGACACTAAAGATTTGAAAAACTCTGATTCTGCTCAAAATGAGCAGCAAAATAAGGATGTTAATAATCAATCGATTGAAAGCAATGAAAATCAAACTGAAGATGATTTAGTTGATAATGATAATAATGTTGCTGACAAAAAAGATGAAAAACCAGAAGAAACAGATAATTCAGGAGTGATTGATGATGCTGGGAAACTAGAAGTTGATTATAATCTGTTATCAAGAGAAAGCTTAGTTGAAGAGCTTACAAGTTTAATTGATAACAATAACATAAATGATATTAGAAAAGAAGTAGAAGCAATTAAGGCTAGTTTTTACAAACAGCAAAAAGCAGTAAATGAAGAAAAGAGAAAGAAATTTCTTGATGAAGGTGGAAATATTGATGATTTTTCACCAGCTGAAGATCCAATTGAAGCATCATTAAAAGATCAGTTTAAAAGATACAGAAAACATAAAGCCGAACACAACAGACGCCTGGAGAAAGATAAAGAGATTAATTTAGAAACTAAATATACAATTATTGAGGAACTTAAAGAGTTAATCACAAGAGACGAGTCTATTGGAGATACATTTAAAGAATTTCGTGAGCTTCAAAATAGATGGAAAGAGATTGGTCCTGTGCCTCAGCAAAAATTAAAAGATTTATGGAACACATACCATCATCATGTTGAGAAGTTTTATGATTATATAAATATTAATAAAGAGCTAAGAGATCTTGATTTAAAAAAGAACCTGGAATTAAAAAATGAACTTTGCGAAAAAGCTGAAAAACTTAGTGAAGAACCTTCTGTAGTTGTTGCTTTTAAAACTTTGCAAAAATTTCATAATCAGTGGAGAGAAATTGGCCCTGTTCCTAACGAAAACAGGGAAGATGTATGGGAAAGATTTAAAGAAGCAACAAGAATAATAAATAAGAAGCATCAGGATTATTTCAAAAATCTGAAAGATGATCAAAAAAATAATCTTGAGCGTAAGGGGAACCTATGCGAACAAGCAGAAGAGATTGCAAATAGAGAGATAGATGCCCATGGCGATTGGATTAAATCTACTGAAGAGATTCTAGAGCTGCAAAAAATTTGGAGAACAATCGGCTTTGCGCCTAAAAAAGATAATAACAAAATTTACGCAAGATTTAGAAATGCTTGTGATAAATTTTTTGGAAAGAAACGTGATTTTTATGCTCAAAATAAAGAGATTCAGGATGAAAATCTTCAAAAGAAAATCGCTCTTTGTGAGAAAGCTGAAGCTATCCAGAATAGTAATGACTGGAAGAAATCAACAAAGGAGCTTATTAATCTTCAGAAACAATGGAAGGAAGTTGGACCTGTTTCAAGAAAATTATCTGATAAAGTTTGGAAAAGATTCCGAGCAGCCTGTGATTACTTCTTCAACAAAAAGTCAGAGTATTACGCTAATATTGACAAGGAATACGATAAAAATTTAAAGTTAAAACAGGAAATTATTGAGAAGGTCAAAGCATATAAGTTTGTAGAAGATGTAAATGAGAACTTTGAAACTCTCAAAAAATTTCAGGAAGAATTTGTTGAAATAGGTTTTGTTCCATTTAAATTAAAGGATAAAATTCAAAACGAATTTAGAGACGAGCTTAATAAACAATTCGACAAATTAAAAATTGGAGAAAAGGAAAAGAAATTATTGAAGTTTCAAACTAGATTAGAAACATTACAACATAAACCAAAGTCAGATTCTAAAATACGCCACGAAAGAGATAAATTCTTTAATAAGATAAAAAAATTAGAGAATAATATTACTTTATGGGAAAATAATATTGGTTTTTTTAATGCAGATTCAGAAGAAGCTCAGGAAATGCTGAAAGATTATAAAAAGAAAATTGAAGATGCAAGAAAAGAAATTAAAATATTAGAAGAAAAAGTTAGAATGATTGATAAAGCAGAATCTGATGATGATTCAGAATAATTTTGTTTAATATAAAATCATAAAGTTTTGTCAGCAACAAAGTACATATTTGTAACTGGAGGAGTTACTTCTTCTTTAGGTAAAGGAATTATTTCTGCTTCTTTAGCAAAGCTATTGCAAGCAAGAGGATATTCAGTAACAATTCAAAAACTGGATCCATATATAAATGTTGATCCGGGTACGTTAAATCCTTATGAACACGGTGAGTGTTATGTAACTGAAGATGGTGCTGAAACAGATCTAGACCTGGGACACTATGAGCGTTTTATAAATTTACCTACAACCCAGTCTAATAATGTTACAACAGGACGAATTTATCAAACAGTAATTAATAAGGAAAGAAAAGGAGATTATTTAGGAAAAACAGTACAGGTGATCCCACATATTACTGATGAGATAAAAAGAAACATTAAACTATTAGGTAAGAAATACAACTACGATGTAGTAATAACAGAAATTGGAGGTACGGTTGGTGATATTGAATCACTTCCATATATTGAAGCTGTGCGTCAGTTGAAATGGGAATTAGGACCACAGAATAGTTTATTTATTCATTTAACATTGGTGCCATATCTTTCAGCATCTGGTGAATTAAAGACTAAACCAACCCAACATTCTGTCAAAGTGATGTTAGAAAATGGTATACAACCTGATGTCTTGGTATTAAGAACAGAACATCCACTAAATATAGATATAAGAAAAAAAGTAGCATTGTTTTGTAATGTTGATATACAATCAGTAGTTCAATCAATTGATGTTTCAACAATTTATGAAGTTCCATTATTAATGAAGGAAGAAAAATTAGATGTTACTGTCTTAAGAAAGCTTGCCTTACCAGAGAATGAAGAACCTAAATTAGCTAAGTGGAAACAGTTTATCGATAAACTTAAAAATCCTAAAAAAGAAATTACAATTGGTTTAGTTGGAAAATATATTGAGCTTCCTGATTCTTACAAATCAATTATGGAATCATTTGTTCATGCAGGATCGGTTAACCAATGTAAGGTGAATGTAAAGTGTATACATTCAGAAAAAATTGATGAGACTAATGTTGCTGATAAGTTAAAAGATTTGCAAGGTATAGTTGTTGCACCAGGTTTTGGTAATCGCGGAATAGAAGGAAAAATTACCGCAGTAAGATATGTGCGTGAAAATAATATTCCATTTTTAGGCATCTGTTTGGGAATGCAATGCGCTGTTATTGAGTTTGCAAGAAATGTTCTAGGACTTAAAGATGCTGATTCTTCTGAAATGAGCAGAACTACAAAAAATCCTGTTATCGATTTAATGGAAGAACAAAAAGGTGTTACTGAAAAAGGTGGAACTATGCGTTTAGGGGCGTATCCATGTACGATTAATAAAGATTCAAAAGTTTTTAATATATATGGAAATGATAAAATAACTGAAAGACACCGTCATCGTTATGAGTTTAACAATGATTATTTAGATCGTTTCGAAAAAGCAGGTATGAAACCAGTGGGTTTTAACCCTGATACCGGATTGGTAGAAATAGTTGAAATACCTGAACTTAGGTGGTTTGTGGGAGTACAATTTCATCCTGAATATAAAAGTACAGTTGTTAATCCGCACCCACTATTTGTAAATTTTGTTAAGGAAATTTGTAAACAATAATAATAAAAATATACTAATATTGCAGGCAAGAAAATCACTTGCCTGATTTTTAATTAGAATAAAAAAAAGAGAAAATAAAATGGATAGGAATTCGATAATTGGAATTATATTAATAGCTGGGATTTTAATTTTGTGGACAACTCTTAACAAGCCTTCAAAAGAACAAGTTGAAGAGGCTAAAAGGAAAAGAGACTCACTGGAATTAGTACAACGGCAAGAAATTGCACAGCAAAAGATTGAAGAAGCAGCCCAGATTCAGGAAACTGATAATAATGTAACAGAAGAGGTTGTGGCTAAGGACAGTATATTGCATAGCTTATATGGGAGTTTTGCAACAGCTGGAGCAGGGAAGCAAGAATTTATAATGCTTGAAAATGATTTAATAGAGCTTAAAATTAGTAATAAGGGTGGCAGACCGTATTCGGTTGAACTAAAAGAGTTTAAAACATATTCGCAAAAACCATTGATATTATTTGATGGTGATTCAACTGTTTTTGGTTTAAACTTCTTTTCGCAAAACAGAAGTATTATTACTAATGATTTATATTTCGTACCTGTAGAAAAAACATCCAGTTCAGTTAAAATGCGACTTTATGCAGGCGAAAACAGATATATCGAATATGCGTATACTTTAAATCCTGAAAGTTATATGGTTGATTTTGATATTAATTTTGTTGGTATAAACGAAGTTATATCAAGTAATTTAAATGTTATTGACCTAAAATTCTCAATGTATTCACCACAACAGGAAAAAGGGGCAAAAAATGAGAATATGTACACTACAATGGGGTATAAATTCTATCAGGACGAAGTAAATACATTAACATCTCGGGGAAAGGATGAAGCTAGCGAAGAGATAAATACAAAATTGAAGTGGATATCATATCAGCAGCAATTTTTTTCTACAATTATAGTTGCAGATACTTATTTTGCTAATGCCGAAATTAAATATACAAGTTTAGAAGATTATCAGATAAAATATTTAAAGTATTTCGAATCGAGTATTGGAATACCAATTGAAAACAGTTCGAGCTTTTCGGCACCATTAGCGTTTTATTTTGGTCCAAATCACTTTAATACTTTAAAAGAATATGACCTTGAATTTGAGAAAATTATCCCACTTGGATGGGGAATTTTCGGTTGGATAAATCGGTTTGTTGTTATTCCAACTTTTAATATCCTGGATAACTTTATTAGAAGCTACGGTTTAATAATTCTTTTACTAACGATTTTAATAAAATTAGTTTTATTCCCATTTACTTATAAGTCATACTTGTCAACTGCAAAAATGCGTGTTCTTAAACCGGAAATTGATGAAATAAATAAAAAGTTTCCAAAGAAAGATGATGCAATGAAAAAGCAACAGGCAACAATGGCACTGTATAAAAAAGTTGGTGTTAACCCAATGGGTGGATGCATTCCAATGTTAATACAGATGCCAATACTATTTGCCATGTTTAGATTTTTCCCATCATCATTCGAGTTAAGACAAAAAGCGTTTCTATGGGCAGATGATTTATCTTCTTACGATTCAATTTTATCATGGGATGTGCATATACCAATAATAAATAATTTTTATGGCGATCATATTAGTTTGTTTACAGTATTAATGGCAATAGCATTATTGTTTTCATCAAAAATTAACTCAGGTCAAATGAGTGATGCAAATCAGCAAATGCCTGGCATGAAGTTTATGATGACCTATATGATGCCTGTGATGTTATTGGTGTTCTTTAATAATTATTCAGCAGGTTTAAGTTATTATTACTTCTTATCAAATGTTATTACCTTAGGGCAAACATTATTTATTAGAAGATTTGTTGATGATGAGGAAATTTTAAGGAAGTTACATGAAAATAAAAAGAAACCGGTTAAAAAATCGAAATGGCAGCAAAGATTAGAAGATGCTGCGAAGCAAAAAGGATATAAACCTAATAAGAAGAATTAAAACATTAATTACAATATACTTAAGGTTGATCTACTATGATCAACCTTTTTTCTCAAAAAAATGAAGAACAAGGTTTTGATTGGGACGATTGCTATTGGAATCTCTGCTATTATGTGGGGATTTGATGGTGTTGTATTAACTCCACGTTTATATAATTTAAATGTTGGATTTGTTGTTTTTATGTTGCACTTAATTCCGTTTATATTGATGAATATTATAATGTTTCGTCAATATAAATATCTAAAGGAATTTGATTTTAAAGACAATTTATTATTTATATTAATTGCACTAACAGGTGGTGCTTTAGGGACTTTATCAATTGTAAAAGCGTTGTTTTTGGTAAACTTCCAACAGCTAAGTGTTGTTGTTTTATTACAAAAACTTCAGCCTATTTTTGCAATTTTACTAGCAGCTATCGTATTAAAAGAAAAAATTACAGGTAGATTTATATTTTGGGGGATATTAGCTATTGTAGCCGGGTATACTTTGGCATTTGAGTTTAATTTACCAACTATTTCATCAGATAAGAGTACGATTTTAGCAGCACTTTTTGCTTTTACGGCAGCATTATGTTTTGGAAGCTCAACAGTTTTTAGCAAAATGGCCCTGAAAAAACATAATTTTAAAACAGTAACCTTCTATAGATACGGCTATACAGTTGTCATAATGTTTATTTTTGTTTTTATAACTCAAAAGTTCCAGCAGATATATTCTGTTACATATACTAACTGGATATTTTTTATCATTATTGGATTAACTACAGGGAGTGGAGCTATATTTTTATATTATTATGGATTAAGACGCGTTAATGCTATTACTTCAATTATTATTGAGCTTATTTTCCCTATTTCTGCAATAATTTTAGACTATTTTTTTAATGATACAAAATTATCTGTTATACAATGGATTAGTTCATTTGTTATGATAATTTCTATCATTAGAATAAGTTATAAAAGAAAAATAGCTGATAAAATCGTTATCGAACAACAAAAATAATCCGTAGTAATTTTTTTATTTCAAAGTAGGCGGGATAAAAATGAATTGGAAATAAAGTTGTTATGTGTTGACAACTAAATTTTAAATTCATAATTTTATATAGAATACTAACTCTCACTAATTTTATAATAATTCAATTATAAAAATGCCTTGTTAAGATTATAAAGTAATTAACAATACTAATTATGAATTATCCAAAAAGATTCTTAAAATGTTGTTTTAAGGCACTAATTATATTTTTCTCGGTTTGTTTATTTTTTCATCCAAACGCAAAAGCACAGAAGATAATATATACTGAAGATTTTAAATTAAGCTTAGGTGGATCATTAATAGTTGGTGCTGGTCTGACAGATTATAATTTATTTGCAACTGAAGATGATACGGCAACATTAAGTCCGGGTGGCGGAATAGGAATGGACCTTACATTAGGGTTTTTTATATCACCACGATTAGAAATAGATATTAATACTGCATATCAGAATAGTATCCTTTCAGAAAAACTTAAAAATGCTGATGCAAACTTTTCAAAGTTTTATGTTAATACAAGCATAAAATGGATAATTTTTGGCAGAAAAGATTATCGTGCATGGAAAGTTGGTGGAGGACTTGGTTACTATATTCCAACAGGAATGAAAATAGAATGGGAAGATATGTCGAACTTACCTGACGGTGAACTAACAATAGACTATAAATCTTCTTTCGGTTATCATATTATTGGTGAGTGGGAGCGCTATTTCGATGCTAGTAAATGGTCATTCTCAATTAGTTTATCTTATTGTTATGTAAGCTATGAAGCTTCTTCAGCAAGTGCTAAAAATATTGAAATTGTAGATCTAGGTGAATTTGAGACAGTTGATGGAAGTGCAATAAATTTTGGCTTTATTGTTAAAAAGTATTTTTAACTTATGCTTTTCTAACAAATTCTGATTTTAAAGCCATAGCTCCAAAACCATCAATTTTGCAGTCAATATTATGATCACCTTCTGTTAATCGAATCTTTTTCACTTTAGTGCCAGCTTTTATTGGTCCGGAAGCTCCTTTAACAGGTAAATCTTTAATTACAATTACAGAATCTCCATCTTGTAATATGTTTCCATTTGAATCTTTAACTACTAAGGTATTTTCATTCGTAACTTCTTCTGGGTTCCATTCATAATTGCATTCCGGACAAGCATATAGATTTTCACGTAAATAATATCCATAAGGCGATTCGCAACGAGGACATTGTTTCATTTCTTCAGACATAATTGATTATTTCTGGTTATTTGCCCCAAAAATATAAATAATTTAGAGAATAATATATATACAAAGTAATTCATCAAACAAAAAAAGATTGCTTTTAGGCAATCTTTAGTTTTGAGCGGGAGACGGA
>CAZPMA010000123.1:0-7751 GCA_964587535.1 uncultured Bacteroidales bacterium
AAGATGAAAAACATTATGTTCTTAACGGACAAAAAATGTGGATTACAAATGGGGGTTTTGCTGATGTTTTAACTGTGTTTGCTAAGATCGATAATGATCGTGTTTATAGTGCATTTATAGTAGAAAGTGCAACCGAAGGAATTACTTTTAACCCCGAAGAAAAGAAAATGGGGATTAAAGGTTCATCTACGCGTCAAATTTTCTTTAACGATGTAAAAGTTCCCGTTGAAAATATGCTAGGAAAGCGTGGCGAAGGTTTCAGAATAGCTTTGAATATTCTTCATATGGGCCGTATCAAGTTAGGTGGTAACGTACTTGGTGCTGCTAAAAGAGCTGTTGATCAATCTGTTAATTATTCAAACGAACGTAAACAATTTGGTCAGTTAATTTCTAACTTCGGATCAATCAAACATAAATTAGGAGAACAGGTTATTAAAACTTTCATATCTGAATCTGCTGTTTATAGAGTAAGTAAAGATATTGATAATGCTTACGATATTTACAAAGAAATGGAAGGTTGCGATACAGGTAGAGCTTTAATGGATGCTTTTGGCCAATTTGGTTCTGAAGCTGCAATCATGAAGGTATTTGCTTCTGAAGCTTTAGATTATATTGTTGATGAGGAAGTACAAATAATGGGTGGTATGGGTTTCTCTGCAGAAATGCCTGCTGATAGAAATTATAGAGATTCCCGTATTAACAGAATATTCGAAGGAACTAACGAAATCAACCGAATCTTAGTTACTGATACTATAATTAAGCGCGGACAAAAGGGACATATCCCAATGTTCGATAAAGCAAAAGAAATTGTTGCTGGATTAGATAGCTTAACTGATGGTTTTACTCCGAAAGGATATTTCGAAGATAAATCCTACTTTGTTGAAAATTTCAAAGCTGTTGCTTTGATGTTAATGGAAGTTGCGATTAATAAATTTGATCGTAAGTTAGTTCACGAACAAGAAGTATTAAATAGTATTTCTGATATTTTAATGCATGCATATGTTGCCGAATCAACCATGTTGCGCGTTCAGAAATTAGAATCTATCAAAACAGAAGAAATGTTCAACTTATATAAAGATATGCTCGATGTATATATGTTTGATGCTGCTTCTGATATATATAAACATGCATTAAATGCTATTTATTCAATTGATGATGAACTTATGTCTGAGAAATTATTGAAAGGTGCTCAGATTTATACTAAAGTTCCTGGAGTTAATACTAAAGATGCAAGAAGAAGAATTGCAGATAAATTAATCGAAGAAAACAAATATTGTTTCTAATAATATTTAATCTATAATTTAAAAGCTCCTTTTCGAAAGATTAGGAGCTTTTTTTATTACTGGCGCTTTTTGAAAGCTTAATATTTTCGATTATTTTTATGTTTTAAACTATAAAATATGAGTTCTATAAATCATTATAACAACGGTATAGTAATTCTGGGTGCCGGAAATGTAGCAACTCATTTATCAACAGCTTTATACAATTCAGGATACCATATAAAATGCGTATACAGTAAAACTATTAATACAGCTAAAACTTTAGCCCAAAAATTTAAAACTCACTATACCAACGATGTAAATCATATCCCTGTAGATGCAGATTTATATATTATTGCGGTTAAAGATGAAATAATTGCTCAAATAGTTAAATATTTGGATCTTAAAGATGAAATAATAGTGCATACAGCAGGAAGTGTAAGTATTGATATTTTCAAGGATAAGTTTAAGAATTACGGCGTGTTTTATCCTTTGCAGACATTCTCAAAGAATCGAGAATTAGATTTTTCTACTATTCCGATTTGTATTGAAGCAAATTCAAAAATGCTCGAGAATAAACTTTTTAACTTAGCTGCAAGTCTAAGTAAAAGTGTAAAGATAATTAATTCGGATAAGAGAAAGAAATTGCACTTGGCAGCTGTATTTGCTTGTAATTTTGCTAATTATATGTACTCTGCAGCAACCAATATTTTAGAAGATGCAGATTTGTGCTTTGATTTATTAAAACCGCTTATTTCTGAAACCGCCAATAAAGCAATTGATTGTCATCCGAAAAAAGCTCAAACAGGACCTGCTGTCAGAAATGATCAGAATATTATAGAAATGCACCTGGAAATGCTAAAAGAGTACCCTGAATTTAAAGAATTATATAAATTAGCTAGTGAGGGTATTTTTAAGTTAAATAAAAAGAATGATTAAAAATAATGGCAAATTTTAAAGAAGATTTAAGAAATATAAAAGCATTTGTTTTTGATGTTGATGGAGTTTTTACTGATGGTCAGATTTACCTTGATCCAAGTGGTGAATTTGTACGTTCCGTAAATATGAAAGATGGTTACTCAGTGGCATATGCACTGAAACAAGGTTATAAAATTGGTATCATTTCGGGTGGTAGTTCAGATTCATTAAAAAAGCGCTTTCAATATTTGGGTATTACTGATATTTATTTGGGATCCAGAGATAAGGTTAATGATTTTGAAGATTTTTATTTTAAATATGGATTAAAACCAGAAGAAATTCTTTATATGGGAGATGATTTGCCCGATTATGAAGTTATGCAAGTTGCTGGATTGGCTACCTGCCCTTCAGACGCTGCTGAAGAAATTAAAGCGATTTCGAAATATATTTCAACATTTCCAGGTGGAAGGGGGTGTGTTCGAGATGTAATTGAACAAGTTTTACGTTTGCAAGGTAAATGGAAAAACTTTTTAAATTTGAAACAATAGTAAAATGATCAACTTTTTACGTTTAATACGCTACAAGAATCTGTTAATAATATTTCTAACGCAATATTTAATGCGTTTTTGTATTATTAAACCTATTCTGGAAGTTTATGGATTAAAGTTGCAATTTTCTGAATTAAACTTCTTCTTTCTTGTAATGGCAACAGTATTAATAACAGCTGCAGGATACGTAATTAATGACTATTTTGACACCAAAACAGATTTGGTAAACAGACCTGAAACAGTTATCGTTGGGCGATTACTAAATAGAAGATGGGCCATTCTGTTACATATAATTTTTAACACAATTGGAATCGGTTTAGGAGCATATATTTCATTTTATATTGGGATTCCTTTGTTAACTCTAATCTTTGTTTTAATAACTGGTATTTTATGGTTTTATTCAACAACTTATAAAAGACAGTTTTTAATTGGGAATGTGATTGTTGCATTGCTAACTGCCTTAGTTCCACTCATGGTATTATTATTCGAGATACCATTATTATATAAAGAATATGGCTTGTTAATTCGAGAAATGCGAACAGATTTCTCGGTTATAGTATTTTGGGTAGGAGCATTTGCTCTATTTGCTTTTTTGCTAACATTAATTCGGGAAATTATAAAAGATGTTGAAGATTTTGAGGGAGATAGTGCTTATGGAAGACAAACAATGCCAATTGTTCTGGGAGTTTTAAACTCTAAGATTGTGATTATTACTTTTATTTTAACAACAGCTTTTTCACTGATGTTCTTGAATTTTACTTTCCTACGAGATAAGTTTACATTTATATATTTTATCTTATTATTAGTTATTCCTTTGGTATATCTAATTTATATGATAATAAAGGCTGATGATAAGAAGGATTATCACAAAGCTAGTAATTTGTCAAAATTTATCATGTTAGCTGGCATTTTATATGCCTTATTAGCCAACTATAACATAGTACAGAATTTTTAAGATATGTTTATTCCTAATATTGAAAATTATAAAATAATATTAGCATCGCAATCTCCACGTCGTCATTACTTATTGAAAGAAATAGGTTTAGAGTTTGAGATCAAGCTTAAAGAGTTTGTGGATGAAACCTATCCTAAAGATCTGCAAAGGGAAGAAATACCTTTATATTTAGCCCAGAAAAAAGCAGCCGTTTTTGATGGTGATATTGAAGAAAATCAGATAATTATAACCGCTGATACTATTGTGTGGTTAAAGGATAAAGTGCTTCAAAAGCCTGAAAATAATGAAGATGCTATAAAAATACTACAAGAGCTTTCTGGTAAATGCCATCAGGTATATACAGGGGTTTGTATAAAATCGAAAAATAAGGAGTTTGCTTTTACATCCCAGACAGATGTGTTTTTTAAAAAGCTCACATTTGCAGAAATTGATTATTATGTTAATCATTTTCAACCAATGGATAAAGCTGGTGCATACGGAATACAGGAGTGGATTGGTTACATAGGAGTGGAAAGAATTGATGGTTCTTTTTTCAATGTCATGGGTTTGCCAATTCAGAAATTATATACAGAATTAGATGAATTTATTAATGAAGAATAACTATGAAAAAATTTGTTTTAGCAATTATTTTAGTCAGTACATTTTTACAGTTTAGTAAAGCTGATGAAGGAATGTGGATTCCTTTATTAATTGAGAAACTGAATATTCAGGATATGCAGGAAAAAGGATTTAAGTTATCTGCCGATGATATTTATAGTATTAACCAGGCTTGTATAAAAGATGCCATTGTGTTATTTGGTCGTGGTTGTACTGGAGAACTAGTGTCGGATAAAGGCTTATTATTAACAAATTTCCACTGTGGAAGGGGAGCGATTCAAGGACTCAGTTCTTTAGAGAATAATTATTTAGAGACTGGTTTCTGGTCGCAATCAATGGATGAAGAATTACCTGCTCCCGGATTAACAGTTAAATTTCTAAAGCAAATTGAAGATGTGACTGAAAAAGTACTTCAAGATGTAACTGAGAATTTGTCAGATATAAAACGCGACAGCATAATTAATGCAAATATTATTTTACTTGAACAAGATGCTGTGAAAGACAATAACTTTATTGCCAGTATAAAACCATTCTTTTACGGGAATCAATATTATTTATTCATTTATGAAGAGTTTAAAGATGTTCGACTGGTTGGTAATCCACCCGCTTCAATAGGTAATTTTGGTAGCGATACCGATAACTGGGTGTGGCCACGTCATACCGGGGATTTTTCAGTTTTTAGAATTTATGCTGATAAAGAAAATAAACCTGCTGAATATTCCCCAGACAATGTACCTTACAAACCAAAGAAATCATTGTCAATATCAATTAAAGGCTTAAATGAAGGCGATTTTACCTGGGTTATCGGTTATCCTGGCAGTACAAAAAAATATATTACATCAGATGCGATTCGTTTAGTTCAGGATGTTATAAATCCATTAAACTATAATTTGAGAGATAAAAGAATAGAAATCATTGAGTCTTACGAAACAAATAACGATACTATCAAGCTAAAATATGGAGCTAAAAAGTATGGAATAAGCAATTCATGGAAAAGGTGGGATGGAGAAATTAAAGGCCTTAAAAGATTAAATGCAGTGGAAAAAAAGTTAATCCTTGAAAATGAATTTACAAATTGGGCCATTAACAATAACAAGAACGAATATCAAAGTGTCATTACCGATCTCTCAAAGATTTATTCTGAAATAGAAAAATATTTAATAGCATATGAATTATGGTGGGAAGCAGTAAGAGCTAATGAAATGCTTAGTTTTTCCTATAGATTTAAAAGTTTAGTGGAAGCTGTTGAAAACAATAGCGATGAAGAATTAATTAGTTTAGAAATAAAAAAGCTTAAAAAACTAACAGATTATTTCTTCAAAGATTATGCTGTTGAGATCGATCAGGAAATATTCAATTTTCTTATTCCTGAGTATTTCAAAACAGTTAATAAAGAATTTTATCCTATAATAAGTGACTTTGATTTAAAAGAGTTTGAGCAATATTCTGATGATCTGTATAATCAAACTATATTTAATAAGAAAAATGAAATTCATCAATTATTAGATTCTATCACAAAGGATAATGTAAGTGTGATTAGCGGAGATCCTGCATATAAATTTTACAGTGAGTTTGCAAATATATTTTACAATAAAGTTAAGCCTAAATACGATTCATTAAATGCAGAAACAAATAAGCTGTATAGGTTGTATCTTAAAGGTTTGCAAGAAATGAAGATCAATGAAAAACTATTCCCCGATGCAAACATGACAATGAGAGTCAGCTATGGTAATGTGAAAGGTTATTCACCTAAAGATGCAGTGGAATTTAAATACTTTACAACTCTTGATGGAGTTATCGAAAAAGAAGATCCAAAAGTATTTGATTATGAAATTCCTGAAAAATTAAAAGATCTG
Source organism: uncultured Bacteroidales bacterium (assembly GCA_964587535.1). GTDB lineage: Bacteria > Bacteroidota > Bacteroidia > Bacteroidales > UBA12077 > UBA12077. The sequence goes on from CAZPMA010000123.1 coordinate 6,134, forward strand.
TATGCTAAAAAAGATTTTGGTTTGTACGAAGAAAATGGAACAGTTCCTGTATGCTTTATTGCTACCAATCATACTACAGGTGGAAATTCAGGCAGCCCTGTGTTAGATGCAGAAGGTAACTTAATAGGATTAAATTTTGATCGTGCATGGGAGGGAATAATGAGTGATATGATGTTTGATCCGTTGAAAAGTAGGAATATTTCGGTAGACATAAGATATGTTTTATTTATTATTGATAAGTATGCCGGAGCAACGCATTTAATTGATGAAATGAATATAATAAAATAATTTAAATGGCACTTAAGTGCCATTTTTTATAAAATGAGACAGATTCAGGTACGGATAAATGGACGAGGTAATGCATGGCCCGTAATAATAGGGCAGGAGCATCCCTTTTATAATAGTCAGAATCTAGAAGATCTGGCAAATGCATCTTGTTCAATTGTTTGTTCTGAAAAAGAAAACCCAAAAGCAAATGAGATCATCTGGGAATTAATGATTGATGCAGGACACGGAGCAGCCCAATTCCTAATAAAAAATTACAATCGTATACCTGAAGCTTTATTTTTAACTCATTCGCATATAGATCATACATTGGGCATTGATTGGATTGTGCAGAGTTATTACAAAACAGGCAAAAGAAGATATCCGGTATATGCTACCAAACTCTGTTTTGAAAAAACATTATTATCATTCCCACATTTGAAAGATTTTATTGAGTTTAAAGAATTAATCCCTTTTGAAGAAATAAGGATTAATGATGTTAAGCATACTTCTGTAATCCCATTTCCTGTTTATCATGGGCAAAGTGCCCTTGGGGCTGTTATGTTGCTTTTTAAAATAGAAGATAAATCAGATTTCAAAAAGATATTATTTACTGGAGATATACTTTGTCCTTTATTAAGAGATCATGATTATAATAAACTGATAGATATAAATTTATTGATTGCTGATGCTAATAATCGTTTTCCATACCCTAAAAGTAACCACTGGAGTATTTTAAACGGTATTAATAACAAGGAATCAGATTTATTAAAGGCATACAAAAAAGAGATAACAATTGGAATGCTTCTGTTTCCGCACATCAATAGGTCTTCTGCTAATTACTGTCGATGTTTTGATTATTTCTTTAATCAAGAGATTAAAGTGGAGAGATTATGTTTTTCAATACATGATTTTTTAAAGAAGATAACACCAAAATCAATAGCATTAATTCATTATAGTGGTGATGAGGATCAAAGGTACTACAATGAAAGAAGATTAAACGAAAAACAGCTGCAAGAGTGGATGTTAGAACTTAATACAGCGGAAAAGCATAAATTAAGTTTTCTTGTACCATGTGTTAGTCAACATATAAATATTGTAAGAAGTTGAAAAACAGAATTTAAGTTTTTTATAAAATACGAAATCATGACTTTTATCATGAGAATACATAATAAATGTCATATTCTTCACCAAACTTGAACTCTATATTTATTTCTGGAAATCAAATCGTTAAATGAGATTTGTGTGTTAAAAAAATAACACTGTTAATAAAATAACAATTAATTCATAAAACAAAAACAAAATGCCAGAAATTAAAGAACTAGTTAAGGATTTAGCTGACAAACATGGAAGA
>CAZPMA010000124.1:0-7733 GCA_964587535.1 uncultured Bacteroidales bacterium
TTTGTATCCCTGTAATATCTGGCATAATAAAATCCAATATCTAATTTTAATGATTTTGTATTGATAAATGGATATTTTGCTACAAGTAAATCCATTTTTTTTAGACAATTAAATAACTGTTCCTGTTTATTTAACTGATGATTTAATAGGATAAGAGTTTTATAATAATAAATATGAATAAAAGGGCTACTATAGAGTTTTAGCCACTTTTCAATTTTTTTTACAGAGCTTTTACATTCGTTAATAATCTCATCTATGCGAGAAGGAGTATATTTTGTTTTGCTATATAATTTCTCCCACATTCCCCGGGATGCATTATAATAATTTTGATATTTTACCAATTGTTCTACCTTCTTATCATACTCGGCAGTTTTTAGGGGAGAGCCTTTTAAAGCATACAGCGACCTGAATTTACGCGCTGCTGACACTTGAATGTCGATAAAGAAATATTTCTCAGCTGTTTGTTCAACCTTAGAAATTATCTTTGTTGGATTATGATAAACGTTTTGCAATAGTAGTTTTTCTGCAATTAATAGCTCTTTTTCAACCTGTAAATGCATGTTTGTATAATTCTCCTGGTCGATTTCTTCATGGTTTTGTGTATATACTAAATCAGATAACTTCTGAACCAAATTTCGCTTTAACATCAAATATTTTTTATCTGCTTTAGTTGAATTATAGATAACCTTCGATGCTTCATCATCATTTTTTACACTTCCAGAAGTTATGAGCTCATACAATCTTCTAATTTTAGAATTAGCAGGTAAAACAGAATCAAATTCTGGTGTCTTATTCTGTGAAAGTATAAATGCAAATTCGTTAATTAAGTCCATTGCTTTTGCTTAAATGCTCAATTATTGTACGATAAAGTCAAAATAATATTAATCGTAAGTTAAAAAATAAAATTGGTTTAGGCTAAATCTTACTTTTTATACCAGAATGTAATAAAAGGAATAAAATTAATATTCTCCAAATATTTTTAAATAAACTTATGTAATTACTATTAAATGGACACTCCGCTAATCTAATAAGATTTCATTCCCGTAAAGCGTTATTATACAATCAACTAGTAAGGTTTGCACACAAATAAGCTTTTCCACGATTATTAACACACTATAAACATTTTACTACAGGAAAGTAATTGTAATGGATTGTAAGTCAAATTGATCCTATTTTTGGGTTATACTAATTTACAAACCATCTACTATGAATTTAAGCTCTACCCTGCGAAATTTATTTCTCGCAATTTTATTAACCGTAATTGGCTTTGTTGCTAATGCACAAGTTCCTCCTTCAGATTTATCAGGAGAAGAACTGAAAACCTGGTTGAAAACGAACTACTATGATGGACAACATCAAACCTTAGGTTACGATAACGCGCGTGTTTATCTTTATAACTATATCGATAATGAAAACGGTGTTATTACATGTGTTTATTCAGGATATCAAGTAAATAGCGCTTATGGCGGTACAACTACTTATCCTGCTCCAATAAACTGTGAACATACAATTCCACAAAGTTTCTTTGATGAAGCAAACCCGATGGTTTCGGATTTACATCATTTATATCCAACTTATGAAAACTGGAATAGTACTCGATCTAACAATCCATTTTATGATATTGACGATAATGAAACTGCAAAGTGGATGTATTTAGATCAGTCACAAACAACAATTCCCAGTTCGAATATTGATTTTTACAGCGAATACGCAAACTCAAAATTTGAACCACGTGAAGATCATAAAGGAAATGTTGCCCGTTCTATTTTCTATTTCTACACCATGTATCCTACACAGGCAGGAGACATTAGTCAGATTGGAGATATAAATGCATTTTATCAATGGCATTTGGATGACCCTGTGGACGCTGATGAATTAGAAAGAAACGGACAAATTGAGACTTATCAAGGAGATAGAAATCCATACATTGATTATCCTGAACTGGTTGCTCGTGCATGGGGATTTTCTACAGAGAATCCACCTTCAACACCAAGCTTGCAAATAAATTCAGGATCTACAAGCATAAGTTTAAGTTGGACTAATGTGTCGGACGAAAATGGATACAAACTTTATAAATCAACCAATGGATCATCGTATAATATATTATCTGACTTAGCTGCTAATACTGTATCATATACCGATAACTCTGTTTCAGAAGGAACAACTTACTATTACTATATTTTAGCCTATAATGAATATGGCAGCAGCAGTAACAGTAATGTTGTAAGTGGAGAACTTAATTCTGGGAGTACCGGCACAGGAATAAGTGTTAGTGAAGCTCTGTCAACAGCAGAAGGCACAGATATAACAGTTGATGGAATTATAACAGAATCATTTAATGGCATTTATGCTTTAATAATGAAAGACATTAATGGAACTGAAACCATCATTGTAAAATTAGAAACAGATCAGCGCGATGAATGGAGTCCTGAAAATAATCCGGGTGTTGTTGGTAAAACAATTGAAGTGGTTGGAACCCGTGATTCATATTCATCGCAACCAAGTATTGAATATGTAAGTAGCATTACTGAGATAGGAGGAACAACAGAAGATACAGAAGCTCCTACAGTGCCAATAAGCCTGGCATCTGCTAACATAACTGAAACAACATTTACACTTAGCTGGACAGCATCAACAGATAATGTTGGTGTTAGCGGATATAACATTTACAAAAATGGTAGTTTCTTAGCTACAACAAGCAGCTTATCTTATAATGTAACCGGATTATCAGCTTCAACAACATATGCTTTTTATGTAACTGCTGAAGATGCTGCCGGAAATGTTTCTGGTGCCAGCTCCACTCTAAATGTTACAACAAATAATGCTGCAGATACAGAAGCACCAACTGAACCAACAAGTTTAGCTTCTTCAAGTATTACCGAAAGTTCATTTACTTTAAGTTGGAATGCTTCTACTGATAATATAGGTGTTACTGCTTATAACATTTACCAAAATGGTAGCTTCCTTGCAGCCACAAGTAATACATCATATAATATAACAGGATTAAATGCATCAACTACTTATGCTTATTATATTACTGCTAAGGATGCAGCTGGAAATATTTCTGCTGCCAGCAGCACATTAAATATTACAACAAATGATGTTGTTCTTTCTTATTGTACATCTGAAGGAGAAAATTCAACATACGAATGGATTGCCGATGTTGAAATAGGATCATATTCTAATTCATCAGGGGCTGCAAATTATACTGACTTTACTTCTGAACTTATTGCTTTAGAAAAAGGAAGTACTGTTAATATTACATTAACACCAGGATTTAGTGGTTCATCATACAATGAGTACTGGAAAATATGGATTGATTATAATGGAGATAGTGATTTTGATGATGCCAATGAACTTGTTTTTGATGCCGGATCATTAAGCTCTAGTGCCATTTCAGGAAACATTACAGTTCTTGCAACAGCCAGTGGATCAACTAGAATGAGAGTTTCTATGAAATACAATGCGGAACAAACAGCTTGTGAAACATTTAGTTACGGAGAAGTTGAAGATTATACAGTTACATTTACCGATGCTGTTCAGGATACTGAAGCACCATCAATTCCAACATCATTAGTCGCAAGTAGTATTACCTCATCAAGCTTAACATTAAGCTGGAGTGCTTCTTCTGACAATGTTGGTGTTACTGAATATGAAGTATATCGGGGTGGTACATATATTGGTAGTTCATCAACAACTAGTTATGCTGTAAGTAGCTTATCATCATCAACTACCTATTCTTTTGCTGTAAAAGCTAAAGATGCTGCAGGAAACACTTCTGCATTAAGCAGTTCAATTAATGCTACAACATCAGATCTTGTAATTTCATATTGCGATTCTTATGGTACAAACACAAGCGATGAATGGATTAATGGTGTTACAATTGCAGATTTAAACAATACTTCTGGAAATAATGGTGGTTATGCAGATTATACTAATATGACAGCTAATTTATCTATAGGAAGTGCATATAGCATAACACTTTATACCGGATATTCAGGAAGAGCATACAAAGAAGTATATGCTATCTGGATTGATTATAACCAAGATGGTGAATTTGATGAAAGTGCTGAATTGGCATTTTCTGTTGAATCAAGAGTTACAACAACTACAGGTTCGTTCACAGTTCCTGGTGATGCTTTAACAGGAACTACAAGAATGAGAGTTTCAATGAAATATAATAAAGTAGCTACTCCATGTGAAGTATTTACGTATGGTGAAGTTGAAGATTATACAGTTAATATTGGAGCTGGAAAATCTGTAGCTCCATCATATGAAGACAATACCATTGTTGCAAATGTTAATGCTAAAATCTATCCAAACCCTGCAAGCGGAGAAACAACTCTTGAGTTAACATCTGACGAATTAACAACAATTTCTTATAAGCTTATCGACCTGCAAGGAAGAGTTGTGATTTCAAAAGATGAGATACAGGTAAATGGATACCAGGAAGAGAGAATTAACATAGAGAATGTTAAGACCGGAATTTACTTTATCATGATTTACAATAATGAAATGAAAGAAAGTTATAAACTTATTGTTGAGTAAAAACCAAACCAAACCTTAACTCAATATCCAAAGAGAGGCTTTGCCTCTCTTTTTTTATTATGTCTTTTTCTATATTTTTTTATGCAATTAAAGATAATTCAATATTTTTGCCCGGTAAATTTAGATTATGAAGAAGCTTTTTTATAAAATAATAGATTTTATTGAAACCATTATTATGTGGTTTTATCCGCCTTTTAAAAAGTTTATTCCCGAACAAACTTTTAAATATGCTGCAACTGGTGGATCAAACACTACTTTAGATATTATTCTTTATTACGTATTCTATAATTTCGTTTTAAAAAAAGAAATTGTTGACTTAGGTATCGTTGTAATATCTCCTCACATAGCAGCCTTTATGATGTCTTTTTCTATTACTTTCCCCCTGGGATTTATTCTGGCAAAATTTATCAGTTTTCCGGGCTCTTATCTTAGAAAAAGAATTCAATTATTTAGATATGGTTTAACAGTTTCCGGAAGCATAACGCTAAACTACATATTTCTCAGATTATTTGTAGAAGTTTTTGGATGGTATGCTACTCTATCTAAAATTATAACTACACTAATTGTAGTTCTATTTAGCTATACTGCACAGAAATATTTTACATTTAAGGGAAATAACTTATAAAACCTAAACTGCTTCATAAACCTGAACATCTTTAGACTCAAACCAATTTTCGGTTTTTTCTATAAACATTAGCATATGTTTTGTTTTTAAATGAACATCAACATGATTCTTTGATTCCCAACGCTCAAATAAAAAAAACTCTGTTTTATCGGCTCCACATTGGTATAATTCATATTCTAAACAACCTTCTTCTTTTCGAACTTCCTCAGCCGTCTTGTTAAACTCTTTTAAATATTGCTCAGTATATTCAGGTTTAGTCTTTGATTTTACTGTTACTATTACCATTTATTATTTATTTAATGCAACTTCTGCTTCATTACGTATAACCCAACTTTTATCGTTTAGGGCTTGACGTAAAATTGGAATTTTTTTATCTGTTTTCAAATCTTTAATAATCCAAATAGCCTTCCAACGTAAGAATTCTGAATTATCTGTATTATTAAAAATTTGATTTAGAGAATCTAAAACAGTTTCCCCTTTAGTTATTAAAACATCATGTGCATATTCATTAATCATCCACCAGGTATTGTCATCTAAAGCTTTTAAAAACAGTTGATTTATATCTTCATTTTCATATTTCACAAGATCATGCAAAACAATCCATTTTCCCATATCATTTATAGAATCAAATTCGGAAATTAAAAAATTAATTGCCTTCTCTGAACCAATTCTTCCTAACTGCTGATAGCAAGAATTTTTGAGTTTAGGGTTATCTGCTTGTGCCTGCTGAATTAAGAAATCTTCGTAACCAGCAAGATCTGTTGACAACAGTGCTCTGCATGCATTATTCCTTACAGCAATGTCTTCATTTTCATCAGTGAAAATATTAAGACAGATATTAATCATTTTAGGAGAATTTATTCCCCCTAGTGTTAGAGCTGCTTTTCTTCTTGGCCACGAATCGATTGAATTATCCTGTAATACTTCTAACAACTTATCAACTGCAGGTTCTCCAATAACTTGCAATATTTCTGATGCTTCATTCCATTGCCTTCGTTCTTTTACTAATACATTAACTAGTGAGTCTACTTGATTTTGTATTTGAATCTGAGCTTTACTTCCGCAGCTAGAAAAAAGAAAACCTGTTAAAAGAAAAAATATTATGTAAAGTCTCATTTTAAAATTTTGATTTGTGATGATTAAATATATTCTCATAAATCTTTCCATCGAAAGCATTGTATAGTTCTTCTAGCGTTCTGAGTCCAAAAATATATGCTAGAACTATGGGATCGGCTCTATAATCTGTATGTCCTTCACAAAATCCATATCGCTGAATATAATATGCTGCCATTTCACCAGTATGCATATGAGTGAGTTTCTTGATAAAATCCTGCTTTTGTTCTTTTGATAACTGTTTAAATTGTTTATCGATATACTGTTTTTCTGAATCATTCAATTCAACGATCATTTCCAAATGACATTCACCCATTATAGAATCTTCAAATAAAGAATCCTGCCATCCTCGACAACTTGGAATTACATATTTAATAATACGATTATTATAAAAAATTGTATCAATTGCTGGAACTGATATTCCCTGCCCAACTCCAATTTCTTCAATAAGCTGAAGTATATTCCAATAATGGAAAATAGTTTTAGCTAATTTGGGATGCGTTAAGTTCATTTTTTTTACAAGATTATTATCTCCTAAAAGAACAGAAATAATATCTTCATCTTCTGCCATAAAACCGGCACCTGACATTCGCATTGGTCTTCCACGCATGGTAATTTCTGCAATAGACCTACCTGCAATAGATTTAGTATTTAGTAACTCCATTTCTGAATGTAGCCCTGTTTTTGCCAAAGTAGGAAAATCTGTGCCATCTATATAAACTTGATTTCCTTTTCCTCTTATCTTTCCTCTATAATTATAAGGATCTCCTTTTTCAACAGTAACATCAATAACTGTATATTTATTATTGGAAGTTTTTGCCAAAATATATTCCCTGCCTTCAAATTCTAAAGGAGATTCTATTTCAAGTTTGCGATCATATTCAAAAGGGAATAATTTTATTTCTCGATTTTCAATTTTTAATGATTGTTGAGCATACGAAAAGAATGGTAATAAAAAAATGAAAAGAAAGGCAATTCTCATAACTTATTTTTTGATATTCAAGTTACAATGAAATGAATAAAAGATCAAGTAAGATAATTTATAAAAGTTCCCACTGGTTTTCACTCAAAAAAACAGGTGAAAACATTTCTGTTTTTGAATGAATGTCTATAAAGGGATATTTTATTTTGCTTAGATATAAACCTTGTGGATATGCTAAATTAAAATATTTTGGTGGCCTATTTTGAATTAAAAAATTTTCAAACTCCTCGATAGATAATTTTCCATTACCTATTTCCATCAGATTATGTACAATAATCCGAATCATATTTTTTAGAAATTTATCGGCTGTAATTTGAAATCGATACCTGGTTTGATCTTGATTACAAAATATCTTAACATCTTTAACATTCACTAAAGTATTATCATGTCTGTCTGGAGTTTTGCAAAAAGCCCTGTAATCCTTATAATTATATAAGATTTTAGCCGCACGGTTCATTTCAACTA